>CAYMGG010000001.1:0-24493 GCA_964389915.1 uncultured Planctomycetaceae bacterium
CAAGCTGATCATTGATCCGAAAAAATGCGTGGGCTGCCGGGCCTGCGTCAAGGTCTGTCCCTTCGGTGCGCTGGAGATGGACGGCAAGCTGGCCACGGTCAACGACAACTGCACCTTCTGCGGCGCGTGCGTGGACTCCTGCAAGTTCGGCGCCATCGCCCTCCAGCGCGCCGAGAAGAGCGCGGTCGTCGACCTGGCGGCCTACAAGGGCGTCTGGGTCTTCGGCGAGCAGATCGACGGCGAGATCCAACCCGTCGTGCGCGAACTGATCGGCGCCGGCCGGCACCTGGCCGACAAGCTGGGCGAACCCCTCACGGTGGCCGTACTCGGCCACGGCATGGACGCCCAGTGCCAGGAGTTGCTGCAATATCCGGTCGACTGCGTGCTGCAGGTCGACGATCCGGCCCTGAAGGATTATTCGGCCGAACCCTACGCGGCCGTGCTCACCGACCTGGTCGCCGCGCGGCGGCCGGCCGTGGTCCTGGCGGGAGCGACTTCGATCGGGCGCAGCTTCCTGGCCCGGGTGGCGGTGGCCGTGCACACCGGCCTGACGGCCGACTGCACCGGCCTGGACATCACCGACGAGCGGCTGCTCCTCCAGACCCGGCCCGCCTTCGGCGGCAACATCATGGCTTCGATCCTCTGTCGCCATCATCGGCCGCAGATGGCCACCGTGCGCCACAAGGTGATGAAGGAGGCCGTCCGCGACGGCGGGCGGGGCGGGGCGGTGGAGAAGGTCAACGCCCGCGGCGAACTGCTCAAGAGCCGCAGCAAGCGGCTGGAGTTCCTGCGCGAGGCTGGCGGCACGATCAACATCGTCGAGGCCGACATCATCGTCTCCGGCGGCCGGGGCATGGGCCGGCCCGAAAATTTCGCCCTGCTGGAGAAGTTGGCCAAGCTGCTGGGCGGGGCGGTCGGCTCCAGCCGCGCGGCGGTGGATTCGGGCTGGATGCCCTACAGCCATCAGGTCGGCCAGACCGGCAAGACCGTGCAGCCGAAGCTCTACATCGCCTGCGGCATCTCCGGGGCGGTGCAGCACTTGGTGGGCATGCAGAACTCGGACGTGATCGTGGCCATCAACAAGGACAAGGACGCGCCCATTTTCTCGGTGGCCAGCTACGGCATCGTCGGCGACCTGTTCGAGGTCGTGCCGGCCCTGATCAAGGAACTGGGCGGCGAGGTCTGAGGCGCAGGTCGCCCGGGCCGGCGAGGGGCGTCTGCGACCGGATTTTTGCGGATACCCGCTCGGCGGGTTAACTTCTGGAGTCATTACTCATGACCATCGCGGCGGTAGTGGGTTTGCAGTGGGGCGACGAGGGCAAGGGCAAGATCGTCGACGCCCTGGGCGAGAACGTGGACGTGGTCGTCCGCTGCCAGGGCGGGGCCAATGCCGGCCACACGGTCGTGGTCGGCGGCGACATCTTCAAGCTCCACCTCATCCCCTCGGGAATCCTGCGCCGCAGCGTGGTCTGCGTGATCGGCAACGGGGTGGTGGTCGATCCGGCCAAGTTTTGCGCCGAGATCGACGAGCTGATCGGCCGTGGCCTGGACGCGGGGCCCGAGCGGCTCCTGGTCTCCGACCGGGCCCACCTCAACCTGCCGCACCACAAAGCGCTCGACGGGCTGCGCGAGAAGGCCCGGGGCAAGGACGTCCTGGGCACCACGCTCCAGGGCATCGGCCCCTGCTATACCGACAAGGCCCGGCGGGTGGGGCTGCGCTGCCACCACCTGCGCGATCTGAAGGCTTTCCGGAATCTGCTGCGCGAAACGGTGGAGTTGGCCAACCGGGAGATCGTCTCGCTGGGCGGCGAGCCGCTTTCGCCCGCGACGGTCGAAGCTCAGACTATGCCCACCGCCGAGCGGTTGCAGGCCTACGTGGCCGACACCGTGGCCTATCTCCACCAGGCCCGCGAGGACAAGCAGCACATGCTGCTGGAGGGGGCGCAGGGGGCGATGCTGGACATCGACTTCGGCACCTACCCCTATCTGACCAGTTCCAACACCACCAGCGGCGGCTGCGTCACCGGCACGGGCCTGCCGCCGACGGCCATCCACGAGGTCCACGGCGTTCTGAAGGCCTTCACCACCCGCGTGGGCGCCGGCCCCTTCCCGACTGAGGTCGAGGGCGAGGAGGCGCTGCTGCTGCGCGGCACGGGCCAGAACCAGTGGGACGAATACGGCACCACCACCGGCCGGCCCCGGCGCTGCGGCTGGCTGGATCTGGCGGTGGGCAGGTTCGCCGCGCAGCTGAACGGGGTGACCCGGCTGCACATCACCAAGCTCGACATCCTGGGGCAGTTCAAGGAACTCAAGCTCTGCACCGGCTACCGGCTGGACGGGAAGGCGGCGGCGGGTTTTCCCGCGGCCCTGGAGGATCTGGCCCGGTGCGAGCCGGTGTACGAGACCCTGCCCGGCTGGCGCGGCCAGCAGATCGGCGGCTCGAGCCTCGACGATTTGCCCGAGGCGGCCCGTGTCTACGTGCATCGCATCGCCGAAGTGCTGGGCGCGAAGATCGCTTCGGTCAGCTTCGGCCCCGGTCGCAACCAGACCATTCACTGCGTTTAGGCGGAGAAGCCGCTCCCGGCCATGGCCGAACCTGCTGACAAACGTCCCGTCGTCCCGCCTTTCGATTCCGAGCGGGTTCCCCGCCATATCGCCATCATCATGGACGGCAACGGCCGCTGGGCCCGGGAGCGCGGCCAGCCGCGCGTTATGGGCCACCGGGCGGGCGTCGAAACCGTCCGCCGGGTGCTGACCGCCTGCGACGAATGGGGCGTGGGCTTCCTCACCCTGTACGCCTTCTCCTCGGAAAACTGGAACCGGCCCCCGGCCGAGGTGCGGGCGCTCATGCTGCTCCTGCGCCGCTACCTGCGCCGGGAGATCGATGAACTGGACCGCAAGCGGGTGACCCTGCGGGTGATCGGCGATCTGGCCCGCCTGGCGCCGGCCGTGCGCCGCGCCGTGGACGGAGCGGTCGACCGGTTGGCGAAGAACCGGGGGCTGACCCTGACCATGGCCCTGAGCTATGGCGGGCGCGACGAACTGGCCCGGGCGGTCCGCCGGCTGGCCGCCGAAGTCGCCGCCGGACGGCTCGATCCCGCCCAAATCGACGAAAATTCGATCTCCGAGCGGCTGGATACGGCCGGCCTGCCCGATCCGGACCTGCTCATCCGCACGGCCGGCGAGATGCGGGTGAGCAATTTTCTGCTCTGGCAGAGTTCGTACAGCGAGTATTATAGCAGCGACGTCTGCTGGCCCGATTTCGATCGCCCCCATCTGGCGGCGGCCATCGGCGAATTCCAGCGGCGCAAACGCAAATACGGGCGAATCGAATAAGCATGCTGAAGACGCGCATCCTGGCCGCCGTGCCGATCATCCTGGTGGTGTATTTTGCCCTGCGGCACGACGCCTGCTCGGGCAACACCTGGGGCCTGACCGCCGCCATGCTGGTGGTGACGGTCATGGCTTTGCGCGAGTTTTACCGGATGGCCCGGGCTCGAGGCGCGGAGCCCTTCTCCCTTTTCGGCTGCGTGATCGGAGCGCTGCTGGTTCTGGTCCACGAACGGTGGTGCTGGGAGAAGTGGCACGGCCTGGAGCGGGCCTTTCCGGATCTGATGTCCACCCTGGTGGCGGTGGCCGTGCTGGGGACGTTTCTGCTCCAGGGGCTGCGGCCGGACATGCGCGGGGCGATGTTCAACATCTCCACCACCATGTTGGGCTGGATCTACGTCTGGTTTCTGCCGTCCTTCCTGCCCCGGATGCGGCATCTGAGCCTGCGCCACGGCTGGGAGTACGACGGGATCGAGTTCGTCTTCATCTGCATCTTCATCGCCAAACTCTCCGACGTCGGGGGGCTGCTGGTGGGCAGCCATCTGGGCCGGCACAAGCTCTGCCCCAACCTGAGCCCCAAGAAGACCTGGGAGGGGCTGGCCGGGGGCATGATCTTCAGCATGGGCAGCATCGCGGCCATCGCCGGCTTCTGTCCGGCCAGCGCCATCGCTTCGCTGGGCTGGGGTCGGATTCTGGTCCTGGGCGCGCTGCTGGCCGTGGCGGCGCTGCTGGGCGACCTGATCGAAAGCTGCTTCAAGCGCGACAGCCAGGTCAAGGATGCGGGCACCTCCGTGCCCGGCTTCGGCGGGGTTCTGGACCTGGTCGACTCGCTGATGGTCGGGGCGCCAGCCATGTATTTCTTCCTGATCCTGGCCGGAGCGCATGCGGGGTGAGACGCGGAAATATTGGAAGTTGATTCATAAATCAACAATCATCAATCGTAAATCATCAATGCGATTAATGATTTTAAAATGATGGTTTATGATTGTTGATTTTAAGGCGCGGGAGCACCGCATGAGGGCCGAAGTCAAATTGCCGGAAGACCGCGAGGAGCTGCGCCTCCTTTTCGGCAATCACGACGCGCATCTGCGCATGCTGCGCACCGACCTGGGCGTGAGCCTGGTGCCGCGCGGAGTCATGCTGGTCATCGAAGGCGAGGACGACAAGGTCGGCCGGGCGGTCAACGTGCTGGAGCGGATGGTCGGTGCGGTCGAGCGCGGGGGCGAGTATCTGGCCGAGGAGCTGGCGGTGCTGATGGAACTGGCCATCGAGGAGCAGAGCGGCGCGGGCGCGCCGGTCATCCGCACCGAACGGCGCCGGATCGAGGCTCGCACGCCCGGCCAGGTCACATACTTGAACGCCATCCGCGAGAAATCGCTGGTCTTCGGGATCGGCCCGGCCGGCACGGGCAAGACCTATCTGGCCGTGGCCTGCGCGGTCGAGGCCCTGCGGCGCGGCGCGGTCAAGCGCCTGGTCCTGACCCGGCCGGCGGTGGAGGCCGGCGAACGCCTGGGCTTCCTGCCGGGCGATCTGCGCGAGAAGGTCGACCCCTACCTGCGGCCGATCTACGACGCGCTGGAGGACATGCTCTCGCGCCGGCAGCTGGCGGCCTATGCCGACACCGGGGTGATCGAGGTGGCGCCGCTGGCCTTCATGCGCGGCCGGACCCTCTCGCGCTGTTTCGTCATCCTCGACGAGGCCCAGAACACCACCCCCGGCCAGATGAAGATGCTCCTCACCCGCCTGGGGCCGCAGTCGCGCTGCGTGGTCACCGGCGACGCCACCCAGGTGGACCTTCAGATCCAGCCCGGCGGGGCTTCGGGGCTGACCCACGCGGTCGGGCTGCTGGCGGGCGTGCCGGACGTGGCCGCCGTCTGGCTGGAGGCGCGGGACATCGTGCGGCATGAGCTGGTTCGGGCCATCGTCAAGGCCTACGGCGAGGACGAGGCGCGGCGGCAGAAGGCGGCGGAGAGCGAACCCGCCGGGACGGAGCCATGAACCGCAAGGGGCGCTATCCCAAGCTGCCGCGCGTTTCGGCCCTGGCCGAGGCGGGTGCGGCGCCGAGCCTGACCCGCCGCTGGGCCGAGGTGGACATTCCCTTCCCTTATCTTTTGGGGGCGCTTCTCTTCGTGGCCCTCGCCGCCGCGCCCCAGGTCTGGGGTTTGCGGCCCCTGCCTTATTACCTGGGTCTGACCACCGCCCGGGACGTGATCAGCCGGGTCGGCTTTGAATGGCGCGACGAGGTGAGCGAGCGCCAGGTCATGGAGGAGATCGAGTCCACCTACGACCGGCGCTACCGGCAGCAGCCCAAGCAGGAGTGGCTGGCCCAGGTCTTCGGCCCGGCCTGGCGGCTGCTCCAGAAGGCGCGGCAGACCGACCAGGCGCCGGTTCTGGTGGATTTCGCCACGGCCGAGAAGACGCCGCTCACCCCGGAACAGGCCGCGATCCTGATCAAGGAGGTTGGGCCGGCGGTGGGCGTCCTCTATCTGCATTTCGACCTCGCCGATCCGGTGCGGACCGTGCTGGAGGAGATGGTCTTCGACCGCGGGGTGATGTCGCCGGAACGGCTCAAGGCCGAGCGCGGCCGGCAGATCCAGATCCTCGATGAATACGGTTCGGTCCGCCTGGCGCGCGTGCAGCCCTATTCGGCCAACGGGCCGATCGCCATCGACCACGTCCGCAACATTCTCGACCAACGCTTCGCCCGGGTCATGCCCCGCTTCAGCCTGGAGTTCCGGGGCGTGTTGCGTGACATCCTGCTGGCGCGGCTGACGCCCAGCCTGGAGTTCGACCGCGAAGGTTCGGAGAAGGAACTGGCCGACCGCAAGTCGCAGGTGCGCAGCGAGACCAACGCCGTGCACGAGGGCGAGGTGATCCTGCCGCGCGGCAAGCGGATCACGCCCGAGGTGCTGGCCAAGCTGCGGGTCGAAGAGCAGGCCTACGCCGCCCAGCAGGGCTGGGAGCTGACCGCCCGGCGGCTTTTGGGCAAGAGCCTGCTGCTTATGCTCCTGACCTTGGGCTTCGTCTTCTATTACTGCGCCACCCGGCCGGTCGGCCACCGGCGGGCCCGGCAGGGCCTGGGCGTGGCCTTGACCGCGCTAGCGGCCCTGTATTGGGCCTACGGTCTGATCTGGCTGGGGTTGCCGATGATCCTGTTGCCCCTGGGGTTGTTCGGGGGGCTGCTGGCCCTGGCCCTGGAGGCGCGCACCGCCGCGTTGACCGTGACCTGCGTGGCCCTGATGCTGATGGTGGTCCAGGAAGGTCGGCCGGGGGCGGTGCTGGCGCTTTTGGGCGGGGCCTGGCTCTTTGTCTGCGTGGTGCCGACCGTGCGGCATAAGCTGGAGTTGATGCGCGCGGCGGCGGCCAGCGGCGGCCTGGCGGCGGTGATCGTGATCGGCTGGTCCCTGGCCTCGGGCGAGTCCTTCAAGCTGGCGCTCGACTGGCGGTCGTTCCTCGATTTCGAGGAGAGCGGCTATTACCTGGCCCGGGCGGCCTGGCTGGTGGCGGTCTGGCTGGTCACGGGCGCGACCCTGATGGGCATCGCCCCCTTCCTCGAAACCTGGCTGGGCGCGACCACCAACATGCGTTTGCAGGAGCTTCAGGACCAGAACCAGCCCTGTCTGCGCCGGTTGGTGGTCGAAGCGCCCGGCACCTATCACCACAGCGTGATCGTCGGCACCCTGGCCGAGGCCGCCGCCTCGACCATCGGCGCCAGCGCCCTGTTGGCCAAGGTGGGCGGTTTCTATCACGATATCGGCAAATTGACCAAGCCCGAGTACTTCACCGAGAACGAGATTGGCGTCAGCCGCCACGACGCTCTGGCCCCGACCATCAGTGCGCTAATCATCGCCGCCCACGTCAAGGACGGTGCGGAGATGGCCGCCGAACTCGGCCTGCCCGGCCGGCTGCGCGAGATCATCGAGCAGCACCACGGGTCGAGCCTGATCGGCTTCTTCCATTATCGCGCCAAGCAGGCCGCCGGACCCGATAGCGTGGTCGACGAGAGCCTTTTCCACTATCCGGGGCCGATCCCCCAAAGCCGGGAGGCGGCGCTGGTGATGCTGGCCGACTGCGTCGAGGCGGCCAGCCGTTCGCTGGAGCGGGCCTCCAGCGCCCACATCAAGCGCCTGGTCCACGAGCTGCTGCTGGGGCGGTTGCTGGAGGGTCAGCTGGAGGATTCGGGCCTGACCCTGACGGATTTGAATCGGGTCGAGGAGTCCTTTGTCCGCATCCTCACCAGCATGTTCCACAGCCGGGTACGCTATCCCCACGAGCTGCGGGAGGATTCCACACGAAGAAGATGAAACCCGAACTCACGCTCAATCTGCTCAACGAGTGCCCCGGTTACCGGGCGCCGCGCGCCTTTCTGGCCAAGCTGCTGGGCGAGGCCTATGCCGCGCGGGGCGAAGGTCCGGCGGCGGTCAATCTGCTCCTGGTCGACGACCGGCGGATTGCGGACCTTAACTCCGCCTATCTGGATCATGAAGGCCCGACCGACGTGCTCTCTTTTCCCGACGGCGAAACCGATCTGGAGAGCGGGCAGTTGCTGCTGGGCGACATTGCCGTCAGCGTGGACACCGCCCGGCGCGAGTCCGAGTCGCGCGGGGTGAGCGCTCGCGACGAGCTGGCGCTTTACGCCCTGCACGGGCTGCTGCATCTCCTGGGCGGGCGCGACGACACGCCGGCCGGCCGGGAGGCCATGCGCCGGCAGCAGGCCGCTGAATTCGCGCGCCAGGGGTTGCCGACAGATTGGATCTGATGGCGGTTCGCGCTCCATGTAGGCCGCGAAACCACCAGTATCGCCCGAAGTGTCCGGACCGCGAGGGGGAGCTCGCCACCGGCCTGATGGAGGAATGGAAAAATCGACACGTTGCATAATCTGATCGTCGCCTTGGGCCTGGTCCTGCTGGCCGGATTCAGCGGCGCCTTCAATTCCGCCCTGTCCACGCTGAGTCGTTCGCGGCTCGAAGACCTGCTGCGCGAGCGCGGCGAGGACGGCGGCCGGTTTCTGCGCAGCATCCTGGAGGGCGACTTCTCCGAGCGCCTTTGCGCGGTCATTTTGCAGGCCCTGGGCAACGGCGGGTTCGCCCTCTTCTCGGCCTGGGTCTGGGTCTTTCCGGATTTGGCCCGGGCCGGCCGGTTCACCTTCACGGCCGGCGCGCGGGTGGGTCTGATCCTGTTGACCCTGGCGCTGGTGCGGGTGCTTTCCCTGCTGATCGGCACGCTGGAAAAGGAGCGGCTGATTCTGGCGGCCGGGCGGCCGATGTGGCTGCTCAGCCGGCCGGTGACCCCCTTTGCCCGGCTCCTCTCCGGCTGGCGGCCGGTGCTGGAGCGCATCCTGGGCCACGCCCCGGAGGAGGCCGAGGAGCGGCGCGAGGAGGAGCTGGTCGCCGCGGTCTCCGACGGCGCCCGCGACGGCGTGGTGGCCGAGGAGCAGCGGGAGATGATCGAGAGCATCTTCGATTTCAAGGACTCCGACGTCGCCGACATCATCACCCCCCGTACCGAGATGATCTCCATCGACGTGAGCGAGCCGGTGGCCGAGGCGGTGCGGGTGGCGCTGGAGAGCGGTTTCTCGCGCCTGCCGGTCCACCAGGAGACCCGCGACAACATCGTCGGCATCTACTATGTCCGCGACACGCTGCGCTACTGGGGGCAGGAGAACGGCCAGATGCCGGCCCTGCGCGAGCTGCTGCACAAGCCGATCTTCGTGCCCGAGAGCAAGCGCATCTCCGAGCTCCTGCGCGAGATGCAGAAGGGCAAGGCCCACATGGCCATCGTGCTCGACGAGTACGGCGGCACGGCCGGCCTGGTCACGATTGAGGACGTGCTCGAAGAGATCGTGGGCGAGATCCAAGACGAGTACGACGAGGCCGAAGCGGAACAGGAGATCCGCAAGCTCGACGCCGATACTCTGATCGTCCAGGCTCATGTGCACGTGAGCGAAGTCAACGAAGCCCTCGACTCCGACGTCATCCCCGAGGACGACGACTACGAGACGGTCAGCGGGTTCGTGCTTTCGGTGCTGGGGCACATCCCCCAGCCGGCCGAGACCTTCGAGTTTGGCCCCCTACAGGTCAAGGTGCTGGCCGCCGACGAACGCAAGGTCAAGCTGCTGCAAATTCATCAGCTCCGGGAAACGCCGCGCGGGCAGTGAGCGGCGGCGGACAAGCAAAGGTAAAACCCCATGCCGCCCCGCCTGCGCCTCGGCAATCAGACCGCCTTCTCGGCCGCGACGGCCGCCGAACCTTGGGGTTTTGCGCTGAGCCACGGATTTTTAGCCTTCGAATGGTTTGCCGATCAGAAGGTCGACGCCGAGGGCCGGGTTCACGGCTGGACCTTTAGCGACGACGATCCCGCGATCCGCGCGGCCAAGCGGGAACTGGGCCGCACGCGCGGCCTCTGGCAGACCGTGCACGCGCCCTGGCAGGCCAACCTGCTGGAGCCGGATGGTGCGCCGCACGTGCGCGAAAGCCTGGCCTATGCCCGCGACATCGGCGCGGAGCTGGTCAATATCCACCTCTATTCCGAAGCCGGGCCGGCGGCATTTTTCGCGGCCCTGAAACCGCTGGCTATGTCGGCACGTGAACTGGGCCTGCGCCTCAGTCTGGAGAACACGCCCGAGACCTCGCCCCGAGACTTTAATCAGGTCTTCGCCCTGATCGCCGCCGATCCTGAATTGCGCGGCATCCTGGGTCTCTGCCTGGATATCGGCCACGCCAACCTCTGCCTGGCCACGCGCAACGACTACATCCGTTTCATCGACGAGCTCTCCGCCGACGTGCCGATCATCCACCTGCACGTGCATGAGAATTGGGGCGATGCCGACCGGCATCTGCCGCTCTTCACCGGCCCGGCGCGGGAGAACGACTCCGGCGTGCGCCTCTTCCTCGACCGGCTGCGGAAACGAAATTACCGCGGGGCATTGATTCTCGAACAATGGCCCCAGCCGCCGGAGCTGCTCCTGGCCGCCGCCGACCGGCTGCGCCGCCTGCTGACCGAACTCTGGCCGGCGGCCTTGGCCGAAGAAGTGCCGCCGGTCCCGGCAATCGCGGCAGGCGAAGCCCCGCAAGCTGCCGGGGTCTCGTCGGCCAGCGCCGCGCAAACAATCGTCGCCCCGGCCTCTTCTCCTTCGGGGAAGAGCCCGAATGGAGTTAAGAGGGGCGAGTTTATTTTTTCCGGTCCTGCCGGTTCCGCCGGGTTGGCGGGAATCTCTCTGCCCTCCAGCTCCACCCGGAAGGATGGAGCCGCGGAAGCCGGCGGTCCGGGTGCGGGCAACCCGGAACCGACGGCCCGGGCGCTGGTCGAATTAAACTCGCGGCATACCAGCTGGCGACTGCGGCTGGAGGGCGTACGCGATCTGCTGCTGGCCGAGGATTTTTCGCCTACGGCCGCTGGACTGGGTTATGTGGCGGTTTATTTGCGCTTTTTGGCTACGGGCGAATTGGTCTGTGCCGAGGAGGGCGGGCATCATCGCCCCTGCCATCACGCCGCCGCCGCGCGGGAGATCGAGAACTTTCTCGCCCGTCTGGAGACGCCGGAGCTGGCCTGGCTGGCCCGGAGGATCAGTCCGGCGCTGCCTTCTTTTGCCGCCGAATTCAGCCGGGCCGAACCGCTCACCCGCATCCGCGATCTGGCCCACCGCAACGACATCCCCAAGGAACTGAAGCTGCGGATCAAGACCACGCTGCAGAACAAGCTGCACCGTTCGGCCGATCCGGGCGACCTGGCGGTTTCGGCGGCGATTCTGGCCGACATCTGCGCGCCGGGGGCGAATTGTCCGGCCGAATTCGTGGCTCAATTCCGCGTCTTTCACGCCGAGTTGGAGGAATTTTTCAGCGCCGCCTCCCTCGGCCGGCGCCTGGCTCAGTTGGAAGCCGCTGCCGACTGCCCGGCCGAGTTGCGCCAGGCGGCCGCCAATTTTCGGGCGGCGCGCGCGGGGGCGGAAACCTCAGCTCTGGCGCGGTCGGCTCTGCTGAAATTGACCGAGCTGCGCCGGCAGTTGGCGACCGCGCCAGTCGGCGATCCGGCCGGCCGGCAGAGCCTGCGCCTGCTCGACATCGCCCTGGAAGACGATGCGTTCGTGCTGTTGGGAACCAGCCTGGCCGCCGCTGCCGGCGGGCGTAACGAATCGCCATCATCTTCCCGCCTTCTGGTCTGGCCGGATTTCCTCGAACTGGTGCAGGCGGCGTTGATCAATGCCCGACTGGCGCAGATAGAGCCGGAGGAAAGCGCGGCCGTGGCGGCGGAACTGGCGGCCTGGGTTCGGGAGCTGAAGCCGGAATCGCGTTTGGATTTGCTCCGTTTGCGTGCCAGCCTGGAGCGGATACGCCGGCTGGCGGAGAAGCATTCCACTTGGCTGATGCAGGAACTCGCGCCGCTGGCCGAAAGCCTGGGCGCGGCGCTGGGGGTGAGCGAGGCCGCGCGGCGGCTGTTCGGTGAAGGCCTGGCGCGGGGCGGCCTAGCCTTCCCCTTGGCCGGCCTGGCCGATCTGGGCTTGGGCGAGATCGGAAAGGTTTTGAATCTGCCGCCCTGGGAGGCCGTATCGCCGGGCCGGGCGGGCGGCTATTGCCGCCGGGCGCGAACGTTGGGCGAGTTGCGCAACGAGCCGGGGCCGATCGTCGCCTTGGTGGAAACCGCCGAAGGCGATGAAGAGCTATCGCCCAATCTGACCGGCATTGTGCTTGGCCGGGCGCTGCCGCATTTGTCGCATCTGGGCGTGCGGGTCCGCCAAGCCGGCGTGCCGCTGGCGGCCTGTGCCGAGGACGGGGCACGCGGCGCGGCCGAATTTGCCCGACTGGCGGCACTATCCAGCCGGCCGGTCGAAATCCAGGTCAGTGCCGACGGCTTGCGACTGCACGAAACCGAGCGGGTTGAATCTGCGGCTGCGCGGGGCGCAACTCGAAAAACAGAACGAAACCTGCCGGCGGCGGATTTACATTCGGCCGGGCGGATGATTCCGCTAATCAAGGCCCAAGCCGGATTCGCCGGGGCGAAAGCGGCCGCGTCGGCCCGGTTGCGGACCTTGGCCGGCGATTCTCCGGCCGAACCGTTCACTGCTCCGGGCGGAGCGGTGGTCCCCTTCGGCTCGCTCGAAGCCTGTCTAGCCCAGGCCGGACGAATGGCCGACTATGAGAAGCTTCTGGCGCAATTGCCGAGCGCGACGGAAACGGATTTTCTGATCCTGGCGGATGAACTGCGGGCTCTGGTCGAGGTTTTGTGCCCGCCGGAGGCGTGGCTGGCTGAACTGCGGGCGTTATTGCCGGCCGGCCGGCAATATGCCGTGCGCTCCAGCGCCAATGGCGAGGATCTGGCCGATCTGGCCGGCGCTGGCCTGTACGAATCCGTGCTGGGCGTGGTTGCGTCCGAACTCGGGCCGGCCGTGGCCCGGGTCTGGGCTTCGCTCTGGAGCCGGCGGGCAGCCTTGAGCCGGCGCGACTGCGGCCTGCCGGCTGGCGGAGTGAGCATGGCCGTATTGATTCAGGAACTGGTCGAGCCGGAATATTCGTTCATCATGCATACCCGCGACCCGCTCGCGCCGGATGCCGCGCGGGCCTCGGTCGAACTGGCCGCCGGCCTGGGCGAAATTCTGGCCGGGGCGGGCGTGGCCGGCGCGCCTTACCGGTTGAACGCCGAGCATTCCGGAGCGGCGGCGACCATCGAACGCTTCGCCTCCTTCTCGCTGGCTTGGCGGCCGGGGGCGGCGGGCGGCCCGACTCGGCAGCGCGTGGACTATTCGCGCGAAACGCTCAGCGCCGAGCCGAACGCGCTGGCGGAAGCGGGAAAGCGGCTGGGCCGGCTGGCCGGCTGGCTGGAAACCCGGCTGGGCGCGGCGCAGGACGTGGAAGGCGTGCTGAGCGGCGGGCGGATCTGGCTGGTGCAGGCCCGGCCGCAGCAGGGCTTGCAGACTTCCGGCTGATTCTTACCGACTACTGGGGGAACTTTTTTGCAAAAAAGTTCCCCAGCCACCTTCAAAAAACTCTCGACCGGCTTTGCCGTTTCAAACGATATAAGCGAATGAACTCCGCGGCAGTCACTCGAGTTCGATTCACTCATCTGAGCTTGCCGGGCGGGCGAAGCGTTTGATATTCAATCACGCCAATAATAACCATTCTCATTTCTATTGTCGAAGCGGTTGGAGTTCGAATTCCGGCGGCCTAGAGTTCATTCATCTGAACAGTTGAAAAGGCGAAGCTGGGTGAGAGTTTTGGGAGGGTCCAGGGAACCTTTTTTGCAAAAAAGGCCCCCAATATCAGTCATTATTAACCTAAATTGATACCAAACGCCCCGGCCGGACTAGACCGGCTGGGGCGCAGAGAGCAGGGCAACGCAGACAATCTATGGTTAGCGGCTAAATTCAGCTTTTGGCCGGAGTCGAAGCGGGTTTGCTTTCCGACTTGGCGGCGGGCTTGGATTCAGTTTTACTCTCGCTCTTGGACTCGGTTTTGGTTTCCGCCGGCTTGCTTTCGCTGCTGGAGGAGGAGGAGCCGCCTTTGCGCTTGTAGTCGGTCTCGTAAAAGCCGCTGCCCTTGAAGATGATGCCCGCGCCCGTGCCGATCAGGCGCTGGAGCTTGAGCTTGCGGCACTCCGGGCACTTGCGCAGCGGCTTGTCGGTCATGGATTGAAACTCTTCGAACTTGTGCCCGCAGGCATTGCATTCGTATTCATAGGTCGGCATGTTGAATCTCTCCTTGAAGCAGCGCTTTTCGGCCACCGGCGTTGGGCCTTTCAGGTGGCCCGCTCCCACATTCAGTTCGTTTCGCAAACACTCCAGATGAACAGGCATCGAACCTGTTGAAAGGAGCAACCGCCGGAATCAATCGCAGGTTTCAGCTTCGGATTCCTCGGGTTGAGTCTCACCGGCTGGTTGGGCCGGGGCGGACGGGTCCGGAGCGGCGACGATCACCTTGGCCGGGCGCAGGACGAAGCCGTCGAGCTGATAGCCGGGCTGAAAAACCTCCACCACCGTGTGCGCCGGCCGGCCGGTGCCGGGCAGCATGGTTAGGGCCTCGTGGAAGGCCGGATCGAAGGGTTGGTTCACCGCCTCGATTGTAGCCACGCCCGCCTCGCGCAACGATTTCCATAGGTTCTCGCGGACCAGGTTCAGGCCCTGGAGCAGCTCGGGGGTCGCGCCCTGTTTCTCGCCCGAGGCGATGGAGCGGTCCAGGTCGTCCAGCGGATTGAAGAAGCTCTTTAAAAAGCCCGCCAGACTCTCGCGTTTGTAGTTGGCCCGGTCGCGGTCCACCCGCTTGCGGTAGTTCTCCAGTTCGGCCCGCTCCTGGCGGGCCAGAGTCAGATATTGATCGCGTTCGTTCTCGGTCTGGGCCAGTTTTTCGCGCAGTTCCTGCATTTCTACACTTTCCTCGGCGGAATCTTTGGCCGCGGAGTCATCCCCCTCCAACCAGTGGCGATGTTTTTTCTTATTGCGGCTCACCGTTCCTCGTTGCCTCCATCAAAAATGTTCTTGAGCGTCTCGACGAACCCCTTGCGTTTGGGCGAGACGTTCTTGTCGTCCAGCTCCGCCAGTTCGCGGATGAGCTGCTCCTGGCGGGGGGTGAGCTTTTTGGGCACGTCGATGGCCACCTGCACGATCTGGTCGCCCTCGCCGCCGCCGCGCAGGCGGGGGAAGCCCTGGCCGCGCAGGCGGAAGACCTGGCCGCTCTGGGTGCCGGGGGGAATCTTCACCCGGGCCTTGCCCCGCAGGGTCGGCACCTCGACGTCCGCGCCCAGGGAGGCCTGGGCGAAGGTGATCGGCACCTCGCAGACCACGTCGTCGCCGTGGCGCTGGAAGAACTCGTGCTCTTCGACGAAGACATAAACGTACAGATCGCCGCGCGGTCCGCCGCCGTCGCCCGGCTCGCCCTCGTCGGGGATGCGCAGGCGGGTGCCGTCGTCCACGCCGGCGGGAATGTTGACCCGCACCCGCACGGTCTTGGGCACGCGCCCCTGGCCGGAGCAGGCTGGACATTTCTTGTCGATCGAGGTGCCCTGGCCGCCGCAGCTGGGGCAGGTGGTGGCCACGGAGAAGAAGCCGCGGTTGCGATAGACCTGGCCCCGGCCCTGGCAGGTGGAGCAGACCCGGGGTTTGGTGCCGGGGGCTGCGCCCGAACCGCCGCACTTCTCGCAGGGCTCGGCCCGGCGCAGCTCGATGGTCTTGGCGCAGCCGAAGGCCGCCTCTTCGAAGCTGATGTTCACCCGGCACTTGAGGCTCGCGCCCGAGCGGACCCCGGCGCCGAACGACTCGAAGCCGCCGCCCGCGCCGCCGAAGATGCCGTCGAAGATCGAACCTCCGCCGCCGAAGATGTCGCCGAAGTGCTGGAAGATGTCCTCCAAATTGGAGAACTGCGGACCGCCGGCGCCCATGGCTTCGTGGCCGAAGCGGTCGTAACGGGCGCGCTTGTCGGCGTCGCGCAGCACCTCGTAGGCCTCAGCCGCCTCCTTGAACTTCTCCTCGGCCGCCTTGTCGCCGGGATTACGGTCGGGGTGGAATTTCATGGCCAGCTTGCGGTAGGCCTTTTTTATCTCTTCCTCGCCGGCCTCGCGGCCGACGCCCAGGACTTCGTAGTAATCGCGCTTGGCCATGCTGAATAATCCGCCGTCAAATCGATCAAACCTGCGTTTCACCACCGGTCATTATAGGCCCGCGCGCAGCGGGCGCAACCGGGGCGAAAGAAACGCCCCGGCCGCGGCGAGGCCGGGCCGGGGCGGCGAATCGCGTAACGCGCCGCAAGGGCTTCAGGACACCGCGCCGGCCACGGCCTTCTTGTCCTTGCCGGACGGAATCTCCGTGACCATGGTCTCGGTCGTCAGCAGGAGCGTGGCGATCGAGCCCGCGTTCTGCAGGGCCGTGCGGGTGACCTTCTTCGGGTCCAGGACGCCCGCCTTGAGCATGTCCACGTACTCGCCGGTGAAGGCGTTGAAGCCCATCGCGTCCTTGAGCTCCTCGACCTCGGCGGCGACCACCGAGCCGTCCAGTCCGGAGTTCGCGGCGATCTGCATGATCGGCGCGCGCAGGGCCGCCAGCACGATATCCACGCCGGTCTTCTCGTCGCCCTTGGCCTTGGCCCGGACGGCCTCGACCGCCGCCCGGCAGCGCAGCAGGGCCACGCCGCCGCCGGGGACCACGCCCTCTTCGGCCGCGGCGCGGGCCGCGTGCATGGCGTCCTCGACGCGGGCCTTCTTCTCCTTCATCGCCTCTTCGGTCGCGGCGCCGACATGGATCACGGCCACGCCGCCGGAGAGCTTGGCCAGCCGCTCCTGGAGCTTCTCGCGGTCGTAGTCGGAGGTGGTGGCGTCGATCCGGGCCTTGATCTGCTCGATCCGGGCCTGAATGTCGGCCTTCTTGCCCGCACCCTCGACGATGGTGGTGTTGTCCTTGTCGACGGTGATCTTGCGGGCCCGGCCGAGCTGCTCGAGCTCGACGTTCTCCAGCTTGAGGCCCAGGTCTTCGGTGATGGCCTGGCCGCCGGTGAGGATGGCGATGTCCTCGAGCATGGCCTTGCGCCGATCGCCGAAGCCGGGGGCCTTGACCGCGCAGACTTGCAGGGTGCCGCGCAGGCGGTTGACGACCAGGGCGGCCAGGCACTCGCTCTCGACCTCTTCCGAGATGATGAGCAGAGGCTTGCCCGAGGTCGCGGCCTTCTCCAAGACCGGGATGAATTCGCGCAGGTTGGAGATCTTCTTCTCGCAGATCAGGATCAGCGCGTCTTCGAACTCGACCTCCATCCGAGCGGCGTTGGTCACGAAGTAGGGGCTCTGGTAGCCCTTGTCGAACTGCATGCCTTCGACCAGGTCCATGGTGGTTTCGGTGGTCTTGGCCTCTTCGACCTGGACCACGCCGTCGGCGCCGACCTTGTCCATCGCCTGGGCGATGATGGTGCCGATCTCGCGGTCGTTGTTGGCCGAGATGCTGGCCACGTTGGCGATGTCGTCGAACTTCTTGCAAGGCTTGGCCAGGGTGTCCAGGTGGGCCACGGCCGCGGCCACGCCCTGCTCGACCCCGCGCTTCAAGGCCATCGGATCGGCCCCGGAGGTGACGCTCTTCAGGCCCGCGCCGTAGATCGCCTCGGCCAGGACGCTGGCGGTGGTGGTGCCGTCGCCGGAGATGTCGGAGGTCTTGGAGGCGACCTCCTTGATCATCTGCGCGCCCATGTTCTCGAACGGATCCTCGAGTTTGATCTCTTTGGCCACGGTCACGCCGTCCTTGGTGATGCCGGGGCCGCCGAAGCCCTTCTCGTAGACCACGTTGTGCCCGGTGGGCCCGAGGGTGGACTTGACGGCGCGGGTCAGCTTGCGCACGCCGGCCAGAATCTTCTGGCGGGCGTCGTCGCCGAACATCAGTTGTTTGGCTGCCATCGGTTCAATCTCCCTCTAATTAGAGCTTGGCCAGGATATCGGTTTCGCGCATGATGAGGTACTCGGTCCCGTCGACCTTGACCTCGGTGCCCGAATACTTGCCGAACAGGACCGTGTCTCCGGCGGCCACGTCGGGCGTGGCCCGGGTGCCCGAGTCGAGCAGCTTGCCCGGACCCACGGCGATCACCTCGCCCTTCTGGGGCTTTTCCTTGGCATTGTCCGGCAGGAAGATGCCGCCGGCGGTCTTCTCCTCGGCCTCGATGCGCTTGACCACTACCCGATCGTCCAGGGGCCGCAGGCAGACGCTGCCGCAGCCGCAACCGCACTCGCCCTTGCCCTTAGTCTTCGCCATTTCGAACCGCTCCTTTTAATCAAAAGTCTGTTTTAAGCGTTGGCCCGGTCCGGGCCGCGGCGCTACCGCCGGCCTGCGGACCGCGAATCCGTTTTTAATAGTCCATATCGTCCATGTCGCCACCGCCCGCGGCCGGGGCGTCGTCGTCCTTCTGGGGCGCTTCGGCGACCATGCACTCGGTGGTGAGCAGCATCCCCGCCACGGAGGCGGCGTTCTGCAGGGCCGTCTTCTCGACCTTGGCCGGGTCGATCACGCCGTCCTTGACCAGGTCGACGTACTGGCCGGTCAGGGCGTTGAAGCCTTCGGTATCCTTGCCCTGCTTGACCTTGCGGACGATCACGGCCCCGTCCAGGCCCGCGTTCTGGGCGATCTGGCGCAGGGGGGCCTCGACGGCCAGCTTGACGATCTCCACGCCCACCGCCTCGTCGCCGGCGAGCTTGAGCTTGGGTAGCACCTTGTTCGCCGCGCGGATCAGGGCCACGCCGCCGCCGGCCACGATCCCGCTCTCGATGGCCGCGCGGGTGGCGTGCAGGGCGTCTTCGTAGCGGGCCTTCTTCTCCTTCATCTCGGTCTCGGTGGCCGCGCCCACGTTGATCTGGGCGACGCCGCCGGCGAGCTTGGCCAGCCGCTCCTGCAACTTCTCGCGGTCGTAATCGGAGGTGGTGGCGTCGATCTCGCGCCGGATCTGCTTGACCCGGGCGGAGAGGTTGGCGGAGGAACCCGCGCCCTTGATGATGGTGGTGTTGTCGGCGTCGACCGTGATCTTCTGGGCCCGGCCGAGGTCGGCGAGCTTGACCTGCTCGAGCTTGAGGCCCAGGTCTTCGAAGATGGCCTTGCCGCCGGTCATGATCGCGATGTCTTCGAGCATGGCCTTGCGCCGGTCGCCGAAGCCGGGGGCCTTGACCGCGCAGACGTTCAGCACGCCGCGCATCTTGTTGACGACCAGGGTGGCCAGGGCCTCGCCGTCGACGTCCTCGGCGATGATCAGGAGCGGCACCGCCGCCTTGCTGACCTCTTCCAGCAGGGGCACCATCTCCTTGGCGTTGGAAATCTTCTTCTCGTGGATCAAGATGACGCACTTTTCGAGGACCGCCTCCATGGTCTCGGGGCTGGTCACGAAATGGGGGGAGAGGAAGCCGCGGTCGAACTGCATGCCTTCGACCACGTCGACGCGGGTCTCCATCGACTTGCCCTCTTCGATGGTGATGACCCCGTCCTTGCCGACCTTGTCCATGGCGTCGGAGATGATCTTGCCGATCTCCGGATCATTGTTGGCCGAGACGGCGGCGACGTTGGCGATGTCGCTCTTGCCCTTGACGGGGATCGACATCTTGCCGATCTCCTCGACGATGGCGGCCACGGCCTTGTCGATGCCGAACTTGAGGGCCATCGGGTTGGCCCCGGCGACCACGTTCTTGAGCCCGTTCAGGAAGAGGGCCTCGGCCAGGACCGTGGCGGTGGTGGTGCCGTCGCCGGCCTTGTCGGAGGTCTTGGTGGCGGCCTGCTTGACCAGCTGCGCGCCCATGTTCTCGTACTTGTCCTGGAACTCGATCTCCTCGGCCACGGTGACCCCGTCCTTGGTCACGTTGGGCGAGCCCCACGACTTGTCCAGCACGGCGTTGCGGCCGCGCGGCCCGAGGGTCGCCTTGACCGCGCGGGCCAGCTTGACCACCCCGTCCTTCATCCGGGCGCGGGCGTCACTGGCAAAGAGCAGTTTCTTTGCAGCCATCCATAATCCTCCTGATCCGTAGTCGATGTGTCTCTCGGTTTACCGAATGCAAATTAGTCCGCACAGCCATTCTGACAATCAGGCCGGCTTTGGGAAGCTTTAATGCAACAGCCGTGCCGGAACTCCGGACTTTGCGAAACTGGGGGCAGATTGAGTCACCCGCCCGGAGCACAGAAAATATAACACATTAATTGGAAGAAAGTTATAAAGATACTAGCCAGGTTTTCGTTTTCCGGGGGAATTCTATGCCGCCCGCCGGCGGCCAAGCCGATTTACCGCGGGTGCATGGTCATAATGACAGAAGCCAGCCGCGGGCGGGCAGGCAAAACGGGCAGGCAAAAATTGCGGGCCGACCAAAAGCCGGAGCCAATTAGATGATTATCGGAACTCGCAGGATAATTTATTTCTTTGCTGTGACTATTCATAGGGAGGAATGCGAATTTTTGTTAAATTAGAGTATTGTTTTTACTTGCTAGGTATTCGGAAATAGTGTATCCAATCGGATAATCGAGACATGAGGGGTGGAGCAAAAGTGCGGAAAGGTTAGTTCGTGGCGAAAATTCTGATAATCGAAAATGACGCCCTGCTGCGCGACCGCATTGAAAAACATTTGGTCGAGGCCGGATTCATTGTCCGGGCGGCCGTCGAGCCCGAGGAATTGGCCGAAGAGTTGAAGGCCAAACCCGAGTTATTGCTCATCGATCTGGACGACCAGGAGGTGTCCGGCGTCGATCTGGCCATCCAATTGCGCCAGGAGCGCAAAAACGAAGTCGCCGTGGTCGCCTACACCCGCGCCCCCCGCAAGCCGACCGAGACCGGTTTGTTCGACGCCGTGCTCTTGAAACCCCTGGTGGTCGGGGCCCTGGCCAGCCTGCTCAAACCCTGCCTGGCGCGCCTGACGGCGACGGCCGAACCATCCTGAGAAAGACCTTGCAATAAGGTTCGGGTAACGTAGAATTTTTCTCCGTTTGACAATTTCCATCGAAAAATCCACTGTTCGAAGTGGCTTATTTTTTTTGGGAAGGAGAAAAAGCATTATGGCCCGCCGCACGCTGTTCGCCTCGGAAAGCGTTTCCAAGGGACATCCCGACAAGGTCTGCGACCAGATTTCCGACGGCGTCCTCGACGCCATCATCGCCCAGGATCCGGCCGCCCGCGTGGCCTGCGAAACCCTGGTGACCACGGGCCTGGTGGTGGTCGCCGGCGAAGTCACGACCAATGTCTGGGTGGACATCCCGGAGATCGCCCGCGGCATCATCAAGTCGATCGGCTACAACGATTCGATGATGGGCTTCGACTGGAAGACCTGCGCGGTGGTCACTGCCCTGGGCAAGCAGTCGCCAGACATCTCCCAGGGCGTCACCGCCACCCAGAGCCTCTGCCACGAGCAGGGCGCCGGCGACCAGGGCCTGATGTTTGGCTACGCGGTCAACGAGACCCCGGAGCTGATGCCCCTGCCGATCATGCTGGCCCACAAGCTGGTGGCCAAGCTGGCCGAGTTGCGCGAGAATGGCGGCCTGACCTACCTGCGGCCGGACGGCAAGAGCCAGGTGGTCGTCGAATACGAAGGCCGCAAGCCCGTGCGCGTCCACACCGTGCTCATCAGCACCCAGCACGACGAGGACGTCTCCTACGAGCAGATCCGCGCCGACATGATCGAGAAGGTGGCCAAAAAGGTCATCCCCGCCGAACTGCTGGACAAGGACACGGTCTATCACGCCAACCCGACCGGCCGGTTCGTGATCGGCGGCCCGCACGGCGACTGCGGCCTGACCGGGCGCAAGATCATCGTCGACTCCTACGGCGGCCGCGGCCGCCACGGCGGCGGCGCCTTCTCGGGCAAGGACCCCTCGAAGGTCGACCGCTCGGCCGCCTACGCCGCCCGCTGGGTGGCCAAGAACATCGTGGCTTCCGGCCTGGCCGAGGAATGCGAAGTGCAGGTCTCTTACGCCATCGGTATCGCCAAGCCGCTCTCGGTCCTGGTCGACACCTTCGGCACGGGCAAGATCGCCGACGAGAAGATCGCCGCGCTGGTGGACAAGCACTTCGACCTGCGCCCGGCCGCGATCATCCGCGACCTGGACCTGCTCAAGCCCCGCTACCAGGCCACCGCCGCCCACGGCCATTTCGGCCGCACCGAGGCCAGCTTCACCTGGGAGAAGACCGACCGCGCCGAAGCGCTGCGCCAGGCGGCCGGACTCTAGGCCGCGTCACGAATCGCGATTGCTGCACGAGGGGAGAACTTTCCGGCGGAAAGTTCTCCCCTCATATGAACGAATGCCTATAATCTTACGGTCAGACCGATTGGTCCACCGCCGCCGGATGCGGTCGAGGGCGAACGGCGCGGAACATCCGCAAGGAGAGCGAAATGCGCGAAAAGGTCGAAGCGGTCATCAAACAAATCCGGCCCATGTTGCAGATGGACGGCGGAGACATCGAACTGGTCAAGGTCGAGGAGTGCTGCGGCCGGGTCACGGTGCGCCTGAAGGGGGCCTGCCACGGCTGCCCGCACGCGGCCATGACCATGAAGGCCGGCGTCGAGGCCCGGATCAAGCAGGCCGTGCCCGAGGTCACCGAGGTCGTTCAGGCCGCCGACTGAGGCGCGGTTCGCGGCGATCCGCCGAGCCTTGAAACCCGGCCGTGACCGGCCGGAGCCGTTTCCCGGGGGCCGGCGGTCGCCGGCGGCGGGGCGTTTTCCGCCCAACGGCGGCGCGCTTGGGCGTCAAGCCGGTCTGAGGACCGAGGGATATTTTCAGCATGTCTGCCAAACGTGAAACCGTGGCCCTGCTTTCCGACGTGCACGGCAACCTGGAAGCCTTCACCGCCGTGCTCGACGACATTCACCACCACGGCGTAAAAACCGTCATCAACCTCGGCGACGTGGTGGGCTACGGGCCGGACCCCGAGGCCTGCATCGACCTGGCCGCCGAACACTGCACCGTCAACCTCTGCGGCAACCACGACCACGCCGTGCTCTTCCAGGCCATCGGCTTCAACGCCATCGCCCGGGCGGCGGTGGACTTCGTCCGCGCCCGGCTCAAGCCCGACTCCTCCCGGTCCGATCCGGACCGCGAACGACGCTGGCGCTTCCTCGAGAGCCTGGCCCAGAGCTATTCGGGCCGCGACTTCGTGGCCATGCACGGCTCGCCCCGCCAGCCGGTGACCGAATACATCCTCCCCTCCGACCCGGAGGCCGACTTCCTCAAGCTCCAGGCGGTCTTTTCGGCCATGACCAAGCCGCTGGCCTTCGTCGGCCACACCCACTTCCCCGGCGTGATCGAGGAGGGGCGGCGGGACTTCATCATGCCCCAGTACTTCTACAACAAATACGCCCTCGGCGACACCCGGGCGATCATCAACGTCGGTTCGGTCGGCCAGCCGCGCGATCGCGACATCCGCAGCTGCTACGTCATCTACGACGGCGCGCACGTGGTCTACCGGCGGGTGGAGTACGACCTGGAGGCCACGGTCAACAAGATCAAGCAGAGCGGCGGGCTGCACGAGGCCTGCGGCCTGCGCCTGCGGGAAGGGCGCTGACTGCCGGGAAGCATTTCGGCCAACCGGACCGGCGCCGAGCCGGCCGACCCAAAAGGAAGAGCAAAAATGGCGGCGGAAAAATTTCTCGTGACCGGCTGCGCCGGTTTCATCGGCAGCCACCTCCTGCGCCGTCTGCTGGCCGACGGCGTGCCGGCCAAGGGCGTGGACAACTTCTCCACCGGCAAGCCGGAAAACATCGCCGACCTGCGGGACAAATTCGAATTCGTCGAGGGTGACCTCTCCCGGCCCGAGGTGGCCGCCCAAGCCTGCGCGGGGGTGACCCACGTGCTCCACCAGGCCTCGATCCCCTCGGTTCCCCGTTCGGTCGACGACCCGCTGGGCAGCCTGCACAGCTCGGTCACGGCCACGGTGACCTTGCTCCTGGCCGCGCGCGACGCGGGCGTCAAGCGCGTGGTCCAGGCCGCCAGCTCCTCGGCCTACGGCGACGCGCTGGAGCTGCCCAAGGTCGAGACCATGATCCCCTCGCCCAAGAGCCCCTATGCCGTGGCCAAGCTGGCCCAGGAGTATTACGCCGCGGCCTTCAGCGAGTGCTACGGACTGGACACGGTCAGCCTGCGCTACTTCAACGTCTTCGGCCCCCGCCAGGACCCCAACAGCCATTACGCGGCCGTGATCCCCAAGTTCATCACCCTGATCCTGGCCGGCAAGCGCCCGTTCGTCCACGGCGACGGCTTGCAGAGCCGCGACTTCACCTACATCGACAACGTGGTCGCCGGCAACCTGCTGGCCGCCCGCTCGCCCCACCCGCTCAAGGGGGCGGTTATCAACCTGGCCTGCGGCGACCGGATCGACCTTTTGCAGCTGGTGGCCGAAATCAACCGGATCCTGGGCACCAACCTGACGCCCGAGCACGGGCCGGAGCGGGCCGGCGACGTCAAGCACAGCCAGGCCGGCGTGGCCAAGGCCCGCGAACTCCTGGGCTTCAAGCCGGTGGTGGATTTCGCCGAAGGCCTGCGCCGGACGGTGGAATATTACCGGGGCTGCGCCGGCTAAACGCGACGCCTCGTAATAAAGGGGCGGTGGCCGCACACTCCCTCCCCCTCCGGGGGAGGGTCGGGATGGGGGAGGCGGCCGGAAGCGCAACCGATCTTCGCCCGCCCCCCAACACCCGCCCGGGGGGCGGGGGGGGCGGGAAGGGGCGGGGTGGGGGGGTTGCCCCGGATGTGTGG
>CAYMGG010000001.1:24503-43529 GCA_964389915.1 uncultured Planctomycetaceae bacterium
CCCCAACCCCCTCCCGGAGGGAGGGGGAGACGTAAGACGCAGCTTTAGAGGTTTGCCCCCTTATTTGTGGGGAGTTGTGCTTATTTGCAGGAAGCCGTGCCCAGGCGGGAAGCGATGGCCGACAGCGGGATGAATCTGGAGGAGTTCCGCCGGCTGCTCCTGGAGCGCCGGGGTGAGCTCCTGGACGACCGGCGGGGCATGCGCCAGGACGCGCAGAGCGGCGGCGATGGCGGCGGCGGTTCGCACCTGCCTCTGCACCTGGCCGACGCGGCCAGCGACACCCAGGACCAGACCTTCGCTTGGGACCGGCTCTCCGCCGCCAGCGCCACCCTGCAGGAGATTGACGACGCCCTGGAGCGGCTGGAGCAGGGCACCTTCGGCGTCTGCGAAGAATGCGGCGGCCCGATCGGAGAGCGGCGGCTGCGGCTGGTGCCGCACGCGGCCCTGTGCGTGGCCTGCCGGCAGCGGGAGGAAGAGACCTGACGCGCGTATATTTCTGGCTGGTGGCGGCCCTGACCCTGGCCGCCGACCTGGCCAGCAAGCATTATATTTTCGCCCACCTCCAGGCCGCCGGCGTGGAGACCCGCGAGATCCTCAGCCAGGCGTTGTGGTTGAGCCCCCACGTCAACCGCGGCGGCATCTGGGGCTTGGCCAGCGGCTACAACGTGGTGCTGATGTCCTTAAACGCCCTGATCGTCCCGGCGGTGGTGTTGATGACCTACTCCTGCCGCGCCCCGCGCGCGCCCTACTGGGCGCTGGGGCTGCTGCTGGGCGGGGCGTTGGGCAACCTGCACGACCGGATCATCTATCAGGGCGTGCGCGACTTCATCGATCTGCACTGGTGGCCGGTTTTCAACGTGGCCGACATCGCCATCGTCGTGGGCGTGGGGTTCTATGTCGGCTGGAGCTGGTTCTACGCGCCGGCCGAACTGGGCAAGGCCGCCGCCCAGGCGCCGGCCGCCGCGCCAGCCGAGGAGAACGCGGCATGAGCGATTCTCCCCGCCTGGCGACCAAGATCGGTTCGCTGTCGCTGACCAGCCCGTTCCTGACCGCCTCGGGCACCTACGGCAGCGGCAAGGAGTACACCGACTTTCTCGACCTGGGCGTCTGGGGAGGGATCGTGACCAAGAGCGTCACGCTCGAGCCCCGGCGGGGCAACCCGCCGCCCCGGGTGGTCGAGACGCCCGCCGGCATGCTGAACGCCATCGGCCTGCAGAACGAAGGGGTCGACTACTTTCTGCGCGAACTCCTGCCCCCGCTCCAGGCCGCCGCCCGGCGGGTGATCGTAAACATCGCCGGACGGACGGTCGAGGATTACGTGGCGCTGGCCGAACGGCTGGACCAGAGCGGCGTGGATGCCCTGGAGGTCAACGTCTCCTGCCCCAACGTCAAGGAGGGGGGCATGGCCTTCGGCGTGCGGCCCGAAACCTGCGCGGCGGTGGTGGGGGCCTTGCGCCCGCGCACCCGTCTGCCTCTTTGGGTCAAGCTATCACCCAACGTGGCCGATATCACCCTGCCGGCCCAGGCCGCCGTCGACGCGGGGGCCGACGCCCTGGTCGTGGCCAACACCTTCCTGGGCATGGCCATCGACATTGAAAAACGCCGGCCAATCCTGGCCAACGTCACCGGCGGTCTCTCCGGGCCGGCGGTGCATCCGCTCGCCCTGCGCCTGGTCTGGCAGGTCGCCCAGGCGGTCAAGCTGCCCATCGTCGCGGTGGGCGGGGTCCGGGGCGTGCGCGAGACCGTGGCCTTCCTGCTGGCCGGGGCCAGCGCGGTGGAGGTGGGCACCATGAACTTCGTCGAGCCAGGCGTGGGGGCACGCCTGCCCCGCGAACTGGACGAGTGGCTGGCGGCCCATGACGAGACCGTAGCCGGGCTGGTCGGCGGGCTGAAAATACCAAAGCGTGAAGCCTGAAGGGCAACGACTGCTTTCGAAGCTTCGGCCGGCCGCGCGGCCGGGGCGTTTTTGGAAGCAGGAGGCATAAGCCAATCTAAAATCTAAAACCTAAAATCTAGAATCTAAAATCCGCTGCCGCACGGTCAGAGCGGCGATCGGTTGCCGGTCCGCCCCGGCCCACCGGAAAAGTAAGGACGGATAGCGCGCTGAAGCTCCGCCTTTCGGATGCCAGCGGATTTTAGATTCTAGATTTTAGATTCTGGATTTTGGATTTGCGGTTACCCCATGGCCGAGCCGTCTCCGTCCCGTAAGAAGAGCACCGCGCCGAAGCGCCGCGAGGCCGTCCCGCCCCGCAAGCGCATCCGCATCGGCAAATACGGCATCCTCCGCCAGCTGGGCGCGGGCGGCATGGGCACGGTCTACCTCTGCTACGACCCCGACCTCGACCGCCAGGTGGCGGTGAAGCTGCTCAACACCGAAAAGGCCGACAAGGCCGGCCGGGATGAGGCCGAGTTCCGCCTGCGCTTCCTGCGCGAGGCCTTCACCACCGCCCAGCTCCAGCACCCGGCCATCCCCCCGGTCTACGCCGTCAGCCTGCCGGACGAAGAGTTCGTCTATTACGTCATGAAGCCCATCGACGGCCGGTCGCTGGAAGCGATCCTCGACGACCTGCGCGCCGGCGAGGAGAAGGCCGTCGAGGAGTACGACCTCTTCCGCCTGGTCGAGGTGCTGCGCGACGTCAGCCAGGCCCTGCAATACGCCCACAGCAAGGGCCTGATCCACCGCGACCTCAAGCCCGCCAACATCTTCGTGGGCGATTACGGCGAGGTCTACATCATCGACTGGGGCCTGACCAAGAAGGTGGGGGTCGAGGGCGAGGGCGAGACCTTCGTGGAGATGGAGCCCGGCTACGCCGGGCCCGGACCGGGTGCCGGCCGGCCCGGCGGCGACACTGTGGCCCTGGCCGCCGCCGGCGGAGATACGGTGATCCTCTCCGAGGCTCAGGCCCGCGGCGACACGACGACCTGGACCACCGGCGACGAACGGGCCTTGGACGTCCACTCGACTCTGACCGCCGCCGGCGACATCCTCGGCACCCTGCCCTACATGCCGCCCGAACAGGCCGCCAGCCGCGGCGCCGAGGTCGGCACCCGCACCGACGTCTACGCCCTGGGGGTGATCCTGTACGAGATCCTGACCCTGGAGCTGCCGGTCCAGGGCGAAACCCTGGAGGAGATCCTGCAGGCCAAACTGGCCGGCGAGATCATCCCCCCCGAGCGGCGCCGCCCCGAGCGCAACGTGCCGCCCGAGCTCTCCAACATCGCCATGCAGGCGATGAACCCCAACCCCGACGAGCGTTTCAAATCGGCGGCCGAATTCAACCGTTCGCTGGAATTCTGGCTGGAGGGCAAGTCGCAGTTCCGCAACTCGTTCAAAAACACCCTCGACGCCGGCGACTTCCTCTACCTGCCCCGCTCCAGCCGGGGCTGCTGGCAGATCGGCCGGGAGAACGTCCTGAGCCGCCGAGCCAAGGAAGCGGGCGACAAGTATCTGCTGATCGACCGCGAGTTCGCCGGCGACGTGCGCTTCTCGGTCAACCTCATCCTCCAGCCGCTGGACGACCAGCAGGAGTCGGTCTCCGAGTTCGCCATCGTCTTCGGCGGCCAGATCTCCGAGCCCTGGAACGGCTTCGTCGACGGCTACGTCATCCACCTGGGCGCTAGCGGCAACACCCGCGCCTATCTCTCCAAGAACGACTCGGAGGTGGTCTCCAACGAATACCTGGTGCTCGAACCCCTGCGCCAGTATCGGCTCACCATCGAGCGCATCGGCCACGACCTGCGGGTGCTGCTCGATCGGCACCTGATCCTATTCTACCGCGACAGCGGTCCGCCGCCGGGGTTCCGGATCGGGTTTATCAACCGGGGCGAAGGGGTGGAATTCTCCAATCTGCGGGTCATGACCCGCGGCCTGCCGACCATGACCGCCTCGATCGACGTGCCCGAAGCGCTGATGTCCGAGGGCTGCTACCGCGGCGCATTCCAGCGCTACATCGCCATCGCCCACGGCCACAAGGACCGGGCCGAGGGCGCTTGGGCGCGCTATCGGGCGGGGCTGGCCTCCTATCGGCTGGACAGCGACCCCCAGAAAGCGCTGCGGGTCTGGGCCCCGTTGAAGAAGGGCCCCTACTCCTTCTATGAGAAGCTGGGGCGGGCCAAGCTCGAACTCGAACGCGGCCACGAGCAGCGCGCCGCCGCCGTGATTGGGGAGATCCTCGACGGCGACACGCCGGTGGCCATGCTCGATCCGGTGGCCGAGCTCATCTTCACCGAAGTGCAGCAGCGGCTGCGTCAGGGCGACAAGAACCCCGCCGGCTGGCGCGGCATCGACCTCTGGGCGCGGCTGGCCCTGCGGCTGGGGCCGCACCTGGAGAGCCGCAAGCCGCTCATGCCCAACATCCTCTGGCGCTGGCTGCTGACGGCCCTGACCCGCTTCCCCCAGCGCCTGCCGGACTGCATCCTCTTCCTGCGCGAAAGCTTCGGCAAGGGTCAGGGCGCTTTCGCCGAGGTGCTGACCACCATCGAACCGCTGATGAACATCCTGCGCCGCAGCGCGGCGATGAGCGACCACGCCTACCTGGTGGGCAAGGTCATGCGCCTGATCCTCTTCCACGACGACCGGCTGGGCAACCTCGAAACCCTGGCCCGGTTCTATCTCCACGCCGGCCACGAGGAGGTGGCGCGCAAGATCTCCCGGCGCATCGTCCAGCTCTGCCTCCAGCACAGCTACGACATTCCGCCCATGCCCATCACCTTCCTGGCCCTGACCGAATGGCTGACCGGCGACCGCAACCGGGCGCGGGTCTTCTTCGCCTACATGGTCGAGCGTTCGGTGAGCTGGGCCAAGCTGGACGGCAAGATCTTCCTGGGCTTGGACAATTTCGCCATCGGGCTGGAGGACCGGGCCGCGCGCTACTGGCGCGACGTGCTGGTCGATCCCGACTCGCGCCCGCACAACCGGCATCTGATCGCCCGGGGCCTGCTGGGCGAGCTGCCGGCCGATCCGGTCAGCGCCGGCGTTCCCCACCGCACCGACCACCGGCTGCTCTATTCGCTCTTCCTGGGCTACAAGCACTTCCTCGACTGGGAGCGGCGCGGCGACGAAACCAGCCACCAGATCGCCGTCCAGCTGCTGGAGTCGGTGCTGGACCTGATCCGGCCCAGCTACGACATCTACTCGGCCACCGACGTGCTGGCCCGGGTGCCGCTGGAAAAACTCGGCCGGCCCGCGCCGCCCAAGCCGGCCCCGCCGACCTTGACGCCGGCCGAAGAGAACTGGGTCAAGGAGCTCTCCGCCGCCGCGGCCGAGGGCACCCTGGGCGTATCCGGCGGCCGGCCGGGCACCAAGGCCGGCTCGACCATCGAAGCCCCGTCGCCCCCGCCCGGCGGCAAGCAGACCGAGATCCTGGATTAACCAGCGGCGCGGGCGTGAACTCAGTTTCCAGGGAACCTTTTTTGCAAAACAGCGCCCCCAAGCCCCACTAAAAAATTCACCCCCCCCCCAGCAGACCGTTTGTAGACCATAAATAACTTGAGTGGATAATAGTTATGGCAACCGGCCGGGGTTCCTCAGCGCGCCGGGCGCATTGGTCAAGCTTAAGCGGATGAAAGGCCTTTACGGTGGCCATGGCCGGAGTGAGGGGCTTTTTACCTAATTTGCTCGGGAAAACTTGACAAAGGCTTTTTCATGAGGGATAATGCTATATAGCTTTATCCAATAACTTGATTTGTCCCTAAGAGATACGCGAAAACAAATCCCCTTTGGCGAGATGAACAGCATGCCTTCAGAAAGCCAAGCCAATCAGCCTAAATATTTGCAAATCAAAGCCTTAATCAAAAAAATGATCTTATCCGGAGAACTTCGCGACCAATTGCCCCCGGAGCGGGAATTGGCCAAGATGCATGCGGTTTCTTATATGACCGTGCGCCGGGCGATCGGCGAAATGGAAGAGGAAGGCCTGCTCTTTCGCGATCAGGGCCGGGGAACCTACGTCTGCCCCCCGGGCAAGATCGCGCGACGCACTTACGCCCTGGCCTTCATCATGCCCGACTTCATCCGCCATGAACTGGCCAACCCCTATTATAGCCATGTCATCAACGGGGCCCAGAAAGAGGCCCAGATGCATCGCTACCATCTGCTCTTCGCCACCCGGCTGGAGGACGTCTTTCCCTTCGAGGAGGGGCGGCTGCCCCGCGAGGTCCGGCGCAAGGCCGACGGCGCGATCCTGGTCACGCCGCGCAGCTGGCAGGCGGTCATGGAGCTGCGCCGGTTCATGCCGCTGGCGGCGCTGGACGCCGCCGGCGGAGAGTTCAATCTGCCCACGGTCAACGCCGACAACCGCCAGGGTGCCCGCACGGCGGTGGAGCACCTGATCTCCCGCGGGCATCGGCGCATCGCCCATCTCTGCGGCGACCGCAGCCGGCATGTGGCCGGCGAGCGGTTGGCCGGTTATCAGGACGCGCTGGCCCAGGCCGGGCTGGAGTCTGACCCGGAGCTGATCCTGCCCGGGGATTGGGAGTTCGAATCCGGACGCGCGGCGGCCGTTTCGCTCCTGCGGTTCAAGCCTCCGCCCACCGCCGTCTTCTGCGCCAATGATTCGATGGCCCTGGGCCTGATCCGGGGGCTCTTCACGCTGGGCCTACAGGTGCCGCGCGACATGAGCGTGGTCGGTTTCGACGACATCCAGGCCGGGGAGATGGCCACTCCGCCCCTGACCACCATGCGCATCCCCAAGGCCGAGATCGGAGCCCAGGTGGTGCGGCTGCTTTTGGACGTGATCGCCGACCGGGAGGAGAAGCCCTGTCCGACCGTGCGCCTGCCGGTGACCCTAGTCGAGCGTGGCAGCGTGACGCGCGCCCCGGGCCAGCGGCATGGCACGGCGACGTTTACGGCGGTATAGCCGCCCCCGGGGGAGGGGGGAGAAAAAATCGTTTCGGCCGGCGGTCACAAACCGCGGCGTAACCCGTTATGCTTTCCGATGGGAGTTTTGTCCGCAGTCTGATCCGGGTAAGTCAGGAGAATAAGATGCGCATCGGAAGCAAATTGGGTCTCGGGGTGGCGGCTCTGGTTTTGGGCGGGTGCGGAGTGTTTGCGGCCGACCTCATGCCCGGCGTCGAGGTCAACGGCAGCGGATTGATGCAGATCGAAACCATCAAGGCCGGCATCGGGCATTTTGCGCCGGAGTGGAAGGATTACGCCACGCAGCTGGTCGACGACAGCGTCGAATCCGACCAGGGTCAGCCGGCGCAGAACGCCGGGTCGTGGACCTGGACCGGCAAACTTAAGATCGCCGGCGGCGGCGCGGGGATGACGGTTTCCGAGCAGTGGAACGTGACCGGGGAGAAGATCGCCTTCTCGGCTTCGGTCAAGGCCCAGCCGGCCGCCCCCACCCAGTCGCTGGACGTGAGTTTCTTCCTGCCGGTGGAGGATTACGCGGGCAAGACCGTCAAGATCGGGGACGAGGAGATCACCCTCCCGGCTCAGAAGGGCGAGCCGGGCCTGAAATGGTTCGAAGGCGTCAGCGAGGTGGTGGTGCCGCTCAAGGACCGCAACCTGGTTCTGCGCGGGACCATGACCGGCGCTTTGCAGGACAACCGGGAATACAACGCCGAGGTGTTCGAGATTCGGCTGCATTTCACCCCCTTTGAGGGCGAGATCAGCGAAAGCCAGTTCAGCCTGGAGTTGGATCTGGCGGCCAAGAAGTAGACCGCTCGGCCCGCCGCAGGTCCGTTCGGCCTGCGGCGGGCCGCCTGCTTCTTCCAGCCTGGCCGCGGCGGCCCGCGCTCGTTGTCGGCGCGGCCGAAAATGAATTGAACCCGTCCGTCCGGACGGCGGAAGAAACAGGCGGAGGTGGGTCATGAGAGGGCAAGGCGAGATGCGAAACGGGCGGTCGACGCGCCGTTTCACCCTGGTGGAACTGCTGGTCGTAATTGCCATCATCAGTGTCCTGGCGTCGATGTTGCTGCCCGCTTTGCAGCGGGCCCAGGCCGTGGCCCAGAGTACCAGCTGCGTTAACAATCTGACGCAGAGTTATCGGGCCGCCGTGTTGTATGGGGACGATTTCTCCGGCCGGGTCTTGGGCTTGTGGCAGGAGGGCGGCGGCTGGGGTACCTGGACTGGCTGGGTCGAGGCGTTGGGTCGTAGCGGACATATCGACCGGAACGTACCGAGTTACTCCTGTCCGGCCTCCAAGCTAAATCCCCAGGGCCTGACCTACAGTACTCTGCGCAGCAACTGCTACGGTATGAACAGCAATTACTCCTTTTATTTGAAGCAGAATAAAAGTGGCGATCAAAGCGTCAATCTCGGCGGGGATGTCTCGAGTTTTGTGGTTTTCTCGCGCATCACTACGCCTACTGATTTTCCATTTCTGGTCGACAATCTGTCGGGTTGGTATCTGAACAATCAGAACAAGAAGATGCAGCACAATCATTTCGAAATCATCTGGGCTCGGCATCTGGCGCGGGCCAACACTGCGTTCGCGGACGGGCATATCAAAAGCTTAAGCGTTCTTGAATTCTCCAGCTATTGGGAGACCGCCTGTGCTTTCGGCGTGCCCGAGCCGTATCCTGCGCACAACTACGTGATCGAAAAACCGTAGGTGTTTTGCGGTTGGCTGCGGCCAAATTTTTTTGCCTCGGGTCCGCTATATAGCCATTGAGGCGGACTGCAATTCAAGATACCGGCCGATTGGCGGCCGACCCGGAAAGTCAGAAGGAGAAAACGCCCATGCATGCCCGAACTTCCCGTAACCTGTCGCTCTTGGCCCTGTTCCTCTGGGGCGGAGTCGGCCTAGCCGCGCTGGGCGCCGAGCCCTTGCCCGGCTTGAAGCTCAATCCCGACGGATCGCTGCGGCTGGGCGCGATCCGGGGCGGGGTGATTCATTTCGCGCCCGGCTGGCAGTGCGCCACTCAGTACACCGAAGGCAGTGTAGTGCCCGAAGCCGGCTTCCCGGCCGCGCAGGACAATGGCTGGCGCTGGCAAGGCGTGCTCAAGACCAAGAACCTGCACGAGCTCAAGCTGGTGGAGAGCTGGACAGCGGCGGGCGCTAATTCGACCGCGTTGAGTCTGACGGCGCAGTCCGATCCGGCCACGCCCACCCAGTGCTTGGGATTCAGCCTCGACCTGCCGGTGGATAATTTTGCCGGCGTGAGCCTGCGGGCCGACGCCAAGGAGATCGTACTGCCCGTCGAACCGGGCAAGACCCAGATCGAAAGTTTCGGCGGCGTCAAGGAGCTGGTCCTGCCGGTCGGCGATCGCAATCTGGTCCTGCGCGGCAACCTGTCCGGCATTGTCCAGGACAACCGCGAATACGGAGCGACGAATTACGAGCTGCGGCTGTTCTTCTCGAAATTCGAAGGTGAGATTGCCGCCTCCGAGTTCAAGGCCGAGTGGGAACTGCGGCCGTTCAATATCACCTCGCTCAGCCTCAAGCCCGTGGCCAACATGGGCTTTCGCGATGAGACCGAGGGCGACCGCCAGGGCGGCTGGACCGATCAGGGCGTTAACGACCTGCGCATGTTCAAGCCTGGCCGGCAGGCCCTGGGCCCGGTGCAGTTCGACATCGTCGACCCGGCCGCCAATGCCGGCAAGGCCGTCCTCTCTCTGGCCGGGCCTTCGCGCGAATACTTCCCCGCCTCGGCTTCCCTGCCGGTGGCGGACGTCAAGGGCGAGAACCTGTATCTGCTGCACGCCCTGGCCTGGGCGCCGTCGCAGCCGACGGTGATCGGCAAGATCGGGGTGACCTACGCCGACGGGAGCCAGGACGAACTGGAGGTCCGCTCCGGCCGCGAGGTGGGCGACTGGTGGGCGCCGGGCAGCCTGGACAACGGCGCGGTGGTCTGGACGGGTGAGAACGCAGCCTCTTATGTCGGCCTGTACCTGAGCCGCTTCAAGCTCAAGCCCCAGCCGGTGCAGTCGCTGGAGTTCAAGAGCGAGCAGAAGGCGGTCTGGCTGATCGTCGGCGCAGCCGCCGGCGAACGCGCGGCTCTGCCCCGGCAGGCGCCGGTCTACATCGTGGCCAACAAGGACTGGCAGCCGCTCAAGGCCGAACTGACCGTGGAGAAGGGCGGGGCCCTGGACTTCTCCTTCCTGAGCGAAGGGTTTGCGCCGGCCGGCAAGGACGGCTGGGTCAAGCTCAATAACGGGCGCTTCGAATTCGAGAACCGGCCCGGCGCGCCGATCCGCTTCTGGGGCGCGAACCTTTGCTTTACGGCCATGTTCCAAGACAAGGCGGCCACCGATCGAATGGTTGAGGATCTGGTTCGGCTGGGCTACAACACGGTCCGCTTCCACCATTACGACGGAATTTTGACTGCGGGCAAGACTGGCTCTTCGCTCGACTTCGACGCCGAACAGCTGGATAAGCTCGACTACCTCTTCTACCGCTGCAAAGAGAAGGGGCTCTACATCACCATCGACCTCTACACCATCCGCCGGCCGCGCCCGGGCGAGATTCCGGAGATCAAGCGCGAGGTTTACCACGACTACAAGGCCCTGGTGCCCCTGCTCGACTCAGCCTGGCAGAACCTGGCCAAGTATTCGCAGCAGCTGCTGGATCACGTCAACCCCTACACCAAGGTGGCCTGGAAGGACGATCCGGCCCTCTTCTTCATCGACATCCTGAACGAGGACGGCCCGACCTTCTCTTACAAGATGGAACCCGACGTTCAGGCCATGTACGAAGAGCGTTTTGCCGCTTGGCTCAAGGAACAGGGGCTCGAACCCGCCGACGATGCGGCCCGCGCCGCAGCCTTCAATCGTTTCGCCACCGATCTGCATGCGAAGATGTATGACCGAACCGTGGCTTTCCTGCGGCAGATTGGGGTTAAGGCGTTGCTGCTGGACATGAACTGGCAGAATTTTGTCAGCACCGCCGAGATTCGCGACCGGATGGACTTTTCCGACAACCATAATTACTGGGATCATCCCCGCTTCCTGGAAAAGAAGTGGAATCTGCCCTTCGGTTACGGCAACCAGAGCGCCACGGCCAAGAATGCGGCCGTGCCCCTGGGCATGGCCGCCCCTCGCACCGTGGGCCGGCCCTACGGCGTGACCGAGTTCAATTACTGCATGCCCAACCGCTACCGTAGCGAAGGCGGGCCGCTGATGGGCGCGTATTCCTCGTTCCAGGACTGGGACGCCATCTATCGCTTCGCCTATGCCCATCACTTCCGCAACACCCAGGAGGTCGTCGCGGCCAGCGGCTTCGACATTGCTACTGACCCGCTCACCTTGCTGAGCGAGCGTCTGGCGCTGCTGCTTTTTCTGCGGCGTGACGTGCGACCGGGCGAGAAGCTGGTGCCCTTCGCGGTGAGCGAGGCCGCCACCAACCGGCAGGGGGCCTATTCTTGGGGGCTGGGCGACTACCCGGCCGACTATCGCCGCGTGGCCATGACTCATCGGATCGGTTCGTTCTTTGTGGGGCCGGGCAAGACCGTGACCCCGGCTGAAGGCTTTGCGGTTGGCCTGCCGGACTTTCCGTCCGAACGGCTGGGCGGCGCGGCCTATATCCCGGCCGACGAGAAGCTGATCGACGCGCTGCAGGCCCGCGGTTTGGCCACCCTGGAGCTGAACAATCCCGAGACCAAGATCTATAAATCGGACACGGGTGAGCTGGAGCTCAACGCCGCGGCCGGCACCTTCAAGGCCATCACTCCGCGTACCGAGTGCTTCGTCCTGCCCGCCGGGCAGGTGGGCGAGGGGCAGTTCGCCCAGGTGGCCGACGTGGATCAGTTCGCCACGGTGAGCGTGAGCTCGTTGACGCCCGAACCGCTGGGCGCCAGCCCGCGCCTCCTGGTCCTGCACCTCACCGACGTGCAGAACACCAAGATCAAGTACAAGAACAAGGATCTGACCGCGCTGGAGAAGTGGGGCGAGCTGCCGCATCTGGCCCGGCGCGGCGCGGCCACCCTGCGCCTGAAGCTGGCGGGCGAGCCGAAGGTCTGGGCGCTGGACATGGCCGGCCGGCGGGTGGACCAGATCGCCGCCCGGCGTGACGGCGACTGGTTGGTCCTGCCGCTTTCGACCGTGGGCGAGAAGGGGGTGCAGTTCGCCTACGAAATTGAAAAGTAATGCTTCCCTTCCCCTCTCCCTCTTTCCGCTGCCAGGAAAGAGGGAGAGGGACATTTCTGCTTTAAACCCGGGTATCGGGCGGAATTCCCGCGCCAATTGGCGCGCTTCGATCAGGGTCGGTACTCCAGCCTGAATTCACTCCTTTGCTCATTAGGGCGGGTGTGATCTCAACTCCGGTTATTGAGGGCCGACAAACGTTCCGGACCGGGTGAGTCTGGTGAGAGTTTTTTGGCGGGTTTGGGGTACCTTTTTTGCAAAAAAGGTGCCCCAAAATCGGTTACTATTAACTTGAATTGATATGAGAAGTCCGTCTCGACGTTTGATCCGGCGCCGCCACCGCCCGAACGCATCAAAATTCACAAAACTTCCGGAAGGGTTTGACTCTGCCTCAGGCGCGACTCCTAGGCTGAAACGTCGATCCGAACTTCTCACCCAAGTTCTGAGAATCGGCGTGGCAGGAGGCGAATTGGATGCAGGATTGGGTGGGGGATTTTTTGGAAATAAAGGTCGCCCAAAAATCCGCCATTACGGATTTGAAGCGGTATAATGTCTGCGTTTGGCGTGGGCGGGCAAAATTCACCCCGCCGGATTTCTGTTCCCCTCTGGGGAGCTTTCCCTTTGTAAACGGAGGCTGGCCGTGCTTCTCCTTTCCCGTCGGGTCTGGGGTCTGACCGTATTGTTTTGCCTGGGGGCGGCGGCGGATCTGAAAGCCGATGTGTCACTTCCGCCGCTGATCTCCGACAACCTGGTTCTGCAAGCCGGCACGAAGGTGCGCCTCTGGGGGCGGGCGGAATCCGGGGAGGCGGTGACGGTCGAATTCGCCGGGCAGACCGGCAAGGCGGTGGCCGATCCGGCCGGCAATTGGAGCGTGACCCTCGAACCGCTGGCGGCCAGTGGCGAGAATCGGACGCTGACCGTGACGGGCAAGAACCGCATCGAAGTGAAGAACGTCCTGGTGGGCGAGGTCTGGCTGGGCAGCGGCCAATCCAACATGGAGATGGCGGTGGTAGGGGTCCAGGATGCGGCGGCGGAGATCGCCGCCGCCGACTTCCCGCAGATCCGACTCTTCCAGGTGCCCATGTCCATTTCCAGCCGTCCCGCCGAGACTTGCGCCGGCGCGTGGCGGGTCTGCGCCCCGGCGAACGTCGGCGGCTTTTCCGCGGCGCTTTTTTTCCTGGGGCGCGACCTGCACCGCCGGCTCAAGGTCCCGGTCGGTCTGGTCGCCTCCACCGTGGGCGCCACCAGCATCCAATCCTGGCTCTCGCCCGCGGTGCTGGACGCCCACCCCGATTTCTGCCGCCGGCCGGAACTCCCGGCCGAGGCCTATCCGGATCTGCCGACCTACCGCAAATACAAGGATCAACAGTACGCGCCGGTCCTTTTCCCGGACCAGGGCAACCGGGGCGAGGCCGAAGGCTGGTTCAAACCCGGAGGCGAAGCCCCGGAATGGAAAAAGCTGAGTCTATTCCAGCCGCTGGAAAAACTGCTGGGCGAGGATTTCGACGGTGCGGTCTGGGTGAAACGCGAAATTACGCTGCCGGCCGCCTGGGCCGGCCGGGATCTGGCGCTCAAATTCGATCTGCCGCCTGGCAACGGCTTGGACGCCTATTTCAACGGCGAGAAGGTCGTCTCCGCTAAGGTCTCGCTCGACCACGCCTGGCCCAGCTATAAAATCCCCGGAAAATTGGTAAAGGCTGAGGGGAATTTTATCGCGGTCCGTTTTCTGAACGCCTTCGGCTCGGCGGGCGCTCGCGGCATCGAAGTCCGGCTCGAACCGGCGAAACAGGTGCTGGCCGGAGACTGGCTCGTCCGGATCGAACAGTCGCGTCCGGCGGTCAAAGCTCCCGACCTGCCCGCGCCGCGCCAGATTCCCGCGGCGTTGTACAGCGGCATGATCGCGCCGCTGCACAACTTCACCTTTCGAGGGGCGGTCTGGTATCAGGGCGAGGGCAACGCCACGTCCCGCGAGGCCGGCCTTTACGAAAGCATGCTGAAGAGCCTGATCACCTCCTGGCGGGCCGAGTTCGCCCAGCCGGAGCTGGCCTTTTTGATCGTGCAGCTGCCCAACTACATGGCACGCGGCGTCGATCCGAACGAGGAATCGTGGTGGGCCGTGCTTCGCGAGTCCCAGGCCCGGGCGGCAGCCCTGCCCAACGCCGCGCTGGCGGTCACGATCGATATCGGCGAAGCCCAGGAGATTCATCCGCACAACAAGCAGGAGGTTGGCCGGCGGCTGGCCCTGGCGGCCGGCGGCCTCTGTTACGGCGACCGGGAGCATGAAGCCTGCGGTCCGCAGTTCGAAGCGCTGACCGTGCAGGGAGGGGCGCTGCGACTGAAGTTCGGCCACGCGGGGGGCGGGTTGGTGGCCAAGGATGGTCCCCTTCAAGGATTTGCGGTCGCCGGGGAAGACGGCCGGTTTGTCTGGGCCGAAGCCAGCATCGACGGCGATTGCGTGGTGGTTTCGAGCCCGCAGATTTCCAAACCGGTTATGGCCCGTTACGCCTGGGCGTCGAACCCGGCCGCCAACCTGTATAATGGCGCGGGGCTGCCGGCCGCGACATTTCGTACCGACAAATAGCTATCCTGGCTTGCATTCGCGGCAAGGGGGGAATAAGCTAATAGTATAACCTCCGGAAGGAGCAGTCCATGGATACCCGCGAGTTACGCATCGGTCAATCCCGGCTGGCGCGCACCTTTACCCTGGTCGAGTTGTTGACCGTGATCGCGATCATCAGCGTGCTGGCGGCGATGCTGCTGCCGGCGCTGGAGAAGGCCCGGGGCATGGCCCGGCAGACGACTTGCCTGAACAACCTGCGGCAGATCGGCATCGGCGGCAGCCTCTATTCCGACGAGAACGGCGGCCTGGCGCCGCGTGTCGCTTACGGCAGCGGCGTTACCGCCGTATACTGGCACAATGCGCTGGCTCCGCATATCGGGGTCGAAGGCTGGCCCAAGTACCAGGTCCCCTCCGTTTCCGTCACCAACAATACCGTCTTTCATTGCCCGGACTGGAAGATTCCGTCGGCCTATATCAATTACACTGGCTATGGCATGAACCTTTACATCCCCTCGATGAACGGCTGGGGGAGTATGAGCGACCTGACCAAGTGGCCCCGGTTGGGATCTTCCAAGCAGCCGGGCAAGCAGATGTTCATCGCCGACAGCGGCGACTGGCATCTGGCCGACAGCTGTCTGACCGCGGGCCTTGCCGGCGGCTACAAGTTCGCCATCGACCGGCACAATGCCGGGGCCTGCATCCTCTTCTGCGATCTGCATGTCAAATGGCTGCCGCAAGCCGAGATTCTCCGTTCGGAGAACGAAATTTACGGCAAGTAAGCGTCTTTCCCACCGACTCCGGGGCGGCTGTGAGCCGCCCTTTTTTCGCCGTCATCAAAGGGCATTCGCCATGGTTACGCCGTTGGCCGTGCGGTCCACTCCGGTCGGCCCGGAGGGGGCCAAGAATTTTCTCAATTACTACACCTCCAGCTTCTGGGCGCTCGACGACCGGTGGTTCATGTATTTCAGTGAAACTTCGGGCCGGGCCGTTCTGCGTCGCTACCACCCGACCGAACGGCGGGACGAGTTGCGGCTGGATCTGAGTCGCTGGGTCGCCGCCGACGAGGAGACGCGCGAGGACGAGCTATTGAACGCGGTTTTCCTGGCCCGTACCGACCGGCTGATCCTGCCGCTGGGGAATCGGCTGGAAGTCGTGGATCTGGGCGCCGGACGGTTGCGGACCTTGCACGTCGGTCCGGCGGAGATCAAATTCCGGGGGCCGCTCCACGTCAGTGCCGACGAACGTTATCTGGTTGCAGGGCTTTATCCGGCGGCCAAGAGCGACTACCGCACCGTGCCAGCCCGGCGGCCCACGCCCTACCTGATCTACGATTTGCAAACCGAAAAGGTCGCGGCGGAGGGCGTCCTGGAGCTATATGCCGATCATTTTCAATTCATGCCCGACGGGGAGCGGATCCTTTTCGCCCACGAGGGAGCCGCCGAGACCGTGCCCGACCGGTTGAATCTGCTGCACTGGCGCGAGGGCCGGATGGAATGCATCCATGCGCAGGAGACCGACGCGGCCGGGGCGCTCATTGAATACGTGGGTCACGAGATGGTTGCGGGCGAGCTGGTGGTCGCGGTGCGCTATCCGGTTTCGAAGACGGCCCAATTCGGCCTGCTGCGGGTCGATCCGCGCACCGGGCGGGGCGGACTGATCGACGCCGACGATTATTGGCACGCCGCCTCCGACGAGCGCGGCGAAAAATACGTGATGGACACCATGTGGTGGGGGCGCAGCTCCCGCCGCGCGGAGCACCGGTCGGACATCGTGCTGGTCGAGCCCGGTGCCGGGCGCAAGCAGGTGCTAGCCTCCATCGCCAGCAATGTGCGCAGCCAGGCCTACCACCCCCATCCCCGCTTCAACCGCCGGGGCGACCAGGTTATCCTGGTGGCCCAGGTCGACGCCTCCCGCGAGGCCCGGGCCGCGCATGTGCTGCTGCTGGAATGGTAAGTTCGGGCTGGCGGGATAAATTCGGCGATAGGCCTGACAATTAATACCAATTCCCAATAGTATAGGCCGATTCAGGGGAACCTTTTTTGCAAAAAAGGTTCCCCTGACCCCGCCAAAAAACTCTCACCCGGCTTCGCCCGGTCGAACGTTTGGATGGGTGAATTCTACGTTTGCGGTCGGTGCCGGGCCCTTTTCGACGTCACTCAGGCCAGCGCCTAGAAATAAGAGTGAACTTTTGTGGCGCGGGTTCTCAACCCGCGGCGATGCTGAGGTGCTTCAAGAAATTGCCGCGGACTGGAGAGTCCGCGCCGCAAGCACCGGCGTGGTTGCTTTTTGGATATCTATTTACGGGGCGCGGTGCTCAGGCTTCCTGCTCGGATTCGATGCCCGAGGAGAGGCGTTCGGCCGGGCTGGGTACGACCGAGAAGACCCGCGAGGCGAAGATATGCCCCAGGTGGCTGAGGCGCAGCTCGTAGTCGCCGAAATTCTCGAACCGGCAGGGCAGGCGCATGATCAGCTCCACCGGCGTGAGCCGGTCGCGCGATTCGAACGCCCCCAGCCGGCTGCCATGGAGCAGCGCGCCGGTGGCCAGGTTGACCAGCTCCAACTGGCAGTGATAGACGCCCTGGGCGTCGGCGAACTGGGCGTAGACGTTCAGGATCTTGCGAAACGGCACCCGCGGCGCGGCGATGCGCGTGTAGATGCCGATCAGCGACTTCTTATGCGTGCCCGACTCGGTCAGGATGCTGTCGGCCAGCAACATGGCCCGGGTCATGGGCAGCGGCGGTCGAATGGACATGGCCAAACCCTATCAATCGGCGGCAGGCCGCTCAGGCCCGCCCGTCTCCTTTAATTGTTTCCGCAAAATCCCGGAAACGCAACCGAATTTCGGGTTTGTGCTCCGCTGGCGCGAATGTTAGGCTATGCGCAGGCATTTTTCAGGGCGCGTCGAGGCGAGGTTTTTCCGTTATGACAAATTCGCTGCTACAGGGCAGTTTTCTAATCGGCGCGGCCCTGGTGGTCATGGCCCTGATCGTCCGCTACGTCTATTGGACGCTCGACCGGGAGTTGCAGGACCTGGCCCGGGCCGAGAACGATGCCGAGTACCGCGCCGAAGCGCTAGCCCGGCTGGACGCGCGGCTGGCCCGGCGGCCCGCGCCCAAACTCTGGCTGCAACGGGCCAATCTGCGCCGGTTCGCCGGCGACCTCGCCGGCGTCCGCGCGGACTTGCAGGCCTACCTGACCGCCCGGCCGCGCGACGACGCGGGCTGGAGCGAACTGGCCGAGGCCTGCTCTCAGCTGGGCGATCCGGCCGCGGCCCTGGCGGCGGCGGAGCAGGCCTGGCGGCTGGACCCCAAGTATCCAGATTACCCGGCGCTGGTGGTGCGCTGCGCCCTGTTGGCCGCAGAGGTGGAGCTCGGGCGCGAAGCGCTGCGAGCCTGGGAATCCGGCCGGGGCGCGGATTGGGAGATCCGCCTGTATCGGGCGGCGTTCTTCCTCCAGACCGGCGAGCGCGAGGCCGCCGCGGCCCAGCTGACCGCCGCCCAGCGCGAAGAGCCCCGATTGACGCGGGCCGAGCTGGCCAACGAGCCGGCCCTGCGCCGGCTGGCGGACTGGTCGATTGCGGAGATCCCGGCATGAACGGTGCGGCCCGCAGGCAGATTCGGTCCGGCCGGGCCTGGCGCTGGGGGGCGCTGGTCCTGCTTCTCGGGACGTTGACCGGAGGCGGCGCTGGCCGGGCCGAGGACTGGGAGAGCGACCTGCAATACGAGGCCAAGTTGCGGATCTCGCAGCTCATCCTCGGGCTGGACGCGCCGTACCTGCTCCGGCAGGAGAAGGTCGAGGAGCTGGCCACCCGCGGCCTGGGGCGCAACGCCGAATTCACTCTGCGGGTGCTGAACGAGGCGCTGGATTACGGCAACGACCAGATCCGCGAGGGCCTGGCGGACGTGCTGGCCCGGATCGGCGATCCGCGCAGCGTCTCGGAACTCGCCGTGCAGATGCGCCACGAGGATTTCATCGATGTCCGGCTGCGGATCATGCGGGCGCTGCCGGCCTTCGTGGCCCAGGACAGCCTCAAGGTCCGCTACGAGCTGCTGGAGATGGCCGAACAGGAGAACTACTCGCTGACCGAGCGGGCCAAGGGGATCATCCGCCGCGAGCCGTTCCGGAGCGCGACCGGCGAATTCGACCCGGCCCAGGATCACCTGCGCCGGGCCATCGAGACCGCCCTGGCCGGCCAGCTCGACCCCATCGGCGCGATCATCGAGGACCTGGGCAGCAAGCAGCTGGACGTGCGCGCCCAGCGCACGCTGCTGCGCTTCTGCTCGCGGCCGTTGGGGCGCAGTCGGGAGGAGTGGGCGGAGAACTGGAAGTCGCTGCAATCGACCTTCATTTCGGTCCATCAGGATGAGATCGAGGCCGCCCAGGTGGCGGCCTGCAAGGTGTTGGCGAATTTCGGCGCCGAAGGCACCGAGGAGGAGAT
>CAYMGG010000001.1:43539-58007 GCA_964389915.1 uncultured Planctomycetaceae bacterium
GATCGCCCGCCTGCGCCAGCTGACCCGTCGCGAACGGCCGGCTCTGATCGAGGCCGCCCTGGGCGCGGTGGCGGAACTGACCCGGGTGGTCGAAGCCCGGCGGGAGGAGACCGCCCAGGCCCTGGCCCTGGCCCGGGCCGACGCCGGCCGCAGCGCCGAGGCGGCCTACCGTGAACGGCGGCTCAAGGGGACCGCCCGGCTGATCGACCTGGCCCGGGAACTGGGACGGCAGATGCTGGCCCGCGAGGAGCCGGGGCTGCGGGTGGCGGCCTACGATTGCCTCGGCGCCGGCCGTGACCAGGAATCGGTCGAAACCATCCGCCGCCGGCTGGTCCAGGGGCAGGAGCCGCTGCAAGTGCAATTCTACATCGCCCGGGCCCTGGGGGAGATCGGCTCGCCCGAGGCGGTCAAGCTCCTCTCGGTCCTGGCCGACGACCGCGGCGTCGGGCTCGACGTTCAGACCCGGCGCGAGGAGCAGCGGCTGATGATCGAGGCCTTCGCCGCCCTGGGCCGGGTGGCCGGCGTCTTCGGCCGGCCGGAGGCCCGCCAGGCCTTTGGCGAAATTCTGCGCCGCCTGGCCGACGATCGGCCGCTGCCCGGGGCCGCCGATCCGAGCCAGCAGGTCCGCCAGCTGGCCTTGGATCAGCTTCAGCGGCTGACCGGCGTGGGCGAGGAGAACTGGAACGCGCCGGTCTGGAGCCGGCGGTACCAGGAGCTCTCCCGTCGGCAGGGGCTGCTCCAGAATCCCCGCGGCAATTAGGGCGTGCGTGAAAAGTCCGTTTCGGAGTTTGATTCGGCGTCGCAGGCCGCGGACGCACCAAAAACCTCGAAATTAAAGGACTTTTTTGGCGCTGCCTCGCGCGTCGCGCCTTGACTGAAACGCCGATTTTAGCTTTTCATCCACGCGTTTAAGGTTCCAGGGCCGGAAGAATCGCTTGCCGAAAATACCCGCCCGGGTTCTAATGCGGCTTCGGAAAATAGTTGACGGCCCCGGCCCGAGGTGAATGTGCGTCCAGCAACTGCCACGCCTGAACCGGATTTGCCCGGCTGCGGCCGCCGCGCCCGGGCCTTCGGCCTGAGCCTGGGGCTTTGGCTGGTGGCCTGCAGCGCCGCCCTGGGGGGCGAGCCGGCCGCGGGCCTGCCCGGCCAGTTGAAAGGCGAGGATTTCAAGGCCGCGCCTCAGCCCGGGCCGGCGCCGGCGGAAGTCGGCGCCGCCGGCGTGGATCTGCTGGCCGTGGTTCAGGCCACGCTAGACAATCAGCCTAGCATTCTGCTGGGGCGGCTGGAGGTCGAGTTCCAGGAAGGCCGTCTGGTCGAGACCCGGGGCGAATTCGACTGGGCCCTGCAACAGAACCTCGGGGCCGAACGCTACAACGAGATCCTGAACAAGCTGCAACGCCGTAATTCAGGCCACGACCAGCTGCGGCAAGACATCTACACCTACTCCGTGGGCTTGACCAAGACCACGCGCACGGGCCTGCAATTCGTGCCCCGGGCAGAGTTTAGCCGCGTCGACGATCAGCACAATACCGCTGACAGCCAGCACGACACCGACAGTGCGGTCTTCTTCGGTCTGCGCGCGCCGCTGCTAAGGGGGCGGGGCCGGGCCGCCGCCGGTGCCGACGAGCGCGCCACGGAGCTGACCCGCGCGGCCGCCCAGCTGGACTACCTGCACTCGGTAGGCACGGCGGTGCGGGCCTCGGTCGTGGCCTACTGGCGGTTTCGGGCCGCGCAGGAGTATCTGCGGCTGCGGGAGGAGACGGAGAAGCGCGCCGCCCACATCCTGGAGGAGACCGCGCTTCTGGTCGACGCCAACGTCTATCCCAACACGGAAAAACTCAAGATTGAGGCCAACCTGCGGGCCAAGACCTCCACCCGCATCCAGGCCGAGCAGGATCTGGTCGAGGCCCGCCATCAGTTGGGCCTGGCCATGGGGCTGGGAGGTCCGGGCATCGAGGCCCTGATGCTGGCCGCCGAAGCCTTTCCGGCCGCCCGGCCCGGCCCGACCGGCGCCGACGGGCAGAGCCTGCTGGCCCTGGCCCGCTCCCAGCGGACCGACTTGCAGGCCGCGGCCAAGGTGCGGGAGGCCGCCCAGGTCCGGCTGACCGCCGCCCGGATCAATCTCAAGCCGCGCCTGGACCTGGGGGCGGACGTGGGCTGGCGGGGGCTGGAGCAGGGCGGAGGCTTGGACCGTTATTTCGGTTCCCTGGACAACAGCGCGGGTGGGCTGGATTGGAAGCTGGCGCTCAACTTCGAGATGCCCCTGGGCAACCATGCCGCCGAAGGCGTGGCCATCCAGCGCCTGGCCGAGTACAACCGCACCGTGATCCTGCAACAGGATCTGGAGCGGCGGATCGGTTCGGCCGTGCAGGTGGCCTGGTCGGCCCTGGCGCACGGCCTGGACGAGACGGCCAAGGCCCGCGAGTCGGTGAAATATTATCAGGAAGCCCTGGGCAACGAGGGCGAGCGTTTCCGGCTCGGTACGGCCACGCTGCTGGACCTGCTGGACCTGGAGGACCGCTTGGCCGACGCCAGCCTGCTCTTGATCGATTCGCAGTTGCGCTATGCCTCGGCCCTGGTCGAGTTGCGTTACCAGACCGGCGCCCTGATCGGCTCCGCCGACGGCCGCCAGCGCATCGGGCACGAAGAGTTGTTGAGCATACCTTAATATAAACCGGCCGAAACTCGGACGGCCGCCGGCCTCGGCCGGCGGTTTTGCTTTCGGGCGGAGTCCGGAACAGGGGGAGGGCATGCGTCAGGACAGGTTGCTAAGCATTCTCATGCCGGTGTACAACGAGCGGGCCTATCTGCGCCGCTGCGTGGAGCGGGTGCTGAGCGCGCCTCTGCCCGCCGGGCTGCGGCGGGAGGTGGTGATGGTCAACGACGCCTCGACCGACGGCACCGACCGGCTGATTGCCGAGCTGGCCGCCGCCCACGGCGAGGTGTTGCGCGTCTTCCACCAGCCGGTCAACCAGGGCAAGGGGGCGGCCATCCGCCGGGCCATCGGCGAGATGCGCGGCGATTACGCCATCATCCAGGATGCCGACCTGGAGTACGATCCGAACGAATACGGCCTGGTCCTCCAGCCGCTCCTGCAGGGCCATGCCGACGTGGTCTACGGTTCGCGCTTCGCCACCCGGACCATGCGGCGCGTGCTCAACTACCACCACGCGTTGGGCAATCTGCTGCTCACTCATCTCTCGAACCTTTTCACCGGTCTCAATCTGACCGACATGGAGACCTGCTACAAGGCCTTTCGGGCGGACGTCCTGCGCACCATCCCCCTGCGCAGCGACCGGTTCGGCATCGAGCCGGAGATCACCGCCAAGGTGGCCAAGCGCGGGTTCGTGGTCTACGAGGTGCCGATCAGCTATCACGGCCGCAGCTATGCCGAAGGCAAGAAGATCGGCTGGAAGGACGGGGTCAGCGCACTCTATCGGATTTTGAAATATTGGCTGATCGACGACTGTTTCGAGGCCCGCTACGGCCAGGAGGTGCTCTCCAGCCTGGCCTCGGCGCGGCGCTTCTCCCGCTGGACGGTCGAGATGATCCGGCCCTACCTCGGCCAGCGCATCCTGGAGGTGGGTTCGGGCATCGCCAACATCAGCCGCTTTCTGCCCAAGCGCGAGCGCTTGACCTTGAGCGACTTGGACCCCGAGTACCTGCAACTCCTGCGCGGCTCCTACGCCGACAACGATCTGGTCGAGGTGGTGAAGTTCGACCTCGAATCCGACGCCGACGTCGAGCGGATTGGGCCGGAGAGCCAGGACACCGTGGTTTGCTTGAACGTGATCGAGCACATTGCCGACGACGCGGCGGCCGTGCGGCGGATGGCGCGCCTGCTGGCTCCGGGCGGGCGGCTGATCCTGCTAGCGCCGCAGTATTCTTGGCTCTACGGCACCTACGACCGGGCGCTCGAACACCGGCGCCGCTACGACCGCGAGGGGCTGCGCCGGCTGCTGGCCGAGGCCGGGCTGGAGGTCGAAGCGCTGCGCAATTTCAACGCCCTGCCCATCATCGGTTGGTGGCTCAACTCCTGCGTGCTCAAGCGGCGGACCATGGACCGCTACCAGATCAAGCTGTTCGACATGCTGGTGCCTCTGCTCAAACCGCTGGAGTGGCTCCTGCCCCTGCCGGGGCTCTCCCTGATCGGCGTGGGGCGGAAGAAATAAGGGCTCGCGACGGACAAACGACGGCGCGATTGTCAGTCAAGAAGAGGCCCACAAAGGCGCATTTGGACACGAAATGAGCCATCGTGAGCCTCGACCCCGGTCCCGGCCGCGGTAGTCAGGCGCGAGCCCTTTGTACAACTCCCCATTACAAAAAGGTGGCGATTGCCGCGCCGGGCTTCCTCCCCCGAAGGGAGGGGGAGCTCTCCGGCTCGGCACCGAGGTCTTTTCGCTTGTTTACAGTGAGTTGTATTGAACCGGCCGCGGTCGGCTGCCGCGCCGCTGCTTCCGGGGGGTATTTTTTTGCATTAAACCCCCGGCAAGCGGGTTGAATTAAATAGTCCGGTTCAACACTCCGGCCAGCCGGCGGCAGGCGGCCATGAGCTCGGCGAAGGCGGCGAAATCCAGCGACTGCTCGCCGTCGCTTTTGGCCTTGGCCGGGCAGGGGTGGACCTCGATCATCAGGCCGTCGGCGCCGCCGGCCAGGGCCGCCAGGGTCAGCGACGGCACGTATTCGCTGTGCCCCGTGGCGTGCGAGGGGTCGACCATCACCGGCAGGTGGCTGAGGCGCTTGACCACCGGGATCACGCTCATGTCCAGCGTGTTGCGGGTGGCGGTCTCGAAGGTGCGGATGCCGCGCTCGCAGAGGATGATCCGCTCGCAGCCGCCGCTGAGCAGGTATTCGGCCGACATCAGCCAGTCCTCGATCTTGGCGGCCATGCCGCGCTTGAGCAGGATGGGCTTGCCCACCTGCCCCAGCTCCTTGAGCAGGTCGTAGTTCTGCATGTTGCGCGCGCCGACTTGCAGAATGTCGGCGTAGGCGGCGCAGAAATCGATGTTGCGGGGGTTGAGCACCTCGGTCACCACCGGCAGGCCCGTGGCCCGGCCGGCGTCGGCCAGCAGCTTGACCCCGTCCTCGCCCATGCCCTGGAAGGAGTAGGGCGAGCTGCGCGGCTTGAAGGCTCCGCCCCGCAGCACGTTGGCGCCGGCGGCCTTGATGGCCTGGGCGGTTTTGAGGATCTGCTCCTCGCTCTCGATGCTACAGGGGCCGGCCATGACCATCACCCCCCGGCCGCCGATCTCGGCGCCCTTGACCGAGAAGACCGTGTCCGAGGGATGGAATTCGCGGCTGGCCAGTTTGAAGGGCTTGAGAATGCGCACGACGTCCTCGACGCCGGGCAGGAGCCGAAAAACTTCGGGCGTCAGGTCGTGCCGGCCGGTCCGGATGCCGATGATGCAACGTTCGACGCCCCGGTCGAGATGGGCCTCGCCGCCGGCGTCCTCGATCTGTTCCACGACGCGGCCGATTTCCGCCTCGGTGGCGGAGGCGCGCATGACGATAATCATAGCCTGTTCCTTCATCCCTCTGCGGTTGCCGCTCGCGGCGAAAAACGCCCGGACCGCCAGCCTCAGACGCTCGACCCGGGCCGAAAAGAACGATTGTAAAGGCAACCCGACCCGGCTGCAAGCCCGCGTTCGACCGGGAACGGCTGAATTTCGCCCCCGCGCGGGCGGCGCGCCGCCGATTTTCTTTGCTTCGGGGTCGCTTTACGGGAAAATTTTGCCACTGGCCCGGCGGATCGGCCCGGCCGCGGCCTGAGGACCAACCGCATGGAGCCTATCTCGCTAATCTGCGCCGAAGCCGGCCAGGGCCGGGGCGGCAGCGGCTACAGCCTGCGGCGGCTCCTGGTCGCCGCGCGCGAGCTGGCCGGCGACGGGTTGCGCGTGGCCGTGGCCGGCGCGGCGCAGACCGACCTGGGTCTGTTCGCCGAAGCCGGCCTGCCGACCTTCAACCTGCCCGCCGGGCCGGCCGGCCGGTGGGAGCTGCGCCGCTGGCTGCAAGCCGCCCGGGCCGACGTCTTCCACTGCAACAACGCCCCCTATGAGCACTTGGCCAACATCTGCGCCGCCCGCAGCGCCGGCGCGGCCGTCACGGTCCATTTCCGTTGCTCGCGGCCGCTGACCCGGCTGGAACGGCTCGGCCTGCGGCTGGTGGCGCGCGGCTTTGCCGTCTCCGAATCGGGCGCGGCGGTGCTGCGCGGCTCCTGCCTGGGCGCGGCGCGCAGCGAGTGCCTCTCCGACGGGGTCCAACTGGAAGAATACCGGCTCTCGCCCGCCGAACGCGCCGCGGCCCGCGCGGAATTCGGCGTCGCAGAAGAGGCCCTGCTGCTGCTCCTGCCGGCCACGCTCCAGCCGGGCAAGGGGCAGGATCTGGCCATCGAGGCCGCCCTTCGGCTGCGCGGCCGGAGCCGGCCGCCGGTCTGGTTGCTGGCCGGGGCGGAGCATTACCAGTTTCCCGGCTTCGCCGGCGAACTGGCCGAAGCTCTGGCCGCGAAAGGATTGGGAAATTCCGTGCTCCTGCTGGGCCACCGCGCCGACCTGCCGCGCCTGCTGGCGGCCGCCGACGCCGTGATCCTGCCCAGCCGGCTGACCGAGGGCACGCCCTGCGCGATCCTGGAGGCTTTCGCCGCCGGCCGGCCGGTGGCGGCCTCGCGCGTGGGAGGTATTCCCGAACTGGTGGACGATTCGGTGGGCCGCCTGCTCGAACCCGGCAGCGCGGCGGACCTGGCCGCCGCCGCCGTCGAACTCGACGAGAACCGGGAGCTGACCGCCCGGCTTGGCGCGGCCGCCGCCCGCCGGGCCGAGGAACGCTACGATATCCGCCGGATCGCCGGCCGTTGGCTGGCGGCCCTGGAGCCGCTGGCGGGGCGCCGGCGCCGGGCCTAATATCAATTCCAGTCAATAGCGACTGATTTTGGGGCACCTTTTTTGCAAAAAAGGTACTCCAAACCCCGCCAAAAACTCTCGCCAGACTCATATCAATTCAAGTTAATGATCGTCGAATAGGTGCGAAATCCATCCGCGCCGAATTTATCCATCTGAACGTTCGAAACGGCGAAGCCGGTCGAGAATTTTTAGAAGGGTCAGGGGAACCTTTTCTGCAAAAAAGGTTCCCCTGAATCGGCTTTGCCCAAATGGAATCGATCTCATTATTCTGGAAGCTAGAACCAGTCGAAGCGGCAGAATTTTTGAAAGGGGGGTGGGGTGGCAAATGCGGTCAGCGCAGCGCCCGGGCGCGGCGGGCGATCTCGCCGGCGATTTCCTTGAGCGGCAGGATCTGGTCAGCCAAGCCGCTCTTGGCCACCGCGCCGGGCATGCCCCAGACCACGCTGCTTTCGCGATCCTGGGCCAGGATCTGTCCGCCCTTGGCGCGGATCGCCTCGCTGCCCAGCTTGCCGTCCTGGCCCATGCCGGTCAGGACCACGGCCAGGGCCGCGCGGCCGTAGACCGCGGCCACGGAACGGAAGGTCACGTCCACCGCCGGGCGACAGGAATTTTCGGGCGGGTCCTGATTGGTGCGCACCTTGATCAGGCCCGATTCGCGGGCGAGGGTGAGGTGGTGATCGCCCGGAGCCAGGTAGACGCAGCCGGGCAGGACCGGTTCGCCCTCCTCGGCCTCCTTGACCTCCAGGGCGCTCTGCCCGGCCAGCCGTTCGGCCAGGTAGCGGGTGAAGACCGGCGGCATGTGCTGGACGACTAGGACGGGCACGGGCAGATCCCGCGGCAGGGCGGGAATCAGCACGGCCAGGGCGTTGGGGCCGCCAGTCGAGACGCCCACGGCCACCACTTCCAGCCGGCTCTGCGGCCGGGCGGGCGCGGGGCGGGCCGGCACGGGAGCGCGGGTTTCGTCGCGCCGACCGCCGAAAAATTTGACCTTGGGCAGCAGGCTGGCGTTGATGGTCGCGCGGGTGGCCTCGACCCCGCCGGCGGCCTTGGGCTTGGCCACGTAGTCGTTGGCCCCCAGGGCCAGGGCTTCGAGCGTGGCCTGGGCTCCCTGGGCGGTGAGGGCGCTGAACATGATGACCGCCAGGTCCGGCCAGCGCCGGCGGATCTCGCGCCGCGTCTCCAGGCCGTTCATCTGCGGCATCTCGACGTCGAGCACGACCACGTCCGGCCGCAGTTCCTCGATCAGGGCCAGCCCCTGGCGGCCGTCGGGCGCCCCCCCGACTATCTCCAGCTCCGGGTCGGCGCAGAGGGTTTCGCTTACCAGCCGCCTGGCCACCACTTCGTCGTCGACGACCAGGATGCGAACCTTAGCCATGCTTGCCTTTCCCCAGCTGACGCCGCATCAATGATCCCGAAAGGAGAGAGAATCGATCTGGAGTTTGAGCCGTTCCCGCCGGCGAGGGGCGGTCCGCCGTCAGTCTTCCTCTTCGGCCGGCAGCGCCAGCAGCCGGTCCAGGGCCAGCACCAGGAGCAGCCGCTCCTCCAGCTGGCAGACGCCGCGCAGCAGAGCGCCCACCTCTGGCCGAACCGTCTCCGGGGCGGGGGCGAACCGCTCGGTTTCGACCTCGATCACGTCGCCGATCTCGTCGACCAGCAGGCTGACCCACTCGTCCGACGTCGGGCGGACGATCACGTTCATCGACCGGTGTCCGGCCGGCGCGGGCTTGAGCTGCAGGCGGGCCCGCAGGTCCACGGCCGTAACGATCTGGCCGCGCAGGTTGATCAGCCCCCGCACGGCCCCCGGCGCGCGCGGCACGGGGGTCATATCCTGAAAGCGGATGATCTCCTGCACCTCGCCCACCGGCACGCCGCAGAAGAGTGCGTCCACCCGGAAGGTGCAGAGGCAGAGCGTCTCGCTCATGACTGGCCTCCGACGGCCATCGGCTCGGGCGCGGCCGATCCGAGCTCCTCGCCCAGGTCGGCGGCGGCGCGGCGGACGATCCAGTCCACGTCCAGCAGCTCGACGACCTTGTCCTGCACCACCAGGGTGCAGATCACGCCCGGCCGGCCGGACTCGCCGCGCCGCTCGAGCGTGTCGCGGGCGATGTCCTGGATCTGTCCGGCCAGCAGGCCCAGGGGGCGGCCGGACTGGTCCTCGCAGACCGCCACTTGCAGCAGCCCCTCCGTCGTCAGGGACGGGTCGGCCGGCGGTTTTCTGGCTTCGGCCGGATCCCGCCCGGCGTCGGCCTCGGGTTTCTTCCGGTGCGGCAGCAGGGCGAAGACGTCCACCAGCGGCATGATCCGCCCCCGGTACTGGACCACCCGCTGCTCGCCGACCAGTTCGATCTTTTCGGGCGCGAATTCCTCCAGTCGGGCCACGCTGTCCAGCCGCATCGCCAGCCGCCCCCGCCCTCCGGCGTTGAAGAGCAGGATGGTCTGCGCCGGCGTCCGGACGGCCGCGGCGGTTTCGGCCGCCGCCAGCGGTTCGGCCGACTTGGCCGAGAGTCGGGCCCGCTGGGCCAGCCCCTCGACGTCCAGGATCAGGGAGATGCGCCCGTCGCCCAGGATGGTGGCCCCGGCGTAGCCGGTGACTTCGCGCAAGAGCCGGCCGAGCGGCTTGACCACGATCTCCTGGGTGTCGCAGATCTCGTCGACCACCAGGCCGAAGGGGTGGTTCTCGGTGCCGAGGACCACCAGGTTGAGCGCTTCGGCGGGCGCTTCCAGTTCGGGCAGGCGCAGTTCGCGGCGCAACTCGACCAGGGGCAGGAGCCGGCCGCGCCGCCGGTAGACCGGCGCGCCGTAGACGTCGGCCAGGCTGACGCGGGCCTGTTCGTCCTTGAGGCGCACTAGTTCCAGCAGACTGACCTGGGGGATGGCGTAGCGCTCACCGGCGGCCTTGACCACCAAGGCCGGAATGATCGCCAGAGTCAGCGGGATCTTCAGCCTCAGTTCGGTGCCCTGCCCCAGCCGGCTGGAGAGCTCGACCGTGCCGCCGATCCGCTCGATGTTGGTCTTGACCACGTCCATGCCCACGCCGCGGCCGGAAAGGTTGGTCACCCGGGCGGCGGTGGAGAAGCCGGGCAGGAAGATCAGGTCGAGCACCTCGCGCTCGGTCAGCCGCTGGGCCGCGGCCACCTCGATCAGCCCCCGCTCGATGGCCTTGCGTCGGACCCGTTCCGGATCGATGCCGCCGCCGTCGTCGATGATCTCGACGTTGACCAGCCCCCCCTCGTGGAAGGCGCGCATCAGCACTGTGCCTTGCTCGGGCTTGCCCGCGGCGGCCCGGACCTGGGGCGGCTCGACCCCGTGGTCCACCGAGTTGCGCAGGATGTGGGTGAGCGGGTCCTTGATCGCCTCGATCAGGCTCTTGTCCAGTTCGGTTTCCTTGCCCTGCAACTCCAGTCGGACCTGTTTGCCGCAGGCCGCGGCCAAGTCGCGCACCAGCCGCGGAAACTTGCTCCAGATGGTGTCGATCGGCTGCATGCGGGTCTTCATCACCCCTTCTTGCAGCTCGCTGGCGATCAGGTTCAACCGCTGAGACATGGCCAGTAGGGGGCGGTTCTCCTGCCGGCCGGAGTATTCGAGGATTTGGTTGCGGACTAGGACCAGTTCGCCCACCAGGTTGCCCAGCCGGTCGAGCAAGCCCACATCCACGCGAATGGTGCTGTCAGCCAGCTGGCCGCCGTGGCGGGTGATGGAGGGCGAATCGGCGGGCTTAGCCTCGGCCGCCGGTTCGGGCTCGGGCGTCGGGGCGGGGGCGGCCGGTGGAGACTCAGCGGCGACCACCGGTGCCGGCGGTTCGGCCGGCGGCGTCGTCGTCGAAGCGGCCGGGGTTGCCGGCGGCAGATTGCCTTTGGCGGCCGACTTGGGCAGGGCCGCCGCTCCGGGCTGAATCAGAAACGGACTGGCCTCGACCGCCGGAGTCGCGGGAGGCGGAGGTTCGACCGGAGCGGTCGGCTCTTCGCCCAGGCCGTCATCGGCCGCTTTGACTCCGGCCAGGTGGGCCTGCAAGGCCGCGACCAGAGGTTCGTAATTGCCGTCGCCTTCCTGGGAGGTGGCCTCGATGTTGGCCAGGATCTCGCGGATCGCGTCCACGGTCTTGAGCAGGGTGGTGGTGATGGCGGGCGTGAGCACCAGTTCGCCGTCGCGCAGGTGGCTGAGCAGGCTTTCGCCGGAATGGGCCACCTTCTCCAGCTTGCCCAGGCCGAGAAAGCCGCATGCCCCCTTGATCGAGTGCACGGCGCGGAAGATGCGGGCGATGATCTCCCGGTCGCCCGGCGAACCTTCGAGTTCGACGAAATCCCGGTCGAGTTGATCCATGTACTCGTAACTCTCGATCAGGAATTCTTTGAAGATTTCGCCCAACTCCACGGTGCACCACCTTTCCCTGTCGACCCGGCATCATTCCCCGGTATTTACCGGCTTGTACGGCCTTTGTAGTAAACCGGCCCGCCGACAACGTCAAGGGAATTCATTCCCGGTCCGGAAAAAGATCGTCCCGGATAAAAAAAACGCAGTTCCAGCCATTTTCCCCGGCGCTTCGGCCGGGTATAGCCTAGATAAGAAAAGGAGGAAGATCGACGATGTCCGACCTCAATGTCCTATGGATCTGCACCGACCAGCAGCGTTTCGATACTCTGGGGGTTTACGGCAACCCCCTGGTCCGCACCCCCCACCTCGACCGGCTGGCCCGGGAGGGCACGCTCTTCGAGAACTGCTTCTCCCAGAGCCCGGTTTGTACCCCCAGCCGGGCGGCTTTCCTGACCGGCCGCTACCCCTGCACCACCCGTTGCCGCCAGAACGGCCAGATCCTGCCCGCGGGCGAGACGCTCATCACCAAGCGCCTGGCCGACGCCGGCTATGTCTGCGGTCTGGCGGGCAAGCTGCATCTGGCGCCGTGCTGCCCCTCGGCCTGCCCGGCCATGGAGCAGCGCGGCGACGACGGCTACGCTGTCTTCCACTGGTCGCACCATCCGGCCGACGACTGGCCGGGCAACGAATACTCGGCTTGGTTGCGCGAGCGCGGGGCCGCCTTCGCTCCGCGGATCCATCCGCGATCCCCCCACGTCCGCCTGGGGCCTCCCGGCGAACTGAGCCAGGCGGCCTGGTGCGCGGAAAAGGCCATCGACTTCATGGGCCGGATGAAGGCGGCCAAGCGTCCCTGGCTCTTCTCGCTGAATTGTTTCGATCCGCATCACGAATTCGACCCGCCGGAGGAGTACCTGGCCCCCTATCTCGACCGGCTGGACCAGATCCCCCTGCCCAACTTCACGCCGGGCGAGCTGGCCGACAAGCCGCGCTGGCAGCGGCTCGATCACCAGGGGGCCTACGGCGGCCGGCGCGGCTACTACAGCTACGACCAGATGACCGACCTCGACCACCGGCTGATCCGCGCCGCCTATTGGGCCATGTGCGATCTGATCGACGTGCAGGTCGGCCGGCTGCTGGCGGCGCTGGAGGAGACCGGTCAGGCCGACCGAACCCTGGTCATCTTCACCTCCGACCATGGCGAGATGCTGGGCGATCATGGCCTATACCTGAAGGGGACGCACTTCTACGACCCGGCGGTCAAAGTGCCGCTCATCCTGCGCGGGCCGGGCGTGCCGGCCGGCCGGCGGATCAGCGAATTGGTGGAATTGTTCGACCTGGCGCCGACGGTCATGGAGGCCGCCGGCCAGCCTCGGCCGGCCGGCATGCAGGCCCGCTCGCTCTGGCCGCTGCTAAACGGCCAGGCCGGCCCCGCCCAGCGGCGCGAAAGCGTGTTCTGCGAATTCTACAACGGCCACGCGGTCTACGAAAAACCGGTCTTCGCCACCATGGTTCGTACCGCCGACCATAAGCTTGTGGCGCACCACGGCGAGCCGGCCGGCGAACTCTACGATCTGCGGGCCGATCCGAACGAAACTCGCAACCTCTGGAACGAGCCCGGCTGGGCGGAACTCAAAGCACAAATGCTCGGCCGGCTCTGCGACCGGATGGCCGAAACCGTCGATCCGCTGCCGGCCCGGCTGGCGGGCTGGTGAAATTACCGACCGAACTCCGTAATCCGGGGGGACTTTTTTGCAAAAAAGTTCCCCCGGACCCCTTCAAAAACTCTCATCCGGCTCCGTTTCGTTGCGGGCGAAAATTTCAGCGCCGCGAAACCCGGACAATTTACCTGCGCGGACCGATCACCCGGCATTTTGTCCATCTGAACGCTGGAGCCGGCGAAGTCGGGCCAAAGTTTTTTGAAAGAGTCTGAGAGAATTTTTTTCAAAAAAAATCTCTCAGGAACCCAAACGTTTTTGGCCATTTCCTGGGGTTACAAACCCCGGCCGGCCAGGAAGGCGCGGACCGCCTGCTCGGTGGCGGCGGTCAGATAAGGGCCGGCCGCGCGCATGGCCTGTTCCAGGCTGACCGGGCCGGGGCAGATCGTAAAGCAGGCGGCGATGCCCGCCGCGTGCAGTTCTTCAACGCCTTCGCCCAAGCCGCCGGCCAGCGCCAGGCAGGGGATGCCCGCCTGCCGGGCGGCGGCGGCCACGCCCGCCGGGGCCTTGCCGCAGGCGGTCTGGCCGTCGATCCGCCCTTCGGCGGTCAGGACCAGGTCGGCGGCCTGAAGATTCTCTTCCAGGCCGACCAGGTCCAGCACGGCGGCCACGCCCGGCCGCAGGGTCGCATCCAGAAACGCCATTAGGCCCGCACCCAGGCCGCCGGCCGCGCCCGCCCCGGGCACCTCGGCCACCTCCCGCCCCAGATCCCGGGCCACGACCTGCGCCAGTCGGGCCAGGCCGGCGTCCAATTCTTTTACCTGCGCGGGCGTGGCGCCTTTCTGCGGCCCATAGACGTGCGCCGCGCCCCGCGGACCCAGGAGCGGGTTGTCCACGTCGCACACGCCCTCCACCGCCACGCCGGCCAAGCGGCGGCGCAACGGCTCCAGGTCGATCCGCTCGATCCGGTTCATTTCGCCGCCCACGGGCCGGACCTCCGTGCCGGCCGAGTCGAGAAAGCGCGCCCCCAGCGCCGCGGCCAGACCGATGCCGCCGTCGGTGGTGGCGCTGCCCCCCAGTCCGAGCAGAATCCGGCGCGCCCCCAATTCGAGCGCGGCCGCGATCAACTCGCCCGTGCCGAAGGTGGTGGTCTGGGTCGGATCGCGCTCGGCGTCGGGCAACAGGGCCAGGCCGCTGGCCAGGGCCATCTCGATCACCGCGGTGCGCCGCTCGGCCAGATACAGAAACTCGGCCCGTACCGTGCCGACGCGCGGCCCATGCACCTCGCGGGCGAGAATCTCCCCGCCCAGGGCGTCGGCCAAGACGGCCACCAAGCCGTCGCCGCCGTCGGCCACGGGCACGAGCGCCACTTCCGCGTCCGGCACGGCCCGCCGGACCCCGGCGGCCATGGCTTCGGCCGCCTGCCGGGCGGTGAGCGAACCTTTGAAGGCGTTGGGGGCGACCACTGCTTTCATCGTTTAACTCCCAAAGACGTTTCCGGGGAAACCCATTTTATAAAAAGGGTTTTACCGGACCCTTTGCGAAAAATTTTAAGCCGGCTTCGCCGTTTAGAGCGTTCAGATAGATATATTAAAACCACTGCTTA
>CAYMGG010000002.1:0-23375 GCA_964389915.1 uncultured Planctomycetaceae bacterium
TTGGCCGTAGCGGCGGCATCTGGGGGTAGCCCCGGCCGTTCGAGATGAGGGTGGACGTCAGAGACTACGGTCCGCGATTGCGTGGCCGGGGAAGCTCTCGGACGAAAAAACAGGCCGAGCTTTGGCAACGGGAGGTATAGTGCTTAATAATATCAAAAAGTATCGTTTTTGCCTTTTTTTTGTAATCTTCGGTTTTCTGCAGGCTATTTCGGTGTGTGGATGGGGGAAGGATGGTTCAGTCAGTTTATTGGTAGAGGTACTTCCTGACCGGAAAGACGCCATTTACAAAAGGGGAGAAAAGATAGTTTTTGCAGTCCGTCTCCTCGCTCAAGGGTTACCCGTGTCAGGCAAGAAGCTAACATATTCTGTTAAAGGCGACGGCGGACTGTTACTAAGCGGTGAGCTAATCAGCGCGACCGAGCCAGAAATAATAGAGACTAAGCTTGACGTTCCGGGGTTTGTTCTTTGTCGAGTAGAGGGTATTACTGATGACTATAAAAATGTTATTGGATTAGGCGGTGCAGGCGTAGCTCCATTAGAGATTAAGCCCGGTGAGCCTGTCCCGTCAGATTTCGACGCTTTCTGGGACAAAGCTAAAGATGAGCTAGCACATGTGCCCATGCGGGCCAAACTTAACCCCGTGGCCATCATGGACAATAATCTAGCTGGAAAAGTTGAGTGCTTTGACATACAAATTGATTGTGTTGGCGGTAAGCCTGTCTCTGGGTATCTTGCTCGCCCCGTAGGTGCGGCGGACAGGTCTCTGCCAATTGTGGTCAGCTACCATGGCGCCGGAGTACTTAGCGCTATCCAACCACTCGAGGCAGCAGCCAAGGGGCGGTTGGCATTGGATATTAATGCCCATGGAATAGAGAACGGTAAGTCGCCGGAATTCTATCGGGCATTGGCCGATGGGGCTTATAAAGATTACCGGCTTTGGGGGTGTAACGATCCTCAGCAATTCTATTTTCGCGGCATGTTCCTGCGAGTGCTTCGATCGCTGCAGTACTTGAAATCACGATCAGATTGGGACGGCCGAACACTGATCGTCACTGGTGGCAGCCAGGGCGGGGCTCAGGCCATAGTAGCCGCGGCACTTGATCCGCAGGTAACAATGTGTGTGGCTTATGTACCGGCACTCTGCAGCCATTTCGGGATTTTGCATAAACAATTCAGTGGATGGCCGCGCTTTCTTAAGTTAAACCAGGGCGGACTGTTAGAAAGCCCAGACGTAGCTCGTACAGTGGCCTATTATGACATGGCCAACTTCGCTTCCCGTATTACCTCTGCGGAGTGCATTGTTTCAACTGGCTTTATTGATACCATCTGTCCGTCAACCTCAGTATATGCCGCATATAATTGTCTGGTGACGAAGCGTAAAACGATGCTACCCACACCCACAGGCGATCATCACGGGCAAAAGGCCACTTATGATGCGGTGGAGAGTGCCATTGTCGCCCATATCGCCAAGCTGGCGCGATGAGTAGAAGAGTAAATATGGCTTTACCTCATACCCGACATTAAACCTTTAAAAATTTTTGGGAAATACTGTCATAAATGATAATCAAATACCTTGATAAAACAAACCTAGCCACCATAAATAGGCCATAATGCGAAACATAATAAAAAAAAATCTACATTCTATCTGTGGTGGAGAGAAATCCAACTGGGTTCTTTCTGTGGCGGTAACGCTATTTTGTGCGATCCCGCCTTTTTTGATTGTTCCCGGCCTTGACGAATCATCTGATTTTCCTAAACGCGCTTTTATACAAGTAGGAGTATTGATCTGGTTGATCTTTTTAGCCTGGAAGATTTGGCGGAAAGGTGATTTAGATGCATATTTATTAGCGACAAATACCAGCGTTTGGCTGCCATGCTTATTACTGTTGTTGTGGATGTTTTTAGGCTTACATTGGACAAAAGAACCTCTTTTAGGGATGCCTTTGATTTGGCATTATTCAGTTTGTTTGCTATGGAGTATCCTTTTACTAAACTTATTGCGATGCAAAGATAAGGGGGGGCTTCTTTTAGTTGGGTTATTTATTTCTGGAAATTTGATATCTTTGCTAGGTCTATTTCAAGCATGGTTTGGAATTGATTGGTTTCCTCAAGCCGAGCCGCCAGCAGCCACATTCATTAATAGAAATATTGCTGCCGAATTTGTAGCTTCAGTTATGCCTGCAGGCATTGTTCTAATGGCAAATACATTTAACTCTATATATGTGCGTAATGTTTGTCGCATATTGGTTTTATCTGGGTGGGCGATTGCAATAATATATATAATTACAGCCGCTAGTCGAGCTGGGGTGTTGGCAATGTTGGGCGGAGTTTTAACGGCCTTTATGGTATTTTGGATACTGGTGATGCGCGTGAAGGCTTCTGAAGACAAAAATCTCGTAAGGATTTCTGGATTATATATGGCATTAGCAATTATAACTTTTAGTGGAATTATTTTCTTGTTGTTTGGTTCGCACATTTATAAGCGATTTATGGCTGAGTGGCGCACGTGGCATGAATTGTCAGCATCGATTGATAACGGCGATATGGTTACGCCGAAAATGGCATTAAGTGTGTTAAACAAAGCGCACAACCTTAAACATCCAACGATTTATCGTGGGTCAATTATGGTATATCACGATGAAAGGTGGTTTGCTATACCTGCGGCTTATGCTCTATATCTTCCAGCAGATTTTACAACAAACTATTTGCCTTATATTTGGCGACAAATACGAAGTTCTAAAGATATCCATCGCGCTTGGGCTGTAGCCGCAACTTTAGATGATCAGCGTATGCGATGGGAAGGTTCAAGTCAAGCACGTCTGCCAGTCTGGCTAAATACTATAGCCTTGTTTGTAGACCACTTTATACACGGAGTGGGACTAGAATATTTTCAAGCCATATATCCGCTGTATAAAAATGCATGGGCATTGGATTTAGTCAGTCGCGACAGAGTTTATTTGTATGCGCACAATGACTATCTGCAGTTGGCTGCAGAAACTGGAATTATTGGGCTTATTCTTTTTGCTTGGATTATAATAGCAACGATCAGGGCTTTGTATAATATGGAATTGGCGACAAGCAAGGCTGCGCTTGGCACATTAGCAGCTTCAATTGGTGGGTGCGCTGCTATTGCCATTTCGGCTTTTTATGGATTTCCTTTTCATCTTTCGTTAGCTCCCTTTCTCATAGCTACATATCTCGCCCTGGCAATTAATATTGATCAATCGCCAGGTGTTTTAATCGGAACACAAGTCCGAGTGGCGGCAGGGTATATTTGCTTTGGCGGAATTATAATATTGGCAATATTGTTACCGCTTTGGGAGAAAAGCATTTGTGCGGATAGGTTATATCGGCAGGCTGAACTTGCTGAAGAGGCTGGTAATTTTGATGCAGTAATTAAGAATATAAATAAATTGTTAGAATTTAAGCCAAAAAATACGCGCGCGCGGATTATGCGTTGCTACGCATTAATTAAAAAGGAAAATTACTCGGATGCTGTGCATGATCTTGAAATGGCCGCTGATGTTTTCCCGTATAGTGCTCATATTTGGCATAATTTAGGATATGCTTATTTTAAAAGTGGACTTTCTCAAAAAGCCATACATGCATTTGCTCGTGAAGCACTGCTTCTGCCAACTGCCGCTAGAGTTCATCATGACCTTGGAGTGTTATTGGGACAAGCCGGAGATACAGGACGAGCAGAAGCGGCGTTACGCCTGGCGGTACATTACGCTCCGCAAGTAGAACAATATCGCAATAGTTTGAATGCCTGTGAAAAAAAAGTGTCTCTTGGGGCCGCTACGCTATGATATTGCAGTCGGGGATTGCGTGGTGGTCGCGCCGGGAATTAAAATAGCCAATATGTCCGGTATCGATGAGGCCTACGGGGCCAACAACTCGGATAGGGAGTTTGCGAAGAGACTGCTACCTACTACATTAGGGTAGTCAGGGCGTGAAAGCACCGCCGCATCAATTGACCGGATAAGAGGTATTGTGCGGCTAATTGCCGAGCATTTTGATCCGTTATGCGAACTGCTTCAGATTATGGAATAGAAATGCGTACTAAGCTCCTTTACATTATTGGAAGCATCCTCCTCTCGGGGGGGGGCTTGCTGTTCATACTGCCGCCCTTGCTCTGCCTGCAAGGCCATGCCACACCGCTTTGCTGGGCAGCCGCGGGAGGACACGCACGTACTGCGGGGCGCTTGCTAGACTGGGGATCGGATATTGACGCCCGCATCTACCCCGCCGGAGCCGCTCCAATTCACCTGGCGGTCGGCTCAGGAAACATCGAAACTATCCAATTGCTACTTGACCGTAAAACGCGAATTGACGTGGTTGACCGAGATGGGTTTACGCCCTTGATGCTGGCCGCACGGTCGGGGGAGTTGGAAATTGCCAAGCTGCTGGTTTCGCGGGAAGCTAAGCTTGATCTACAAGATCAACATGGATGGACTGCCCTGGCTCACGCTGTGGGAAAATGTCGTATTGATGTTTGTCGGCTGCTTTTGAAGAGCGGTTGTCAGGTCGACCTAGCCAACCAATCTGGTTGGACGCCACTCATGCTTGCTGCCGCTGCTGGTGATCCAGCATTAGGCGATCTTCTACTGTCGCAAAAAGCCGATACCAAAGCGCGAAATCAGCAGGGACGAACAGCTCTCCATATCGCAGCTTTTCGAGGCCGCGAGCAGTTCGTTCAGCGGCTGATCGTCGGAGGAGCCGACGTCCATGCGCGTGACTGCGACGGGGCTACACCACTCCATCTGGCTGCGTCAGCAGGGTTCGACAAGGTGGTGTCAATCCTATTGCAGGCCGGAGCGCAGTTAGAATTAAGAAATGACGATGGTTTTACGCCTTTGCGCTTAGCTATTCTAGGGAGAAAAGAAGCTGCGGCAAACCGGCTACGCACAGCTGGAGCAAAGGAGTAGTTTTGCCGTATCCGTTCGGTCAAGGACAGGCTACCCGATTGAGGGAGGGCGGCGATAATTCCCGCAACCAAATTGCGGGAGAGCGATCATGGCCGAATCGTTGCCGGGTGATGCCAATGCCAAGTCGGAAGCCTTATCCGATTGCCAAGTCGTGGTTGAAAAGGTCGATCCACCTGTAGAGCCCGACGTGGCCGTGCCAGAGCCATCCTGGGCAATCGTGCCGGGGCACTTGAAGACCTCGATGCCGGGGGGCTCGCCGATGAACGGCGGCAGGGTCAGGGGCGGCTCTGGATTGGGGCGGCTCAAGACCTTGAGCGCGCCGGCGCGATAGAGATCCGCGATCTCGCGCTTGGCGTCGCCTGTCGGCCAGCCGGCGCCCTTGACCATGTCCCCGATCCGGAAATGCAGCTTCCGGTGCTGCGTATCGGAGATGGCGACGATGAAGGACCGCGGCTGGCATGCCATCTCGCCCTCGATCCAGAGGTTGAATCCGAGATGGTAGTGGGTGCGGTTGTCGGTCTTGTAGCGCCAGACCCAGGCCCGGACCTGGATGGCGACAATGTCGCCTTGCCAGCGGATGCGGACAGGAGAAGAAGGCTCCACACGATCATCACTTGTCTTGGCAGCTTCTCCGCTCACCGAACTTCACTCCAGATCAGGCAGCCATTCACTGACTCTGTTTGGCAGGAGCTTTCGCGGCGGCATCAATCCTTTGGTTGATCGATCCGATTGCCTTATCGCATCGATTCTCAGATTCAGCAATGCCGTCCTTACACTCCTGCCGTACGGCTTGCACTTCCTTCGCAAATGACTCCGTCTTGGTATTCAGATCCGTTCGGAGCGACTGCACAGCCTGCTCGGTCTTTCCAAATGCCTCTTTTGCTTCCTGCTTGTGCTCGCGGAAATTGTCCTGTAGATTGGTAAGATCACTTCGGCTTCCCTGAATGTACATCCCTGCAGCGAACAATGTTCCGATGATGCCGAGGATTGTCAAAATCAGAGTAGCAATGCCGGCCGGGCGTTCAAGGAACGGGGTGTCCTGCTGCATCGGTGCGCTACTTGGCACACTCATCTCCTGGGGAACCTCATCTGTTCCACGGGAAAGAGCGAGATCCCGACTGGTCAGTTCGGGGGCTGTGTCCTCGACAGGAACGGCCTTGACGTTCTGTCTGTACGCCTGCTTTTGAGCAAGTGTCTTCTGGACATGTTTCTTAACCTGCTTGGGGTTTCCCCCGCCTTGCTTGCTTTTGCTACTCATACGGCATCCTTTGACAGATTGCCGATAGATGTCTTCTGCAATGATGCGACGGCTGCATCCACCTCAGCAAACTGAGCTTGGACCATGGCACCAGAGAATGCCTTCTCGGGTCGGAAATAGGCTTGGCTGTCCACAGTCAGGAGAATCACGTCGTTTCTCTGTTCGGCATCAACCTCTGTCTTCTCGCCCGAAAGAAGATCGCTTCTGGCAGCAACAACATCAATGATCGTGTTCTTGAAGTCATTCTTGTCGGCCATTATGAGGGAGGCGGTATCGAATCGCTTGAATGCGGTGCGGAGGTGGAAATCAGCTGGAATGCCTTCGACTTTCAGATTGGTCAGAGACTCGATAAGGATCTCAGAGGTCTTCTCTCCTCGATCAAATCGATACTGGTATACGACACCTACACGCTGCATTCGGCCTCCAGCATGTGTAATGTCAAAGAGTTTGGCTGCGATCTGTGTAGCACAAAGCCTCACTCTATCCGCTGTCATTGGCGGCTCCACATCCATATCGCATTTGAGGACAAAACCATCGGTATTGCATTGAACCGATACCGTCTTGCTGTCGGAATCGTCGTGGAGTTCGAAGCCATCTGTCGCTCTTCGTATCTTTGTAAAACACTCGCCTGGAAACGGACCTTCACCCTGCAGAGAAACAACGGCATCAATCAGATGTCCGATGCGATCTATAAACTGCCAGGTTCGTTGATGGCGTATCCCTACGATGATACACGTCGGCGCCCATAGCATCTTCGTTCCTCCCTGTGTTTGGCGGATAGACTGTCTCTGTATGATCATGTGATCATGTCCCAACCTTCCTGGCATCTCGGTCACTTCAGATGCCTTGCCGGGAATTCATGACGCACTCGTAATCGCATAAACCATATCCCCGACGAAGCGCCGGAATGACTCATTCTCCACGAATTGCTTATAGACCTGAGTATCGTCCTTCAAGAGGAGCTGCATCACCTTGCCGAGCGCTTGGTCATGAGCCATGCGCGCAGTATGCGGGGTGTTCGCCTTGGCGTTCTGGAAAGCCGTATCAGCAGCGACCCTTGGTGCAATGTCGTCGCGAATCCGTCGGGCGACGCGGTCGGCATCAGTAAACAAGGTGCCGAAGTTCTCGTTGAAGGTCTTGAGGATATTGCTCAGTCGGTCGAGTTCGGGCTCGGGCTTGCGGCCACCCCCGTCCACCGGGATCGGCTCGATCTGCGCATCCTCATCCGCCAGCGCGATCGCCATCACCGCCTTCTTCTCGACGCGGTAGCTGTCCATGTCGATAGCTTCGAGTATGCCCTTGGCTAGATCAGGATCCTCCGGTGCCGGCAACTTGGGAATCAGCAGGTTGAGGAAGATCGAAAGCTTCTCCCACTCCCGGTTGGTGTAGGGCATCACCGATGCGAGGAAGTCGTAGGTGCGCGTGAAAGCCTTGGCCTTGCCCTTGAACTCGACCTGCTGGTCTTCGTCAAGCTTGCTCGTGTAGACGCTCACGCAGGCATCGAGGATCGGATCGAGTTTGTCGCGGTCGGCGCCGCCGAGAAACAGCTCGACGAACTGTTGCACCTGCTCTGGCGAATAGACCTGCGCGTTGTCCATGGCGGCTTTGAGATCATGCAATTTGTTGGGGTCGGTCTCCTCCGCGAGCAGCGTCGTGCGGTAGTAGTCCTGAAAGGCGAAGGTGATCGCCTCGATGTTGTTTTGGAAGTCCAGGACGAAGCAGTCGTGCTTCTGCGGATGCGCGCGGTTGAGCCGCGAAAGCGTCTGCACAGCCTTGATGCCGGAAAGCACCTTGTCCACATACATCGTGTGCAGGAGCGGCTCGTCATAGCCGGTCTGGAACTTGTCGGCGCAGATCAGGAACCGGTACGGGTCGTTCTGGATCCTCTCGGCAATTTCGCCGCTGGGGAACCCGTTCAGCGACGACTCGCTCACCTTGATCCCGCCGTATTCGTGCTCGCCGGAGAAGGCGATGATGGCCTGGTACGGGCTCTTCCGCTCCTCGAGGTAGCTCTTGAAGGCGTGGAAATACTGGAGGGCGCGCTCGATGCCACTCGTCACCACCATCGCTCGCGCCTGTCCGCCGTTCTTCCCCGCCGCAAGCACCTGCTCATGAAAGTGGTCCACCATGATCTCGGCCTTGAGGCGAATGGCGTGGTCGTGGCTCTCCACATACCGGCGCAGCTTCTTCTGCGCCTTCTTCGTATCGTACTCCGGGTCATCCTCGATCTTCTTCACCAGTTTGTAGTAACTGTCTACCGGTGTGTAGGCCTTGAGCACATCGAGGATGAATCGCTCCTCCACTGCTTGTTTCATGGTGTAGCTGTGGAATGGACGGTGCTGGGCCTTCCCCGCGGCATCAGGCGGCAGCGCCTCGCCGAACATTTGCAGAGTCTTTGGCTTGGGCGTAGCGGTGAAGGCGAAGTAACTGGCATTCGTGAGCATCTTGCGCGCCGCTATGCGCCGATCTAACTCATCATTCACCATGTCTTCGGGATCGGGATCCTCATCCTTCCCGTCCTCCTTGTCACCGAGTGCTTTGCTCATGGCCGTTGAGGTCTTGCCGCCCTGGCTCGAATGCGCCTCGTCGATGACGATGGCGAAAGCGCGGCCGCCTTCGCTGGCGATCTCGTCGAGAATGAAGGGGAACTTCTGCACGGTAGAGACGATGATCTTCTTGCCCTGCTCGATGAACTTGCGTAGGTCGCCCGAGTTCTCCGCGTGGCCGACCGTCGCGCCTACCTGCATGAATTGTTTGATGGTTCTCTGGATCTGGTCGTCGAGGATGCACCGGTCGGTGACCACGATCACAGAGTCGAACACATCCTTGCCGCCACGCTTGACGCCGATAAGTTGGTGCGATAGCCAGGCGATGGAGTTGGACTTGCCGCTGCCGGCCGAGTGCTGGACGAGATACCGCTTGCCCGCGCCATGCGTGCGCACATCGGCGAGCGCCTGCCGCACCAACCGCAACTGGTGGTAGCGCGGCCACACCTGCTTGCGCTTCTTCCTGCCCGTTTTGGGATCCTTCTCCTCCACGACTTGGGCGTAGTTTTCGAGGATGTCGCTCAGCCCCGCCGGGGCGAGCACCTCTCTCCACAGATAGTCGGTTTTGAGGCCCTGCGGGTTGGGCGGGTTGCCTGCGCCGTCATTGTGCCCCTTGTTGAAGGGCAGGAACCACCAGCCCTTGCCCTTGAGTTCGGTGCACATGCGCACCTCGCTATCGTCCACCGCAAAGTGGACCACGCACCGGCCGAACTGGAACAACGGCTCTCGTGGGTCGCGGTCGCGCTTGTACTGCTGGACGGCGTCCTCCACCGTCTGTTTCGTGAGGCTGTTCTTCAGCTCGAAGGTGGCGATGGGCAGGCCGTTGATGAACAGACACAGGTCGAGGGCGCGCCGGGTCTCATCGGAGCTGTAGGCGAGCTGGCGCGTGATCGAGAAGCGATTCTGGGCGTGCAGCGCCTCGGCTTTGGCATTGCCGGGCGACGGGGTGCCGTAGAAGAGGTCCAAGTGGACCGGCCCGTGCTCCACGCCCTTGCGCAACACATCGATCACGCCGCGCTTCCCGATCTCCGTGGAGAGGCGGGCAAGGAACTTGACCCGGTTGATGTCCTTGGCGTCGTTCGCATCGGCCATCGCCAGCTTCTTGAACGCCTCGGGCTGGGTGGCACGCAGAAAACCGAAGAGGTGAGGCACATCCAGGCTGTGGGCTCGGTCGAACTCCTTGGCGCAGCCCGCGATGTAGCCGCTGCCGCCATAGGGCGGCGGCATCTCGGCCGCAACCCCCGGCGCGACGGCGAGGCCGTCGGTGCCGGCAAGATGCCGCATGATGAGTGTCTCAAGCCCTTTCTCACTGGTGTCGGTCGTCATGCCGCCACCTTTCCAAACAAGGGGCGCATCGCCCTCATCAAACAACCATCAAGCAATCCCTGAATGCCCAAGCGCCTGGAGCATAAGGCCTTGCGTGGATGGAGACACATGGACGGCTCCTTCCGGGCGGTCTCCATCAAGCAATATCCGAAGCGCTTGGGTTGCCTGCCGCCCAGTAGGGAAGGTAGCTCCTGCTTCTCGTCCCGACGGTCGGGTCACGCACGACGATCACGCCCTTCTCGACCGCCTCATTGAGCAGGCGCGAGGCCAGCGCCGAGTTCTTCTCGTCGATGCCGAACCGTTCCCGTATCGAGGTATTGGTCACAGGCTGCCGCATGACATAGCGCAGGCAGGCATGCAGGTAGCACGCCCTGACCCGATCCGCTTCGTCCATGGCAGTAAGCGCTTTGTGCGCAAACAGGACCGCCCGCGTGAAGCCCTCCGGGGTCTCGAACAGCGGTGCGGGCAGTTGGAACAGCTCGATCTGGAACACAACCTTGTCGATCCCGCTGCCACGCTCCTCGCAGATGCGGAATCGCCGCATCAGCGAGGCAAGCCCCTCGTTGCGGGACTTCGGCGGGGTGTCCACGAACCGCCGGGTATCCACCAGCGGTTCACCGGGATTCGTGATCTCGATGCGATCCGAGAAGATCTCCACCATGGGCCCTGCGCCGGTGACGGACAGATCCTGGTGGATGATGGCGTTCGCCACCAGTTCACGAACTGCCAGTTCCGGTAACATCGGCACTGTCTTGCGCAGTGCCTGTTCGATGACCTCATTGGTAGGCAGAAGCCCGTTGATATAGCTGATCAGGCCGGCGAACCCGCTGGCATATCCCTTTCCGCCTTCCTGTTCGCGAAGGGGCTCGGTGCGCCCCGTGCCGCGGTACTGGATAGCCCGCATAGCCTTGCGCCGCAGAGAGCGGAAGTCCGCCAGCCGCTTGGCGAACAGGATCGCACCCAGGTTGGCGATATTCCAGCCGCCCGCCTCGCACGAGAGGATCAACCCATCGCTGGCCAATGCCTTGAGGATGCCCTCCCGATCCGCCGGCAAGGGCTGTTCAAGCAGATCGAAATAGGAAGGGTAGTCGAGCAAATGCAGTACGTCATCCCCGCTCGCGCGCTCCACAGCCACCAGATCCTCGAACGGCACCCGGTCGAAGATACGCCATAGATCCCGTTCCCGGTCGGGGGCCTCTTTCAGCGGCTTCTTTACGGCACCGATACGGATGAACTCGTCTCCCTGGAAGCGCACCGGATGGCGAAATGCCCGTCCGATTTCCAACAGGGCTACCGCCATGCCATCGACGGTCAACTCATGAAAGCGGAAGTGGATCTTCGGCGTAAGCAGCCGCAGCAGCCAGGTCTCCAGCGGTTCATTGCCCTTCTTTGTGGCTGCGGGAGAGAAGCCCGTGCCGACGATGCGGTGGGTCTCGTTTTCAACACCCCAGACCAGGTAGGCGAAGGCCTTGCCGTTCAGTGCTGCCGCATTGGCCAAGGCAGACAGGTACTCGCCGATCTCTTGCGGATCGGAGTTATTGACCTTGAACTCTACCCATTCGGTTTCGCGCGGCAGCTTGCACAGCTCGCGGACCAGACTGGTGAGGTATTCGGCGCTGCGGTCGGTGGTCATTCCGCAACCTCCTCGTCGCCGGCTTCGACTTCGTCGCTCATTTCGGTATTGTCCACAGCCGTGTCGAGCGGTGCTTCGTCGGGCAACCGCGCCGCCGCTTCGCGCACATCGAGCTTACCGGTCACTACATCGGCAACGAGACGCGTGCGGTACTCGCGGAGGAGGTCGATCTCTCTCTCCAGGCGGGAGATGGCAGTGTTGGTTGCTTCTGTCTCTGCGGCAATTCCCTGAACAATCAATGTTTGTTCATTGGATGGGGGGCGGGGAATATCCACACGGTTGAGCTTCTCAATAGGAATACGCATTCGAATCGTATTCAGCTTTCCAGTCGATCTGGATTGAATATACATGATACCGTTCCCTAAGCCGAAAAGGCTGCGTTGGAACGCCGGGTCGTGGAAGATCGCATCAAAGAACTCAACCGCGTCAGACGTAGCACGCGGTCGCAACATGTAATAGACGGGGCTGACCGCTCCAAAATACTTTGAGAGGCCCACTGACCCAACGACAACATTCATGCTGTTGACTACAATATCGCCCGGATACGCGAGCCTGTAAGCAGTCAAGTCATCTTTGGCTTTGTTCCCACCGGCTCGCTTCTCGGCATAGGGGACCACGCCATCATGCAGACTCAGTGACAGAATGTTGTCGGTCTTGATGGGGTCGTTCTTCTCGATTCTCTCCTTCAGTACCCGGCCCAATGGCAATACCTCCCAATGCTCCGGAATCTCCCCAAGCCATGGGATGCCGGAGGGCTTGAGTTTGACACTAGGGTCGAGACCGCAGGTGACGGCGCGGTGGATGATGGCCTGCTTCTGCTCGTTGAGCAAGGCGATGATCTTCTTCTTAGCCCGGATCGCCCGCTCCAGCCGCCCGTTGGTCCAGTCCAGGAACCGTACAATCGCTGCCTGCTCGGGCAACGGAGGAACCGCGACAGGCATACGCTTGAAGTGCGAGAAGTCCAGATTCTGGCGAAGGCCTGATCCGTAGCCGTAGATCGCTTTGCTGGAGTCCCAGACATTGAGGAATTGGAATCCGAACTCCGGGTTGACGCCGGTACTCGTTCGCAGGGCCAAGTAGGCAGATGTGATGATCCCGCGATCACGCACCATACCGACACGCAGGCTGGTGTGGTCGTTCTGAAGATCCGTTGTGCGAAGGACGATGTCGCCCGGGTTGACGATCTGGTAGGTCTCAAATGACTCGGGTACCAGGCCGTGGAGCTTCTCAGCGGGCTTGATGACGATCCGACCGTAGCTTAGGGAGAGCACGGTCTTCTCCCTCATGCCGTGGTTGCGGTCGTGGTTTGGCACAAAGGCACCAAAGGCGGGGCGCGTCTCCCAATGCCCCGGCACCCGCCCGAGCCACGGCAATCCCGACTCCCTATACTCCATGTATGGCTTGAGATCGGCGATCATGCCTCTTCTCCGTCGCCCATCTGGCGCTCGAAGGCCTGGCGCACTAGGCCGATCACATAGGGAAGTTCATCGAGCGACTTGAGGCCGACCTCCACATCTCCATTGCCCCACCGGCCAAGCCCTGTCACATCCCGGCACAGCCTTTTCGGATCTTCAATCTCCGCATACGTCAGGTTCAGGCTCAGGATGAGCCGCTTCGCCTGCGGCACCACATCCACGAAGTTGGTCTCGGCCTTGAATGCCACGTAGAGCTTCTTGAACTCCACTGTCACGCAAGGGTCGAGAGCCAGCACCTCCTTGCGGAATGCCTCGAACACTTCGCGCATGGCACCGCCGGCCAGGTGCGCATGATCCTCGATGGTGTAGGCGCCAGTCGCGACTTCTTTCTGCGGCTGATACGCGGCAAGCGTCGCTTCATCGAGCTTGGGAGCGGTCCAGACCGTGAGCGCCAGGTCGGCAAGCCGCCCCGCGCGGTCCTGGATGGCCGTCTCGTTCCATGCATCGATCTGACCGAGGCCAGCGTTGAGTTTGAGCGGACTCTCCTTGAAGCCGCCGGCCATATCGCGCTTCTCGACAAACGGCCGGTCGCTGTACTCGGTGTTGTAGCCGGTGAGGGTAAGGTTGCCGAGGGTATGCAGCCACTGCTGCTGGACGCGCTGCCACTCTGCACCGAGCCCCTCCTTCCACGCGGCCGAAAGATCCGGGTTCTGCGGCAGGATGTGCTCGATCGTATATTCGTCCACCGGCACGCGTTCCTTGCGGCCGTGGTTCTCCAGGCGGCGCAGCCAATAGCTGCGGCTGCGGAAGTTGTAGAGGTCGCGGGTGTGCAGGTCGCGGCGGAACTCGTCGTTGGCTGGGAAGCGGCGATAGGAGGGCAAGGCCAGGAAGTGCGCCTGGACACTTTCGAGATAGCGATCCTTCTTCAGCGCCTTGCCGAAGGTGGCGAAGGTCTTATTCATCGAGTTTGTGGGGATCGAGCAGATGGCGCGGCGGAAGACATAGGATTCCACCAACCGGACCGCGGCAGCGAAATCTGTGGCGCTCAGCGTGTCGGTGGCGTAGTCGTGGTACAGCTCAAGCAGGAATGGGTAGGCGACATCGACCTTCAGCTCGCGCAGGTCGTGGAAAACCATACTGAGAGCCGGATCCTGTTCCCGCCCTAGCGCAAGGGCGCAGAAGTGGCGTGCGAAGGCGCGAATCTCCCTGACCAGAGCCTCGATGCCTGCTTCGCGCACCCGCTTGGTACGGGAGTAATCTTTGAACGCCTCGTAGACATCGCGCTCGCGCGGAATGTCGCCAGTGCACACAGTGAGGTAGTGGCGCATGAAGCTGTCGAACTGAGTCCCGTAGGCCTCCTGCCCGAAGTCCAGCTCCATCGGCCGCCAATACTCCTCGTAGAGGCGCGTCTGGAGCCCGGGCTCAAGACCCATGAGGATGTAGTTGCGGATGAGGTCGGCCTGGCTCAGCTCCTTGCCGGTGGAGTTCATGCTCTCGAAGATGAGCTGCGGGTTGTCCTGATCGCGGCTGAGGGCGATGTCCACGACCACGAGCTTGGCGAGGCCGCGACAGACCGGGGCAAGGTCGCCTTGCTGCTCGCCGAGTAGCTTGGTGAACAGGTCGAAGTTCTGTGTTACGCGCAGTGACGCTTCCTTGGGTTGCTCGGTGTTTCGGATGACGGCCTTGAGCGAGGCGTTGTCGGTCTGCGAGAGGAGAAGCTTGAAGTAGCGGTCGCCTGCTTCGAGCGGGTTACTCAGGTAATAATGGCGCAGCTTGGCGGCCGAGAAGCCGTCAGCAGGTTCGCCGTCACCCAACGCGCGCGCCAGAGCCTCGATCAGCAATGACACGGTCGTGAGGCGCTGCTGGCCGTCGATCACGAGCAACGGGGCCTGGTGCGTGACCTGCGACAACCCTTGTTCGACATAGACGATGGAGCCGATGAAGTGCACTGCGACATCGTTGTTCGATCCGGCGCGCAGGATGTCGTCCCACAACTGGCGGCACTGCTTCTCGGTCCACGAGTAGGTGCGCTGGTAGATCGGGATGATGAACTGCGGAGACTTCTGGAGGAAGCTCAAAAGTTTGGCTTCGGTAGCCTTCACTTCGCGCCTCCCTTCAGCAGACCATCGAGCAGTCCTTCGGACTCCTTCTCGATGGCGAGGATGTCGGCGCTGATCTCCTCCAGTGTGCGTAGTGGTTGCGGCTTGTAGAAGTGCCGGGTGAAGCTCACCTCATAGCCGATCTTTGTGGCAGACTCTTTGATCCATGCATCCGGCGTGTAGGGGAGCACCTCACGGCGGATGAAGGCCTCGATGCCGCCGTCTTCGAGGAGCGGCACCTGCTCGGTGTCGCGCAGGTCGGAATCGGGCTCGTATTCGACGACAGCGGACTTTCCGTCGACGGTCGCCTCGAACAGGCCGCGCAGCGGGTCGGCCTTGGTCTTTCCCGGCTTATGCACCTTGGCGATGACGGGCGGCGCCGTCTCGACGCGCCAGCTCACGGCCTTCAGGATCTGCTTCAGGTCGGCGGCTCCGAGCTTGATCCCCGCCTTTTTCAGCGCCTCATCGACGCGAGCACAGAAGAGATTGTGATCCTCGAACAGCTTGTCGCCCAGGACATCCCGCAACTTCGTGGCCACCTCGACTAGGCGACCGTCTCGCTCCCATGTCTTCGCGTCGAGGAGCTTCTTGCGCTTCTTCTCTGGCAGACCTTTCTTAGTGTTCCCGCCATCCTCGTCATCGCCCTCGTCCTCGTCGCTGCCCCAGTCGGTAAGACGCATCTCCAGTTGCTTGGTCGGTTCAAGCACGGCATCCATGCGCCGGATGACGCACATGGGCAGGATGACATCCGGGTACTTGCCGCGCTTGAAGAGATCGCGCAATACGTCGTCGGCAATGCCCCAGATAAAGGAGACGATCTTGTTGTGAGCAGCTTGGTCCATGCTATTTCGTCCTGCCTTTCTTCGTCTCGGAGCCGATCGCCGCAGATCGATCTGCGGCTCGTCGATGGGATGCTGCGACTTTGTTGACCAGTTCGCTGGGGGCCTCAATATCGAGGTCTTCCCCCCAACTGAGCAGCCACGCCTTCAACTCATCCCCTTGCGAGCACGTCATCGTCAGCCGCACCTCGCCGCCGGGCAGGTCCTCGACCTTCTGTGTCGCATGCCACCGCCGCTCCCGGATGATCGGCGCCACGACCGGTGCGAAGCGCAGGGCCACGTCGCCGACCTCGTGATCCGCCACGATGCTGAAGGCGGTGCGGAAAAACTCGCTCGGATCGAACGCATTCGGGCGCTCAAACTTCTCTTTCGTCACCTCCATCTTCAGGATGCGGGTCGGAGCGAAGATGCGAATGGCCTTCCGGCGATGACAGTAGGTGGCAAGATACCACATTGCGCGTCGTGCGAAATTCTGTTCAGAAAACTGATTTATTCCCGTAGCGGAATTCGCTTCCTTCACTCGGCCAAAAGCCCAGACTTTTCCAGAGTCCGGCGCACCGCATCCAGTTGATTTTTGCGGCGATCTCCTCCGTCTGGTCGGATCGAGGTTTGGATAGGTCTGGACCATACACAAATTGAAATCCTCTCTTGGCATTTTTGCAAGAGAAAATGGATAACTTTGTAGTTGAGAAATCGTACTCGGTCGCACCTCTCAGCCAGTGCTGTCGTTCGGCGGCGCGGCGATTGCCCGAGGGTGTTTTCCCCGTACATTTTCCTCCGTCCAGCCAGCCTTAAATTTTCCTGACAGCTTCCGGGTTCGACAGGATAGCTAACTGAAAACCTACCCGTCAAGATGGATTTCGGCATCAATATTATCCTCCCGAGTGCTGTTCATATCGTTCAAGAATGAGCCTCTTCAGGTCTTTTGTCTGGGCGTTCTGCTCATCAGATAGGTTGTCGGGCAATGAATAGGGGGAGAAGCCCTTGCGCTCGATATCGTTCTCTTTCCGATTCAGCAGATGGCTCTCGGCAGCTCGGCCAATGAGAAGGAGTGTGTTTTGTAGCTTTTTCGCTGCCTCCGGTCCGTCATATACGCCGGAGCGAATCAGCCCGCAAAGCCAGAGGAGATACTCGTCAATTCGGTAGAACGGATAGAGAGAGCAGAGACAGTCGCAGTCTTCCGGAAAGACTTTCTCGATGTTGTCTGCCCTGACCCAGAAGGCAATCGGCCCTTGGGTGGAGTCCATTCCCTGATAGACACCTTGGGAATTGGTGCTTGCATGCAGCACTCCGAACGAAAGGTCATGAAGGCGAAGCGAGTTCGTAGATTCCCGGTGCTCCTCTGGGATTTTCGCGATGCAGGTTCCGCAGACCCACTGCACATTCCAGGAGAAGCGGGTTCCAGCGTACCAGATGGTGTCGGGCTTTTCTATAGTTTCCAGGCAGACACTGCATATTGCGCTCATAGGGTTCTCCTGCTATTTCTCGTCCGACGTGAACACAACGAACTTGTATTCTGTTCCGCCGTATCGGCGAACGCCGCCACATGGCAGGCGTGTCCGTCGTACCAGAGGGCGCTCCCGACTACATTTTCGCCCGCGATGTCGAAAGCCTGCCCCAGTCCCGGGGTCTCGTTCGCCGGGACAGGCCCTCCTGCTAGCCGATCCAGGAACGCCCGGGCGAGTCCAGCGTCGGCGGGGGAAGCGGCATCGCCGCCGGCGTGGGCGAGGAAGTACGCTTCCGAGAGACGAGGCCAGAGGCTCGCCATGGTTTGCGCGTGATCGAACAGATCCAGGCCGATCACTTCCTCGCCGTGAAAGACGAGGATCCCCGTCGCGTCCGGTGGCAACGGCAGGTGTTCGCGGTACTCCGCCAAGCGGCCCGCGGCCTGCGCGTAGCCGTCGGTGAGGGATGCCGTCTCGGACGTGGCGCGGGCGGCGCTCAGGCAGCAGTCTACATCCTCCCACACCCGGCCCTGGTCACTCTCGTAGCTGCCGCCCCGCTCGCGGCTCTCCCGGACCGAGCGGATCTTGTTCGCGCGCAGGGAGGGCGGCGCGTGGAAGCCGGCCTCGAATCGGTCGGAGAGCCGGTGCCAGCGTCCGTGCTCGACGCAGCTCACCGGCAGCGTGAACTCCGCCCCCGCCGGCACGAGGATCGTGATGTTGATCGTACGGTTCTGCTTGCCGCCGACCACGATCTCGCCCTCCGGGATGAGGATCGGCTGCGGCGCGCGGTTGACGAGGCGGAGTTCCGGCACATGGCCAGAATCCGAGACCTCGGTCACCTGCGCGAGCCCGTCCCGGAGCGCGGCGTCGAGGAGAAGATAGCCGCGGTCGTGTCCGTTCGCCTGAAACAGCGGGAACACTGTCAGATTGTGATAGTGTAGCCCCTGGCCGATGCGGACGGCCTTGAGCGCGTCTACCAGCCCCTCGGCCTGGCGCGCGGCCATTTTCCGCGCGATCTCGCCGGCCCGCGCGGGGAGGAGTTCGAGCAACATCCGGGTCTCGGGGAGCAACTCGCTGCGTTGGAGAGGCTCGACCAGCGGGAGGAGTTCCCGGAGCGGGCGCATGTCTTCCCACGCTGCGCTCTCGAGGTATAGCGCGAGGACCATCTGGTGCACGGCCTCCCGCCCCGAGGCCGGTTGCCGGTTACGTTCCAGGATCGCCTTGCCCTTGGGCGCGACATGCAGCGAGAGATCGAGCGGGGCCGATGTCTCTTGGATCTCACTGGAGGCGGCGATGCGGCCGTCTGCGCGGATCTTGCCCGCATCGATCAGCGGGGCGAGCCACGCTGCAGTCCTGCGCGGGAGGTGCCCCGCCCGCTGGAAGTCGGAGGTATCCACGCGGATCGCATTCGCGTCGTGTGAATTGGCGGGCTCGCGCTCAAGAACCACTTCCATGCCCGGTTCGAGGCGCGCATCGTAGTACTGCAGGCCGACCGCCAGGGTACGAATCATGCCTAGGCGGACCTCCCCGGAGTTGTCTGCGATGCCTTGCCGCATGTCGCGCTTGTTCTTCTGCTTCTGCATGGTTTTCCTCCCGCGTCGCCATTTGGAGCGATTTTCCGCGCATGCACGGCCCTCGACACACGGGGACGATAGCAACGCTCGTGCCAAGAGGTGGGTAGACCGCAAGGCTTTTGGTGATAGAATGTTGTGTGATTGCGCGTCGATCGGGTGGTTTATTGGGATCAGTATCTGCAATCAGGTATTGCGCTAACAACTCAGTTAATGATATTATGCTGGCCTTGGCAAGGAGGATGTCATGGGCAAGAAGGGCGAGACGAAGTACTTTGTCGTGACCACCCACGGCAGTGACGGGGCGTGCGCGGCGGCGATGGCGCTCCAGGCGTATCCCCGGGCCGAGATCGTGATCACCAGCACCTCGCGTGCGCCGGGCGCCTTCGATGAGATCGCCGGCAGAATCAGACCCGAGGACCAGGTTCTTATCTGTGGTCTCGGAGTCGATGACTCGTCCGACGAAACGCTTGCTGCGCTCCGGCGCTTGTGTGTGACAGGCGTCGAGGCGATCTGGTTCTGCGGCCGGGGGTATCTCGACGCGTACGCCCCCGAGATCGCCGCCATCTGCCTGACCCATTTCGGGCGATGCGCCAGCAACACCGAATCCCTCTTCCGGCTGCTGTCGATCCAGAAGGACAAGCGGGCGACCTTCCTTCTCGATCTCGCCCACGAGTTCGTCCGGCGTGAGGAGGCGGCGAGTCCAGAGCACCGGTGGTGGCACGACTTCATCCAGGCCGCCGCGGGACGTTTCTTCAAGTATGACGACGGGCAGGCTTTCGCCTCCTGTATCCGCAAGCTGGCGGGCCAGGAGGAGGTAACGCCCAAGGACGAACGCGAGGTCGAGCGGTGGCGCGCGTACAGCGGGAAGGCGCTCCCTCTTGGCCACAGCCCGGCGATGAAGCGGCTGCGCAAGATGATCGCCGGCCTCGCGCCGGTCCAGGAGCCGGTGCTGATCTGCGGCCCGTCAGGATCGGGGAAAGAGATGGTCGCCCGGTTATTGCATGAGGCTAGTCCTCGCTCGGATGGCCCATTCATTCCGGTGAACTGCGCGATCCTCTCGACGAATGCCGATCTTGCGCACGACCGCCTTTTCGGTCACCGTGCGGGCGCTTATACCGGCGCCACATCCGGTGCGGCCGGCGCGTTTGAGGCCGCGGATGATGGAACCCTCTTCCTGGACGAGGTGGGCGAACTTCCGCTTGAGGCGCAGACACAGCTTCTGCGAGTGCTTGAGGAAGGGACGATCCTGCCGCTCGGGACCATGGAAACGCAGGCGGTGAACGTGCGCGTGGTGGCCGCGACCCACCGGGATCTTCCGGCCATGATCGAAGACGGGGCGTTTCGCCTGGACCTCTACCACCGGCTGAGTGTACTCGTGCTCGACGTCCCGGCGCTCAAGGATCGGCGGGAAGACATGAAGTCGATCGCGAACGCTGTCGCCCACCAGCTGAAGGCGGGCGGCTATGCGCTGCGAATTTCCAAGGCCGACTGGACGGCCGCGGAGGAGTACGACTGGCCCGGCAACATCCGCCAGTTAATCAACCTCCTCAAGCGGTCGGCTTACACGGGGGTGACGCTTGCCGAGGCGATCCGCGAGGAGCGGCACCGGTTCGCGGGCAGGGGCAAGGCCGTGCCCGCGCGATCTTTCGACCCCAGTGAAGAGGATCTGTTCCATCCCGCGAGTGCCGACGCGATTACTCCGGAGGTCGAGGTACGCAAGGCCTACATGCAGAGGTGCCTAGAGCTCTGCGACAACAACTGGACGTTGACGGCGAGCCGGCTCGGGGTGGCGATAAACACCCTGCGCAAGTGGCTCGGCTGACAGGCTCGTCCCATATCAATTCATGATCTAATAAATCATCATTTGCAATCAGTTAATGATTGCACCTGCCTGAATTCTTGGGTTGTCTTTCTCACTGTAAAACACATAAGTGGCTGTAGGTTAACAAGATGCGCTCTTTGCAGTCAGATTGCGGCTGATTGGAACGCCCTTTGCTGAATATCCGCCTGTCGCAGGGCATGGAAGCCCTGCCGAGTCGATTGGAGGCGAGGGACCATGGAAAGAGAGATCACCCCCCATCTGATCCGTACCATCACTGTGACGGGCGGCTTTCTCGATGGAATGGCGTTGGACCTGACCGACGGGCTGAACTGCATCATCGGAGCGCGGGGGACGGGTAAGACCACGGTGCTGGAGCTGACGCGCTACGCGCTCGACCTCTTGCCGGCCGAGTTGACCGCTCGAAGATCCATCGAGGCCCTGGTCCAGAAGAACCTGGGCGGCGGGCGCATCATGGTCGCGATCGAGACGCGTGACGGGTTCAAGTATACGGTCAGCCGCACGGCGAACGAGGCCCCGATCGTGCTCGATTCAACGGGCGAGGCGACCGGCCTCTCCCTCTCCGCTGGCGGGCTTTTCCACGCCAACGTATACAGCCAGAACGAGGTGGAGAGCATTGCCAAAGAACCGCAGTACCAGTTGAACTTGATCGACGGGTTCGAGGCCGAGAAGATCGGCGTGTTGGAGGCCGAGGCGCGGCAGATCACGGCAGATCTCGATTCGAATGCCCATAACATTCTCGATTTTCGAAAGAGCGTAGCGACCCTGGAGGAGGAGCTCGCGGTCCTCCCCGGGATTGAGCAGAAGCTGGTGGCCTTGAGCAAGGCAGCCGGTGACGACGGCGATGCCGTGAACCAGGCACACGCCTACAAGGCGCTCCGTGATCGGGAGCGCCGCGCGGTAGATGGGGCCGGGCGCTTTCTCCAAGAGATCGGGGCTGAAATAGGCCGTCTCTCGGGTCAGATCGGAGGGAGGGCCGAGAGCCTTCTCCCCCGCGAGGTGGTACTGGGGCCGAATGGCGAGGCGCTAAAAAGTCTCGTGAAGACCCTGACCGAGTGTGGCGCGGAAGTGGACGGTCACCTCGCCGGGGCCGCGAAGGCGATTGCCGCGACCGCAGCCAAGGTCCAGTCCGGCGCGGCGAAGTTTGCGAAGACCCATGAGAACCAGGAGCTTGAGTTCCAGGCAATCATCGAGAAGTACAAGCAGGCACAGGGGCAGTCGGCAGAGCGGGCCACGCTCGAGAAGCGGAGGAACGAGCTCCTTGAAAAGAAGGCACAGCGGGACGCGAAGGCGGAGACGCTGCGCGAACTCTTTGCCCGGCGCGCGGAGCTCCTGAACGTCCTTTCCGAGGTGCGCGACCGCCGCTACGTTATCCGCCAGGGGATCGCCGACCGGATCAACCTCTTCGTCTCGCCTCAGATCCAGGTGACGGTAGAGCCGTCGGGGAACACCGACGCGTACCAGAGCCTGCTCGAGGACTGCCTCCGTGGGGCGGGACTGCAGCATAGAATCGTGGCGCAGAAGATCGTGGCCGGGATCCCGCCGGCGGATCTGTCGCAACTCATTGCCGCGGGCGACGCGAAGGAGATCGCGGAACGCGCGGAGCTGAACGCCGACCAGACGCGCAAGGTTCTTGCTGCGCTCTCGGGCGGGAAGGTGCTGTTCGACCTTGATACGGTGGACCTGATCGACAAACCGACCATCCAGCTGAAGGATGGGAACATCTACAAGAACTCCGCCGACCTTTCGACGGGGCAGAAGTGTACATCCATCTTGCCGATTCTGCTCCTTGATCGGATCGACCCGCTGCTTGTAGACCAGCCGGAGGACAACCTCGACAACCGCTTCATCTTCACGGCGGTGGTGCAGCGCATCCGGGAGGTGGCGAAGAGCCGCCAGCTCATCTTCATCACCCACAACCCGAACATCCCGGTGCTGGGTGAGGCCAAGCGCGTGTTCGTCCTCAGCTCCAACGGCGAGACCTCGCACCTCGAGCGGTCGGGTTCGGTGGACCAGTGCAAGAAGGAGATCGTCACCCTGCTCGAGGGCGGCGAGGACGCGTTCAAGGAACGCAGGAAGAGGTATCAATACTGATGGACGAGATGATGACGCCGGACAAGGCCACCATCGTTTTCGACGGATTGAAGCGCGATCCATCCTCCATCGCTTGGCCGGAAAAGCGGAAGATCATCCGTTGGGTCGCCGGGGAGTTGCGGGGCGGGCGCGGGAATGATGCTTACCACGTGGTCCTGAAAACGCTGGCGAAGGACGCCAAGTGGGAGGTCCGCCAGGATGTAGCGGAGGCGCTTGCGCACCTGCCGGACGAGCTCGCGGGGCCGCTCGCCGCGAAACTCGTGAAGGATCCCCACGGGTATGTGCGCAGGGCGGCCAGCCGGTGCACGGCGCGAATGCAAACGGAGACGCCCCGAACCGAGGGGAAGCACGGGATTGCCTATCTCCACGACATGCTGG
>CAYMGG010000002.1:23385-25133 GCA_964389915.1 uncultured Planctomycetaceae bacterium
ACGAGCCCGCCGTCGACGAGGATCTCGCCCGAGGCGACCGCGCGGAGTCCGAAGCGATCAAGATCTGCCAGCGGTATAGCAACTTCGTCTTGGGCGAGGCGATCCACGATCTGCGCAGCATCCTGACGCATCTGAAACCGCATACGCTGGCGCTCCTCGCGGGGGCGCCGGAGAGAGAGGATCCGGGCAAGCTCATCGCCGCCTCGGACAAGACACGTGCCGCGCTTGATCTGCTGGAGCGGTTCCTGGACGATCTCGAGAAATTTGCTGCCCTCAGGCCCTTACGCCGTAAGTCGTACTACCTCGACGAGATCATCGCAAAGGCCAAGCAGATCGCCCGGGACAACATTACCGAACTCGGTTACGACTTCGACGCCGTCGCGCTCGCAGTGGAGGTGGCCGGCGGAATCAGCCTTGAAATCGACCGGCTCATCCCGCTCGCCATCGCGAATGTACTGAAGAACGCTTTCGAGGCGATCCTGGCTCGACCGAAGGGGCTGAAGGGTGGGAAAATCTCGATTGCGGCGGTCGCCGACGCTTCCACTGTGTGGATCACCGTCGCGGATAACGGGATCGGCCTTTCGGACCGGGAGCTTGCGGAGCTCCGGCGGTTCCTGCCTGGCCGGAAAAACAAGCAGAAGAAGCAGAGCACTGGCTTCGGCCTTCCCCTCGCGAGCCGCCACGTGGAACGCCACGGCGGTCGGCTGACCCTCGACTCCCGGGAGAACAAGGGGACCACCATTACCATCGAAATGCCCATCGATCCGGAACTAATGCCATGAAAAAGATCCGCGCGCTCGTCATTGAAGACGAGGAGGATATCCGCGACATCATCGCGGACAAGCTTGCGGTTCTCGGCCACGACCACGATGCGGTCTCGAACGCAGAGGACGCGCTTAGGCACCTGAGGGAAGGCGAATACGGGTACATTCTGCTCGACTTGAAGATCCCGGCTCGGGCCGGCAGATTGGTCGCCACCCTCGACATCGGCACGACCCTCATCGACAGTATTGCTGCCGTACGCGGAAGGTGGAACATCCCGATCATTGTGATCACCAGCCACTGCGTCGAGTGTCTGGAGAATTACGAGAGCCTCAAAGCCAAGGGCGTCTGCGCCTTCGTCTCCAAACCATTCAAGGAGACGGGCTCCACGCTCTCCTCTACGATCTTGAAAGCCATCGAGAGCCGTACCGAGTCGCCTACAGGGGCCGACCCTCAGCCGGTACACCTGGAGGATGAGGCTCAGTCGGAGTCATCTGCCCCGGGTGTTTTCGAAAGCGGGACGCTTGTCTACTATCCTGAGCTCATTGCCCTCCGTATCGGTGATAAGGAAGAGGCGATCTCGCGTCGGGGCGAGCGGGCGAACATGTTCCCCGTCCTGGAGGAGCTCAGAAAGACGCGGCCCGGGCTCAACGGGATGACAAGGTTCGTCTCCTTTGGAGGCGAGGATCTCGGCTCGGTCAAGGGGATCGGCGTCAGTGGCAACGCCCTCAGCAAGAAAATCGGGAAGTTTCGGAAGGCCATGGTAACCCTTCTCGGCGACAGGTTCGGCTTGGTCGCCGGCGGGCACGATGTGATCGTGAGTGGCGATGCCCAGGGTTATCGCCTGAATGATGAAAAGATCCGTGTCGAGGAGGGAGTGTTGAAGAAGGAGCCAATGTCCGCCATCGCCCCCATCGCACTCCCCGCAGGCACCACGCTGACCAGGAGACAGGAGTGGGTCATTATGGAGCTCTCCGCGCGGGGCA
>CAYMGG010000002.1:25143-31055 GCA_964389915.1 uncultured Planctomycetaceae bacterium
TCGATGAACGACCGGCGGATCGCGCGGCCCGAGGTCGAGGCGAAGTTCGGCTGCGTGAAGAAGACTGCGCTTGAGCGGACGCTATCGCCCCTTGTCCGTAAGGGGATCATTGAACTCCAGGGAAGCGGGGCCGAGTCATTCTATGTGCTCTCTGGCAAGACCAGCCCGTGTCCAGAATAGGCAACTGGGCGTCAATCTGGAGGCGAGAGGGGGAGGCGCGATGCCTCCCCCTCGTCTTGTTATTCACGCCGTGAGGGCGAGTCTGGAGAATTGTCTCCGGATCGTATCCTGCATCCGCGCCACGGTATGCCACTCGATGCCCATGGCACCGGCGATCTCCTCCCGGGTAAGTCCCTCGCCCCAGTGGTGGCAGAGCGCGCGCTCCCGGGCTGAGAGACTGGCCAGGGCGTGTTTGATGTCGTACCGCATATCCACGCCGCGGGTTTCGTCCGGCGCCAGCAGGCCATTCTCGAGGCGCTTGCACTCCTCCCGGTCCGGCAGCGTCTGGACGTGCTTGCGGTAATTCTGTTCGCGCTTGCGTCCCGCGCGGATACGCGCTTTCACCAGATGGAAGACCCGTGTGGCGGGCGAGCCACCGAAGGGCGCGGCTTCCTCGCGAATCCGGGGCGCGACATCTTGCAGAATGTCGTCCCACTCGTGTTCCGGAACCTCCTGTTCGAGCATGCACCGCACCGCGCAGCCAACCTGCCAGGATTCCAGATATCCCTCGTACATCTCCTCATAGCGCATCCCGTCCATCGCAATTTCTCCTCGACCACCAAGTTCTTTTTCCTGCCGCACGCGCGGCGCATGCCTTCCTTCTACGCTGCGGGTCGGCGACAACGCATTGGCGCGCAGGGGCGTCGGAAAAAGTCACTCGCCGGGCGATTGGCGCATTTGATCGGCGACATGCCGGGCGATCGCCGGGCGAGTGACTTTTGCCTGACGCCGATGAGGGGCGACGACACGAGGGGGGCGAGCGGTCCTAGTTGGGGTGAGAGGCGGCAGTTTGAACGCGCCTCGATCCACGAGGAGGATCGCGATGGAACGGATGACCTTCAGCGCCTATAACGCGGCGCGCAACTGTCAGAAGAAGTACGAGCTCCGCTACCGGGAGAATCTCCGTCCGAAGACGAAACCGGCGCCTTTCGCCTTCGGGAGCATCATCCACAGTGCGCTCGAGCTCTGGCACGGCTCTTATGGGAGCGAGGGGCGGATCGAGGCGGTCCTCGACCTCCTCGACCGGTCCTACCCCAACCGCCAGGGCGATCCCGAGGAGAGGGCTTCCTGGCAGCTTTCCCGCGCCATGATGCTCGGGTATGCCTCGCGCTACCCCCAGGAAGAATTCTCGGTCCTTGCGATCGAGAAGCAGTTCGAGGCGCCGATCCTCAATCCCGAGACTGGCCGGGAGAGCCGTTCGTTCCACATGGCGGGCAAGATCGACGCCATCGTCCGGTTCCCCGACGGCTTGTACGTCATGGAGCACAAGACCGCGGGGGCGCTCACGGGGGACTATCTTGAGCGTCTCTGGTGCGATACGCAGATAGCCGCATACGCGTATTTCCTACGTCAGACCGGCGTGCCGATCGTAGGCGTGCTTTACAACGTCCTCGTGAAGTCGCGCCTCAGGCAGCGCGAAGGCGAATCGGAGGCGGATTTCCAGGCCCGCGCCCAGGGGCTTGCCGCGAAAAACAAGTCGGGGAAGACAAGCGCGAAGCGTCAGGAACCCGAGACCGACGACGAGTTCATGGGACGCCTGTGCGACTGGTACGCGCAGCCCGATGCCTTCCACCGCGAGCGCATCTACCTCTCGGATGAGCGGTTCGACATGCTGCGTGAGGAAATCTGGCAGGGCTGCCAGATGCTCCTGGAGGCCGGGCGTCGCGGCAAGTATCTGATGAACACCTCGCACTGCTTCCACTGGGGGCGGGCCTGCGAGTACTTCCCGTACTGCCAGTCCGGTTTCAATCCCATCGTGCGCGACAACTTATACGAAGTCGCCCCGCCGCACGAAGAGCTTTCCGCACCCGATCCCGCTTTCTGAAAACGAGGAGGAATCGTCATGGCAATGACCTTGCCCACAGCCCCGTCGTCGCCGGTCATCGACCTGTCGCAGAAGAGCATCCTGTTGTATGGCCAACCCAAGCTCGGAAAGTCGACCCTCGCGAGCCAGTTCCCGGACGCCATCTTCTTCGAGTGCGAGCCGGGGCTGAGCGAACTCACCGTCTACAAGGTCCCCACCTATACGTGGGAGGCGTTCCTTGAGGCGTGTGCCCTGGTTGCGAAAGGCGGGCACTCCTTCAAGACCATCGTCGTGGACACGGTCGACAACGCGTTCAAGTACTGCACTGATCACGTGAATGCGCAGAACAGCGTGAAGTACGAAGGCGATCTCCCGCATGGCAAGGGCTGGGCGTTCGTGAAGGGCGAGTGGCACCGCGTACTTACGCGTCTCGCCAGCCTGCCGTACGGCCTCGTCCTCATCAGTCACGCCGCCGACAAGCGAATCGAGACGCGTACGGGCGAAACCGTGAAGACCCAACCGAGTCTCCCTGACCGCGCTCGCAGCGTCGTGTTGGGGATCGTGGACATGATCCTCTATTGCGATACGCGGGCGACGCGAACCGCTGATGGCGGGCAGGTGGTCGAGCGCGTGATCCGTACCAAGCCCCATCCAATGTACGAGGCCGGGGACAGGACCGGCCGGCTTCCCGAGGTGTTGCCGCTTTCGTTCGAGGCGTTCGAACAGGCGTTCTACGGCAAGGACAGGAAGGAGAAACAGGCATGAGCGCGAATCCATTCGAAGACGAGGTGAAAAGCGATACGGGCGCCGGGATGGGGGTGGACCTCGCAGCGTTCGACGAGGAGTTCGAGTCGGCGGAGGCGCCGGAATTCGCGGAGCTCCCCGACGGGAAGTACCAGGTGCGGATTGAGCGGGCCGCCGTCACGAAGAGTCAGGCCGGGGTTCCGATGATCCGGTGGGAACTCGCGGTGATCAGCGGCCAGCATCAAGGGCGCAAGCTCTTCAAGAACAGCGTGATCACCGAGTCGTCGCTCCCCTATGTGAAGGGCGACCTGCGTAAGGTGGGCTTGGAGCTGAAGAAGCTGAGTGAACTCCCGGGGCGGATCGGGGAGGCGCTCGACAAGACGCTCGAGGTTATGAAGAAGACGCGGGGCGAGTATGTGAACATCTACTTCACCCGCCTCCTCACCGTGCCCTCGGGGCAGCCCGATATGGGGCCGAATCCTTGGGGCTGATCCTTTCGGGCGGCGGGAGGCGAGCCGGGCTTCCTCCTCACCGGCCCCTCCCGTCGCCATTTCTTCCGACCAATGGACCAGGAGCAGAACGATGAACGAACGTTGCCGCTAGTCCAGTGACAACGCCCCCTGTGAGTGTACGGGCGCGGACTGCCCATGCGAAGAGCAGAATACGGCGGCGCCGGTGGTTCCGACCATTCGCTGCAAAAGGTGCGGCGCGTGGCTGAGCAGCCTGAACCAGGACGGGGAGTACTGCCATCCGTGCCTGGACACCATGGCCCGCAAGCAGCGTCCCTGCGGTGAATGCGGGGAGCCGTTCTTTCATGACGACGCAGCGGTGATTCGCTGCGAGTCCTGCCAGGAGGAATACTTGAGTGTGAAGCGGACGTGCGCGGTCTGTGGTGCGGATTTCGTGCCCTTTACCTGCAAGGTCTGCTCCGGGCGAAAGCAGGAGAGCGGCCACTGCCACGCGTGCCACTGGCGCGAGGCGCATGCGGAGGCTGCCGCCGCGCGCGAGCGCACTTGCAAGGTCTGCGGATGCTCGTTCCTGCCACGGACTTGCGTGGTTGCCGGCTGCGGCGCACGTCTTGCCGACATCTGCACCGTCTGCCACGAACAAGTGGCTCACGATGGCCTGCGGGTCACGGTCTGGCGCCTGGAGGACTGCCCCCGGTGCGAGAATGCGATCGTCGCACTCGAAGGCGCGGGGCGGAAGGTCATTACCCGTGACCTGCAGCGCCTGGTCAGAGGCGACGAACCGGATGTCGATGCCATGGCGCACCTTGCCATGATCGGCGGGCAGGCCCCGCTTGTTCGGGTGGACGGTCGCTTTCTGGAACCGCACGAAATCGAGGATTTGGTTGCCACGGGAAGCGCGTTTGGAGAGACGGCATGAGCACTCCGGCTTTTCGGATCGTGATCGATACCCGCGAGCAGGAGCCCTACGAGTTCCCCTGCGAGATGGTAAGGCGAGCCCTCCCGGCTGGCGACTACTCGGTCGAAGGCCGGGAGGGCGTGGTCGCGGTGGAACGCAAGAGCCTCAAGGATTTCGTCTCGACCGTCATCCACGATGCCAGGCGCTTCGGGAATGAGCTCCTTCTCCTGTCTACCTATGAGGCCGCCTGTGTGGTCGTCGAAGGGGACATAGATGCGATGCTGCGGGGGATGAGGCGCGAAGACTTGCGGGGGGCGAGGCCGGAATCCGTCTTGGGCGCGACACTGTATATCTGTGTGCGTTACCGCGTGCCCGTGTTCTGGTGCGGAAGCCGTCAGGCGGCATTGGCGTTTACCGAGGGGTTCCTGAGGATGTGCGCCCGTCAGACCGTCTAGGAGGCTACAAGTGCCTGATGTGATCAAGGGGACGATTGAGAAGGTGTTCTATGCCTCCCCCCGGTTCTCTGCGGGCGTACTGGACGCGGGAAGCAACGTGCGGGTGAAGTTCCGTGGAGCGTTCCTGGCGAATGTCGGGGATAGCGTGGCGCTCCGCGGCAAGTGGGAGAAGCACGCGAAATTCGGGCATCAGTTCGCCGTCGAGGGGCTCTCCTATGACCTTCCCGACACGTCTGATGGCCTGATCCGGTATCTCGCGGATCACTCGGCGTTTCGTGGGATCGGTGAATCGACCGCGCGCAAGCTCGTGGATCATGCGGGTTCCGCCAGGCAATTCGACGAACTCATCCGGGGCGACATTGGGGAACTGCACAAGGCTCTTCGCATCCCTCTCGATGCGCTCAAGACCCTGCAGTCCGAATGGGTCAGCCGCTCGGCCCAGAACAAGGTCTACGCGTACCTTTCGTCGTTCGAACTCACCCCGCATCAGGTTAAGACGCTCCTGGACAAGTTCGGCGAGAGCGTGATCGGGGTGCTGCAGAACGATCCCTACCAACTCATCCGGACGGTACACGGGTACGGGTTCAAGCGCGTGGACGGGATCGCCCGGAAGATGGGAATCCGGAAGGACCACCCGGGTCGCCTGCGTGCCGGCATTCTTCATGTAGTGCAGGAGGAAGTGGACGCGGGTCACACGTGGATCGGCGGGGCCGACCTGATCGCCCGGGCGAATGACGCGCTGTTGCTCGACGGGCTGGACAGCCTGGATCTTATCCGTGAGGCGGCTACAGCTCTCCTCGCTTCGGGCGATCTCGCCGCCGATGGCCAGTGCATCGCCCTCCCCGAGATGCTGGAGGCGGAGAAAGCGATAGCGTGCGCGTTCGAGCGTGCGGTGCGGTGCGAGGTCCACCCGATTCCCGAAGCCGATCTTGACGCATCGGGATTGAACGATTCGCAAGCCGAGGCATACCGGATGTGCATAGCGCAGGCTCTCTCTGCGATTTCTGGGGGGGCGGGGACAGGGAAGACGCACCTCGTGGGGCGCGTCGCGAAGACCTTCCATGAAGCGGGGCTCTCGGTCGTCCTCTGCGCGCCTACGGGCAAGGCTGCCAAACGCATCGAAGAGGTACTTCGCGACAAACATGGCGTAACCGGCGTCAAGGCGAAGACGATCCATCGCCTGTTCGGGTACGATGGCCGATCGTTTCATTGCGAGCGGATCGATGCGGACGCCGTGATCGTGGATGAAACCTCTATGATCGACGTTCCGCTGATGGCGGAACTCCTCCGGCGGATCGACCTTTCGCGCACCCGCTTGGTGCTCG
>CAYMGG010000002.1:31065-54449 GCA_964389915.1 uncultured Planctomycetaceae bacterium
AACGCGGCTCATCATGGTCGGCGACAGCGACCAGCTCCCGCCCGTCGGCCCCGGGAACATTCTTCGCGACATTGCCGCGTACGATCTCATTCCCACAGTCGTGCTCAATGAGGTCGTCCGGAACGCCGGCCCCATCGAGCATGCAAGCGAACAGATTTTACGCGGGATCGTGCCCACATCCTCCACCGGCAGTGACGCGTGGGCGGTGGTGGACCATTTCAAAGAGCCTCTCCAGATCCAGGCGTACCTGCGCGATCTGGTGCTCACGATGATCCCCCAGCGCTTGGGGTGCGATCCTGTTCGAGACGTGCAGATCATCACGCCGATCCATCGAGGGGAACTTGGCACCCGCGAGATCAACCGCATGATGCAGCGCATATTCCACGGCGAGGTGCGCGGCCGCTTTACGGTTGGCGACAAGGTCATCCAGACGGCGAATGACTACGACCTGGGCGTGATGAATGGCACGACTGGTGTCGTTCGGGAGATTGGCCGGGAGAGCCTCGTGGTCGAGTTCGACGGCGAAGGGGAGAAAACCGTAGATGTGGAGCATCAGGGCAATCTCCAGCTTGCCTACTGTCTCACGGCTCACAAAGGGCAGGGCAGCGAATTCCCGTGCGTGGTAGTCATTTGTCATAAGTCGCATTTTTTCGCCGACCGCAACTGGCTCTACACCGCTGTGACCCGCGCGTCGAAGAACGTCATTCTTCTGGGCGATCGCTGGGGGATCCGGGCGGCGGCCAAACGCAATGAGGTCAAAGCGCGTCGGACCCTTCTGGGGAAGCTCGTCGTGTCATCCCAGGTCACCTCATGAATAAGGATGGTGCAGAATGATACGCGCGACTCCGGAAATCATCCGGGCCAATGTTCCCGCCTGCCTGCGCGAACTCCCGCAATGGGTCTGCTGGCGGATCGAAGACCAGATCGGCAAATTCCAGAAGGTCCCGCTCTGTCCGGAGGGACTGTTCCGCGCATCGTCGACCGAGCGCGCACAATGGCGATCGTTTGACCTCGCGATGTCTGCGTTCGAATCTGAACCGGAGCTCATGGGCGTGGGATTCGTTTTCTCCTCAGCCGATCCTTTCTGCGGGATCGACCTGGATGACTGCCGCGACACGGCGACGGGAGAGATCGCGGCGTGGGCGCGGGAGATCATCGACAGTTTCGCCTCGTACTGTGAGGTGAGCCCGAGCGGTACGGGGGTGAAGATCTTCGTTCGCGGGAAGAAGAAGGGGGCGCGCTGCCGGAAGAAGTGCGAATCGGGCGAAGTCGAGATGTACGACAGCGACCGGTTCTTCACCGTGACCGGGGAGTGGCTCAGAGACGATCTGGCGGAGGTGGTGGAGGCTCAAGAAGCGCTCGACTCGCTCTACGCGAAGGTGTTTGGCGACGAGGCGGAGAGTCCCGTTCCTCTATCCCTTGAGGATGAGCCAGTCGAACTGACTGATGACGAGATCATCCGCCATGTCTCGTCTTCTCGCGCGAAGAACGAGAAGTTCGCCGCGCTCTGGCAGGGGAGATGGAACGACTACTACAACTCCGCGAGCGAGGCCGATTCGTCGCTCGTCTTCAAACTCGCGTATTTTACGAAGGATGCGGCGCAGATCGACCGGGTGTTTCGGAGGTCAGGGCTGTACCGCGACAAGTGGGACGAACTGCACGGACAGGAAACATATGGCGCGACAACCGTTCGCAAGGCTCTGTCCAAGGTACAGGGGCAGTACAGGCCGAAGAAGCGATCCCGGCGTCCCGCCACGCCTTCGCCCTCGATGGCCGGCCTCCCCGGCATCGGCATCGACGAGGTGCAGCTCGCCGATCTCACACAGCAGGCGCTGGGCGCTATCTCTGCCGCCAACACCCCGCCTTCGCTCTTTGTTCGCGGAGGCCAGCCTAGCCGCATCACCATGAATGAGGATGGCCTGCCGGTGATCCAGGCGCTCGAGCGCACGCGCATGCGTTGCAAGCTATCCCAGGTCGCGCGCTGGCTCGGTTATCGCCAGATCAAAAACGAGCGCGTCGCCGTGGACGCGAATCCGCCCATGTATCTTGCGGAGAATATCCTAGCGCTCCCGGATTGGCCGTTCCCGCCGCTTTTGGGAATCACCCAGGCGCCGATCCTGCGCCCCGACGGAACAATCTGCAAGACCCCGGGATATGACTCCGAGACGCGCCTCTTCTATGTCCCCGCGCGGGGGCTCGCGGTGCCTGATATCCCCGATGACCCGACAGCGGCGCAGGTTTCCGCGGCTCGAGACATCCTCCTCGATGTCCTCGCCGACTTCCCGTTCGAGAATGAGACGAGCCGCACGAACGCGCTTTCCCTGGTCTTTTCCGTCCTTATGCGCCCGGCGATTCCGGGGAACGTCCCGCTCCTTCTGATTGACGCGCCAGTCCAGGGGACGGGAAAGACGTTGCTTGTGAAGGCCCTCGGGGCGATCGCCGTGGATGCGGTCCCGGTGCAGACCGTGCCCTCGGCGAGCCGGGATCCGGAGGAGGAGTGGAGAAAGCGCATCACCGCGATCCTCATGGAGTCGCATCCTCTCGTTCTGATCGACAACGTCCCGGAGACTATGGCCTTCGATTCGGTAAACCTTGCCGCGGCGCTGACGAGCCCCGAGTGGATCGACCGGCGGCTCGGGAAGAATGAAACGATTTCGGTGCCGTCACGCTGCGTCTGGACGGCCACCGGGAACAACATCCGGGTGACGGGGGACATGCCAAGACGGTGTTATACCGTGCGCCTCGACTCGAATGCCGAGCGCCCGTGGGAGCGCGCGGGCTTCCGTCACGCCGACCTGGCGGCGCATGTGCGGCACCACCGGGGCAGGCTTCTCGCGGCGGCGTACACCCTGATTCGCGCGTGGTATGCCGCAGGCAGGCCCACGCCCGCGCGGAGCATCCGCTTTGGCAGCTTCCAGGAGTGGGCTGACGCGGTCGGCGGGGTGCTCTCCCATGCCGGGATCGGCGGGTTTCTGCACAACCTCGAGGAGGTGCGGGTGGTCCAGGACGATGACGCGCGGCAGTGGAACGCGTTCTTCGCCGCCTGGTGGGAGACCATCGGCGGGTATTCGGTGACGACCGACGAGGTCTGCAGGCGCATCCTGGCGCACGAGAGCCTGACCGACGAGGCGCTCCCGGACATCCTGCTTTCGTACAAGGACAAGGGGATGGCGTCACTCAAGCGGTCGCTCGGACGCAATCTCTCACGCATGGCGGGTCGCGTGTTTGACGGGAAGAAGCTGAGCGATGCTGGGATTGACACGCATGCGAAGGTACGCAGATGGAAGCTTCGTCCGCTTGACTGCGGGGTTCGCGAGGTTAATCCCAAAGTCGATTCCACCAAACCCACTGGTTTTCTCCCCAATGACGACCAGCCTTGCGTGGTTACTGAGGTTTCGAGGGATAATTTACTACCCCTCCCGTACACGCGCGCAAACACAGATATCCCTACACATACATGTCCACACATGGAACAAGGTGCAAAAGACCCGCGGAAACCTCTTAACCCCGCAACCCCTGAATCCGACCCGGAGGTGCTGATATGAGCGCGCTCCTGGCCGAACAGATTGTCAAAGGGCTTATGCACCTGGGGATGATCGTCTCGCTCGACCCGCACGGCCAAGTGAAGATCCACGGGCTCACTCGGAATCTGACCGACGACCTGCGCCAGGAGATCACCCGGCACAAGCTTGAGGTCGTTCAGTACCTTACCGAGTCTCCCCTGGTCACTCCGGCAATGCTCGTGGCTACCGATCTCGAGTGGTGGCTCACCGACGAGCCTCACGTATGGGCAGACAAGGTTACGATAGACGCGAAGGTGTTCCTTCGCCTCACGCCAGCCATCTTCTTCTGGCTCAAGTCCCAGGTGCTCAAAGCCGAGGTCGCATGCGCGAGGAAGAAGATCTCACTAGATGCATTCTGTGCGATCGTGGACGCGTTCTCGCCGGTATACGAGTACGCCGTGACTGTCGGACTAGTCCCAGATCCAGTAATCGGGCGGCAGGTAGGCGTCTCGACGCCGTCCGCACAGCGTGACCGCGTCAATGCGCTGCGCGAGCGGAGGTTGGCAGTGTGACTGTAAGTTATGGTAATTATTGTGTCATGTAATATTCGGTCATTCTTGGCTATTTCATAAAAGGTACTCCTTGTCAGATAAGGACTTATAACTCCATGGGACCAACTCCCGGCATTTACTAATCTTTCTTTCCTGCGAGGAACAGCGATGAGCAAGAAGCAAGTGCTTGATGCTAAAGAGTTTGCCGAAGAGATCGCTGGCGCCAGAAATCCCCAGTTACGCCTCGAATGGATCGAGTCCGGAAGCCTGGCCGAAAATCCCGCGAACTGGCGCCGGCACAGTCCGGAGCAGCTCCAGAGCCTGCGGGATCTTCTGGCCGATCCGGAAGTCGGCTGGGCTGGCGCCTGCCTCTACAACGAGCGTACGGGGCGCCTGATCGATGGTCACGCCAGGAAGAGCGTGTCGGATCCCGCAGTACCTGTCCCGGTCCTGGTGGGCGACTGGAGCGAGGCGGCGGAGAAGAAGATTCTGGCCACTCTCGACCCGCTTGCCGCGATGGCCCAGGGCGATGCCGAAGCCTACGCCGCGCTTGTCGCCGGGATCCAGGCCGAGAGTCTCTGGGTCAGAGACCTGCTCCACCACACTCGGGTGGGACTCGACTCTGCGGCAAGCGAGGCGGATGAAGCGGATGCGGAGGATCCCGCGGCGGTCCTGCCCCAGATGGAATGCCAGCCGTTTGAGCACTACGACTACGTGATGCTGCTGTTCCGAAACGAGCAGGACTTCCAGCAGGCCTGTGAAAAGCTCGGGATCGAGAAGGTGGCGATCACCTATCCGGGCGGACGGCAAAAGATCGGCCTGGGCCGGTGCGTGGATGGGGCGCGTGCGCTTCGTTGCCTCGAAGCCAAGCGGGAGGGCGCGGCATGAAACTCATCATCCCCTCGAAGGGCAGAGCGAATGTGATCGGCGAGAAGGCGCTGCGCCTGTTTCCGGATGCCACGCTCTGCGTGGGCGAGGACGAGGTTGGCGCCTACGAAAAAATCTCGCCCGACCTTCTGGTCCACCCAACCAGCGTGGTCGGCATTGGCCCCTTGCGCCAATGGATCCTCGACAATGTCGCCGACCCTTGTGTGGTCATGGTCGACGACGACGTCACCCACGTCTACAGCCAGGTAGGCTTTCACAAATGGCGGATCGAGGACGCGGACACCGCCCGGGCGATTGTGGAGCGACTCGCCATCCTGGCGCAGGACTCCGGGACCCGGGTGTTCGGATTCCAGCAGGCGGCGCGGCCACTCACCTACGCTAATTTCAAGCCCTTCTCCCTGAACACCTGGGTAGGGGGGATCGTCGGGGTGGTCGGGCGGGAACTCCGGTACGACACCTCGCTGCTGTTGCGTGCCGACATCGATTTCTGCTTGCAGTCCCTGATGCATGACCGATTCGTGTTGGTGGACGGGCGGTATTCGTTCATCCACACGCGCTTCGCCGGCTCGGGCGGGAACGCGGGGAATCGCAGCGCCGAGCGCCACGCCGCGGAGATCACCTATTTGAAGCGCAAGTGGGGGCGTTATCTCGATGAAGTACAGGCCAAAGGCACGACCCGGCTGTGCGTGAGGGTGATCCGATGAATAGACGGCAGATGAATGCTTTACGGCTTGGCCACATGTGCCTGGAAAAACTGAGCCACGGCATCTTTTTCGGCTTTGCTAGTGGCGACCTGGAGCGTGATCTCGGCCAAGCCGTCGTTGTCGGCCAGGATCTCGATCCCGTTCCAGTCGAGAAAGACCAGCGCCGCGACCGCACCAGTTCGTTTGTTGCCGTCAATAAATGGATGGTTTTGAACGAGATGATAGAGGTATGCCGCGGCCATCGTAAAAAGATCACGGTGAAGATAAGTGCCGCCAAACATGGCCTGCGGCTGAGCAACGGCGGAATCCAGGAGTCCTGCTTCACGAACCCCATATTCTCCACCGTATTGATCAATCTGGTTCTGGTGGATGTAGAGGACATCCTCGATGGTCAGGAATTCGATGTTCACGCATTACTCCGCAAGCTTGCGCAATGCCGGAGCGAATCGGGTGTTGATCTTCTGAAGGGTCTGGTCCAGCTTCTTCTGCCGCGCCTTGTCCCGGACAGGGCGGATCACCAGCGTGTCTCCGTTCGTGGCCAACTCGAGCGGGGTTTCGGGGGTAATTTGGAGAAGCTCCATGATTGGTTTGTCTATGACAAGGGCGTAGCTGTTCCCGTGGCGGGTCAAGGTCTTGGTCATGGCACTCCTCCTTCGTTAGTACATAGTATATCCGACGCGTGAAGCTCCAGCAAGCGTAATTGCGCGTATCTGGCGGCTTATTCCGCGCTGACGGAAAAGGTCACAAGGTCAAAAATGGTCAACAAATAGGGTCACTTCGGCTGGCCCGTGCGCCGGCAGAAAGAGCCGCCAGAAATGATGCGCGACTGCAATGCCGACACCTGAACGTCTTATGTATTCGGGCAAAAACGGGTCGATTGGGCTGATTCTAGCTGTCCCTTTGCTTCTTTTTCCTCATCGGATTCGAGGGGAGCGGGTCCCCTCACAGAGGAGGAGGAGCGCGAGATGGGAAACAACGGAAAGCCCGAGCCGGGCGAGGCCCAAGTGCTCGAACTGCTGGCCGGCAGGCTGCAGGAGTACCTCAAGCCGGTCATGGACGCGGATGCGATCGGGAGGCTGGTGGAGGAGCAGTTGCGGGCAGCGCGGCTGCCGAGGGTGATCGAAATGCAACAGGCGGGAACGTTGGTCGGGAGGTCCGAAGGACGGACTCACGTCCAATTCGCGCAACTCGCCGAACTCGTGGCCGAAGGGCACCGGAACCTTATGCTGGTCGGCCCGTCGGGATCGGGCAAGACCACCTTGGCCAAGAGTCTCGCCCAGGCACTGGGCCTGGATTTCGGCTTCATCAGCCTCTCGGCCGGGGTGAGCGAGGTGCATCTGTTTGGCCGGACACTTCCGCAGAGCGATGGTTCCTGGAAGTACGTGCCCAGCCGTTTTGTGGAGATCTACGAAAACGGCGGCGTCTTCCTGCTCGACGAACTGGACGCCGCGGATGCGAACGTGATGGTCTCCATCAACGCCGCCCTGGCCAACGGTTCTCTGGCCAATCCCAATGGTCAGGTGCACCAGCGGCATGAGCAGACCTACATCCTCGCCGCGGCGAATACCTGGGGCCGGGGCAGCGATCACCAGTACGTGGGGCGTAATCAACTTGACGCCTCCACTCTCGATCGGTTCATCCTCGCCACCCTGCAGGTGGGCTACGACCAGGAGCTTGAGAGCGACATTGCCCGCTCGGTCCTTTCCGCTGAACCGGCGGACGAATTCCTGGCCTGGGTGCGGGATCTGCGCGAGAGGATCGCCCGGAACAAGCTTCGCCGGGTGGCCTCCACGCGCCTGGTGGTGAACGGATCGGCGGCGCTTCGGGCCGGGCGGACGCTCACGGAGCTCAAGGAGCGCTACTTGCAGGATTGGTCGGCGGACGAGCGCGCCAAGGTGGAGGGCTGATCATGGCCAAGGCCTGGAAGCTGAATCCCAAGCGGATCTCCAGCTATTTCGATGGCAAGTGCCGGACCTGCGGCAAGGCACTGCCCAAGGGGTCGATCTGCTGGTTTGCCAAGCATTACGGTGCCCGGTGTGAGGAGTGCGGGCCGCATACGCCGGATCTGGAACCGCTGCCGGTCAAGGAGAAGAAGGCCCGGACGCCGCTGCCCGTGCCGGCCAAACGGTCGTCTGGCTTCCAGCCCAGCGATGAGGCGCCTGACTTCAACGCCGGAGCGTGCGCGGCGGTGCGGGGTGAGGATGGCATCCACCGGATCGAGTTCGGCTCGATTCGGGAGATCATCGAGGATGCGCTGTCCGATTATGCCCAGAACGACCACAACCGGGAGCGCCTCCGGAGCCTGCTGGCCGACTGCCTTTCCGGCGAGAGCAAGTGGGCGAACCACTACACCCGCGAAAAGCTGGTCGAGAATGTCTTCTCCCCGCCGGCCCACCTGATCGGGGCGATCGACAAGATGCGCGAGCACCTCGCGGGGGAGGTCGAGCTGCCCCTAAAACCCCGGCGCAAGCTCCGGCGGGGACTAGATTGGGGCGACACGCTGGACGCCGACCGCTGGCTGGCCCGGGATCCTTCCCCCTGGGAGCGGATCGAGCGGAAGGCGGAAGTGCGGCGCTTGGTCCGAATCGGCTGCAATCTGGCCGTGAGTTGGAAGGTCAAGCCCCTGCAACTCCTCTACCGGGGGGCCGCGGCCCTGGCGCTGGCGGACCATCTGACCCGGAAAGGGTGCAGTGTCGGCGTGACCCTGTACAAGGCGGTGGGGGAGGCCACGAGCCAGGTGAAGCGCGGGCTGGTGAAGTGCGAGATCAAGCGCCCCGACATGCCGATGGACCTGCCGGCCCTGGCGTTCTCCATGTGCGAGATCGCCTTTTTCAGGTGCGCGGTCATCACCGCGGCGGGGCGACGCTGGCCCGGAATCCTGAAGGACGGTCTGGGCACGCCGCGTGGCCTCTCCGTCCATGACCGCAGCGAGGTGGACTTTCTGATCGAGAGCGATGTCTTGTCCGAAGGCGAAGCCATCTCATGGCTTCGACAGCAGGTTACCGCCGACATCAACGTTCCCGCGTTCCCTTAATTGATCTGGCAATCGCCTCCCAGTGGTCGGGGCAACTCCGACCAGGAGGTATAGGAGGAATCATATGGTTACTCAGCAAATCGATCCGGCCGACGGCTGGGACCTGATCTATAGCTATACCCGCAAGCAGGCGATCGAGGATGGGGTTCTGGTGGATCTGATGCAGTCCGATATCGCGGATCTCGTGCGCGAGGCGGGCTTCAGGCTGCCCATCGCGATGACCAGTGCCGCCTACGCCGCGACGGTCAAGCCGCTGGACCAGGAGCTGCCCGCGGGGCAGGACGTCAGGGGGCGGCTCTGGGACGTCCTCAATGTCCTGCGGGCGACGATCTGCGGATGCCCGGCCGGAGCCGACCGGCTCCACTTCCAGGTCCTGGTCTGGAATGGTTTGGCCCATGAAGAGGTGCGACTCTGGGCGCTCTGCGGGCCGGGAGATGCGGCCGAGCCGGTGCTCACGCTCATGCTCGAGGGGGAGGATTGACCATGCGGCCGGCGATCCGCCTTTCTGATTTCACCCACCGGGTCCAGCTTCCGGACGGATGGTATCTGCTATTCAAGGCCGGCAGATGCGATCGCTGCGGAGGGCTGGTGCAGGAACCGAACTCGCTGAAGGTCCGCCCGACGGATGCGACCGTCCTCAAACCGCTGGTCGCCATCGAGCAGGTGCCACCGGAGATCTGGTGCACCGAGGACGGGGAGACGTACTGCGACCACTGCGCCGGTGATCGACTTGTGCTGAGAGGAGGTGAATCGTGCGAGAGATAACCACCGTGCGCGGCTATGCCCTGCTGGAAGTCGCCTCGGCTTTGCAGAAGGCGATCCGCCGGGCGGACGCCCGCTTGGCAGGCTACTGGGCGATCGAGCTGTTTGAGAGCGGCTACCAGCAATACCTCTGGCGCCGGCTGCTCACGATCTCGGCCGAGGATTGCTGGGGGGTGATCACCCATGAGGTGGAGGCGTTACACCGGAGCTGGGAGCTGATCCACCGGCAGAAGAAGGGGGCGGGACGGATCTTTGCCGCCAAGGCGGTGATCCTTCTGGCCGAGGCCAGAAAGAGCCGCGATGCCGACCACCTTACCAATCTGGTCTATGACCCGAAGCTGGTGAGCGACGAGGAACTCGAGGCCGCGCTCGAGGAGGCCCGGGCTGGCACCGAGGCGATCCCCGATTACGCGTTCGACTGCCACACGGCCAAGGGGAAGCGCGCGGGCAAGACCAAGGCCGACTTCTTCCGGGAGGAGCAAGCGGCGCTTAACCCCCGGCAGGCGGGGCTCTTCGACCAGCTTCTGGAAGAAGGCGAACGGTAGCGATTCCAGGTCCAGGGAGGCTGGAAGGTCGGATGGTCGATACCTCCGACCTTTCGCCACGGCCCGTCATTCGTAAACGGCAGGGGAGGCATATATATGACGCTACAGGAATTGAAGGACCGGGCGGTCCTGCTGCTGATCGGGGGTGGCAGCGAAACCCTGGTCGAGGGGTTCTGCGTGCAGCAGGGGCTGGCGCCGGACCAGGCCAAGGGAATCGTGGCCGAAGCGAAAAGCCGCATCACCGTGGCGGCGGACTATGCCCGGGACGAACAGGTGGGCAAGGCGGTCATGCGGCTGGAGGATCTCTACGCCAAAAGCATGGCGGCCAAGGATATTCGGTCCGCACTCCAGGCCCAGCGGGAACTCAACCGCCTCCTGGCCCTCTACGCGGATGCGCGAAAAGAAGAGGCGGAGGCAAACGAGGCGGAAGATGGCGCAACTCTGCGCAGTCGCCTGGACCTGATCGCGTCGTACCTTACTCCACTGGCACTCACGGAAGCCGCTTACCCCATCGAGGAGCATGCGCGGCTTGCCGCCGACTTCATCCGGGGCCATAGGGGGACAGCCTGTGAGTAGAGCCTCGTACGAACGCAAGAAGCAGGCGTCCCGGGAGGAGCAGCGCCGGCTGACCCTGCTCGGGCAGGATATTGCGCCTTGTCCGCCGGTGAAAGATCCGGCGCGGCGGGCCCGGGCGGACCGGGACTTTCGCTTCTTCTGCGAGACCTACTTTCCCAAGCTGTTCACGCTGGATTGGAGCCCGGATCATTTGAAGGTGATTGCCAAGATCGAGCGGGTAGTGCTGGACAGCGAAATGTTTGCCGTGGCCATGCCGCGCGGGTCAGGCAAGACCACTTTCTGTCAGATTGCGGTGATTTGGGCCATCCTGACCGGGCGGCACGGATTTGTGTTTCTGATCGCTTCGACCCAGGATTACGCCCTCGCCATGCTCGACAACATCAAGAGCCATCTGGCGACGAACGAATTGCTGCTGGAGGACTACCCCGAGGCCATCTACCCCATCCGGCAACTGGAGGGGGAGAGCCGCCGCTGCACCGGGCAGCGGTATTATGGGCGGCTTACCCATATCGGCTGGCGGGCCGATGAGATCGTCATGCCGATGATTCCGGGCAGCCGGTCTTCCGGGACCGTGGTTCGGGTGTCGGGGATTACGGGAAACATCCGTGGGGCGATGTTTGTCCGGCCCGACGGATCGAGCATTCGGCCAACGCTGGCCATCATCGACGATCCGCAGACCGACCAGTCGGCCCGGTCGCTTTCCCAGACTCAGGAGCGGCTGAACATCGTAAACGGCGCGATCTCGGGGCTGGCCGGTCCGGGTAAACGCGTGGCCATGATCATGCCGTGCACGGTGATCCGGGCGGGGGATCTGGCCGACCAGGTGCTTGACCGGGAGAAGAACCCGCTCTGGCAGGGGGAGCGCACCAAGCTGATTTATGCCTTCCCCAAGAATGAAAAGCTCTGGGAGGAGTATGCGCGATTGCGCAGCGAGAGTCTGCGTGGGGACGGCAACGGGAAGGAGGCGACGGAATTCTATCGCCAGAATCGCCAGGCCATGGACGAGGGGGCGGTGATCGCCTGGCCGGCGCGTTACAACCGCGATGAACTCTCCGCCATCCAGCACGCCATGAACCTGAAGCTCCGGAGCGAGACCGCCTTCTGGGCCGAATACCAGAACGAGCCACTACCGGAAAGCAGTGGCTTTGACGACGAAGGCCTGCTCACCGCCGATCAGATCGCCGGCAAGGTGAACGGTTATGCCAGAAGGCTGATCCCCATTGGCGTGACGCAACTCACCGCCTTTGTGGACGTCCAGGGCAAGCTCCTCTTCTGGATCGTCTGCGGCTGGCAGGACGACTTCACCGGTTATGTGCTGGATTATGGAGCCTATCCGGATCCCAAGATCCCGTACTTCACGCTCCGCACCGCGCAGAGAACGCTTTTCACCGCAACGAAAGGGGCGGGGCTGGAAGGGGCGATCTACGCCGGGCTCGAGCATCTCGCGGACGAACTCCTGGCCAAGGAGTGGCGCCGGGAAGACGGCGCCATGCTGCGGGTGGGGCTCTGTCTGGTGGATGCCAACTGGGGCACCTCGACCGATGTCGTGTACCAGTTTTGCCGGCAGAGCGTCTGCGCATCGCAACTCATGCCCAGCCATGGGCGTTTCGTGGGGGCGGGAAGTAAGCCATTCCACGAGTATGCCAAGCGTCCCGGCGACAAAATGGGGCTGAACTGGCGGATTCCCAGCGTGAAGGGCAAGCGGGCCATCCGGCACGTCCTTTACGACACGAACTTCTGGAAAAGCTTTGTCCACGCACGATTCGCCGTGGCCATGGGCGACCGGGGCTGTCTGTCGCTCTTCGGGCGGGATCCCGAGTTGCATCGTCTGCTGGCCGACCATCTGAACTCAGAGTACCGCGTGAAGACCGAAGGGCGGGGGCGGGTAGTGGACGAGTGGAAGCTTCGCCCCGAAGCGTCAGACAATCACTGGCTGGACGGTCTGGTGGGGTGCGCGGTGGGGGCGTCGGTCTTGGGGGCGGCGCTTCCGGGCTTTGCCGGCGATCAGGCGAGGAAGTCCAGGGACAGGCTCAAGCTGTCCAATCTGCGGGGTCACAAGGGATAGGGGGGGCGTATGGAAGAACCTGGAACCGAAGCCAAGAAGGCCGTGCCGAAACCAAGCACGGGAATCGCCTGCCGCATCTGCGGCAGTTTGAAGCTCGAAGTTACGCACACCCGGCGGGTGGCGGGGGCCATTCTCCGCCGGCGCAGGTGCCTGGCGTGTGGGTTTAGGTTTACGACGCGGGAACGGGAATTGTATTAGGCTGGAGCCAGCCGGGGCTCTTTTCATCACACGTTTTGCATGGGGGGATAAGGCATGAAGCGCGATCAGAAACTAGCGAGAAACACAGGAACTGCCTTGACCTATGGCGTAAAGGAATTGGGCGCGGCGCTGGGGTTGTCGACATCGGCAATTTACGAAGGTTTGGCTGCCGGGCGAATCATTGCCCCGGTCCGGATCGGCCGCCGGGTCTTCTGGCGCAAATCCGAGATTGAGCTCTGGCTGGATGCCGGCTGCCCAGTTCGCCACGAATGGGAGCACCTAAAGTCGACGAGCAAGGCGAAGACCGAAGCCGGCACCGACGATGAGGCGGCCTAGACGAATGCCAATCATAAAAACTCGTTGGACCGTTTGGACTAAATTCCTTACGGAGAGAAGCGCCGGTTGGCTGCTCTCACAACCCCATCGGGCAATACGTTCTGGGTGAAAACCGGCTTTTACTTGCTGCCGGAAAAAGCGGATCGTACATTTATATCACCAGGGGAGAAAAAATGTCGTACCGCGTATATACACGTTCTGGTCGGCATTGGATAGACTTCCGGAGCCCGAACGGAATCCGTCACCGCTTCGCCGGGCTGCCTACGAAAAAGGCCTCCGAGGAATTCGGCCGCCGCCTGGAAGAACTGGCCGCCTTAGCCGTGGCCGGAGCCCGCCCCACCCCCGAGCTTGAGCGCTGGTTATCCACGTTGCCCGCCGACCGCTTGGCGCAACTCAAGGCCTTCGGACTGGTCGACGCCGCGAAGGTTGCCGGGGCCGTGGGCATGGAAGCTTTGATCGAGCAATGGGCCGCCGCCCTGGCGCATCGGGGAAACGTGGTCGATTATGTTGGAGACCAAACCCGGACTGTTGCCCGCATGGCCAAAGAATGTGGCTTCCGGGCGCTGCCCGACTTCACCCCCGGCGCGATCCGGTCCTGGCTGGCCAAGCAGAAGGAAACCGGGCTATCCGCCCGACGGCTGAATGGCTTTTTGCTGGCGGCCAAAAACTTCCTTAACTGGACGGTCCGCGAAGGTCTGGCGGTGGAAAACCCGCTGCGCGTTCTGCAAGGGCTGAATGAACGTCTTGACCGCCGCCGCATTCGCCGTGCCCTGACTGGCGACGAAATCGGCCGTCTTCTGGCTGCCACCGAATCCGGGCGAAAGCACCACGGGCTGACCGGTCATATCCGCCGGTTGGTCTACTCGCTGGCGCTTTGCACCGGCTTGCGCTGGGGGGAAATCAAATCCCTTCGCCGTGGCGACTTCGCCTTGACCGACAGGCCGACCGTCACCGTCCGCGCCGGCTGTGCCAAGAACCGCACCGAAGCTACACTACCCATACGGCATGACCTGGCCGCAATGCTGGCTGATTACTTCGCGGGTGATCCGACCTTACCGAGCGCACCGGCTTTTCCGGGCATGTGGAAGCGGCGCGGCGCGGATATGCTGGCCGATGACTTGGCCGCCGCCGGCTTGGAGGTGGTGAACGGTGAAGGCGAAGTCGTAGACTTTCACGCAACGCGGCATTCGTTTTGTACCGGCTTGGCCAAGTCTGGCGTTGCGCCGGCTGTGGCCATGCGCTTAGCGCGGCATTCCGACGTCAATCTGACCCTAGCTAGATACTCGCATATGTCCCTGGAATCCGGAGCGGAAGCCGTGGAGATGCTGCCCACTGTGGCCTTGCCGGCCGCTGCCAAGACCGGCACCGATGATTTGGCTGTAGTTGGTAATCTGGATAAATCAGCTTCGATTCAGCCCAGCACAAATACGCTAGATCATAGCGAAGGTTGTGCCTCTGGTTGTGCCTCAAGTGTGCCTTTTGGACGGAATATTCCGGAAGGCGGTGGAAATGAACCCTTGCGGCTGGCTGCGGGGGCAGAATCGCAAAATCCCTTGTGGCACAATGAAAAACCCCATAACCAAAGCGGTTATGGGGCGGGAAAACTGGAGCGGGCGAAGGGGGTCGAACCCTCGGCCCTTAGCTTGGGAAGCTAATGCTCTACCACTGAGCTACGCCCGCTCTTTGGTTTTTGGGGCCAAGCCAGGCCGTTGTTTGGCGCCGGACATATATTCCTAGCGCCGGACCGAGAACGGCCTGAGTTGTTTGGGGAATGATTATAGCGATAATTCGGTTTCTGACAAGAGCAATTCGGGTAGGTGGGGACGGCAATTTTTCATTGACACTTCCCCATATTTATTCCCTTATTATCAGCTTGAGCTGATGCTTCCAGAATGCCGCACCCAAAAGGTCAGGCCAAATGCCCGGAAAATTATACTATTTGGTCAGTCCGGCCAATACTTTGCCGTTGTCCCTGGACAAACATGTCTATTTCGGGCGCGGCGAAGGCAATACCATAATTGTTAATGATTTACGCGCCTCCCGGCAGCACGCCGAGTTGTATTGGGATGGAGGGAATTTCGTCCTGATCGATTTGAGCAGTTCCAACGGGACGTTTGTTAACGGCGCCCGCATCAGCACTCACATGCTCGCCGATGGCGATGAGATCCAGATCGGCCTGCAGGTCTACATGTTCCGCGTCCTCGAGCCGGTGGGCGACATGGGCGAGGCCATGAAGAAGTTGGAGCACGATACGCGGAAGATGGCCACCTCTGAGATGCCCGCCTTGCAGAATGACCTGCCGGCGCACGATTTTTCCGGCGTGATCGGGCAGGTCACCTTGAGCGAAATCTGCCAGATGCTCGAGCTGGGGCGACGCAGCGGGCAATTGCTGCTCGCTCCGCCCGGCCAAGGCCAGAAAGGCGTGCTCTTTTTTCAGGATGGCGAGATTGTCAGCGCCCAGTGCGCGGGCCTAACCGGCGATGAGGCCGCGTATAAGCTTTTGCAGATGCGGCACGGTTCGTTCAGCTTCCGCTCCGGCCACCCCGTGCCGGCGCGGACCATCTCGGTCCGCACCTCGGCGCTGCTGCTCGAGGCCGCCCGGCGGGGCGACGAGCAGGCGCAATAGCGCAAGGGCTTGGTTTTCTCCGCTCCTGCCGTCTGCTTTTTCGCCTGCCGGCATTCCCGCATTTTCCCGTCCATTTCTCCCGGTTGATTTCTGCCTGAACTGACCTCGCCTTTGCGGAAAGGCTAAAGTTATCGGTCGCGCTTGTCCGATAAAAACTCCAAGGCCGAATCGCGGCCGTGGAGGATGGGCAATGGTGGTCTCGACCGTCACGCAGTCCGGTGAGCGTTTATTGGCCTCCTATCGGCAGAATTGGGGCCAGGAGCGGTCGAGTTATGGTGATTCCGGCCGACAGGGCTCGCGCGGCGGACGGTTGCAATCTCTGGACAGCGTGGTTTTATCGGCCGCCGCGCCCAAACCGCTTTTGGCTGGCCAGGTCGAAGCCGCCGGCCAGGCGGCGCAAGAGGTGGCCGAGGGAACGGTTGCCGCCGGCACGGTACGCAATCTTCGTGAAGATCGGGTCTTTGCGGCGCTGACCATTCTGGCGGCCGTAGGTCAATCGGGCCAGGGGAGTCCGCGAGGTTGGCCGGGGGGACTGCCGGCGCCGACCCGCGAAGAGCTGTCCACCGCTTATCGCCGCCTGGCGCAGCGTTTGGACCGGCCCGAGCAGGTATCCGATCCCAGTGCGGCCCAAAACCTGCGACGGACCATCCTGGACCATTTCCGGGGCGAAGATTTCTCCGCCATTGCTTTGGCTTCGGATGCGTAACGACTCGCTCGCCAGGCGATTTCCTGGCGGCGCGCTTGACAAAAAATCGGTTTTCGCCGTTAATAACGCGATCTGGACAAGATCGCGTTTTTTATTTAAAGGCCAGCTATGCAATTAATTTACGAAAAGTCGGTTGCCGGGCGGCGCACCTCCCAACTGCCCGAATGCGACGTGCCGGGGGAAGCGCTGGAGAAACTGGTCGGCGGACTGTTGCGGCAAAAGACTGCGGCTCTGCCCGAGGTTTCGGAATTGCAGGCCGTCAGGCATTTCATCGAACTGGGCTCGCGCAATCATTCGGTGGATAAGAATTTCTATCCGCTCGGTTCCTGCACTATGAAATACAACCCCAAGATTGACGAAGCCGCCGCCGCACTCGGCGGTTTCACCGGCCTGCATCCTTACGTCGAGGTTTTCCGGGCCCAGGGCACGTTGCGCCTGCTCTACGATTTGGAACGCTTTCTCAGCGAACTGACCGGCATGAGCGCCTTCAGCCTGGCCCCCATGGCCGGAGCGCACGGCGAATTCGTCGGCATGAGCATGATCCGGGCCTATCACGAGAGCCGGGGGGAGGGCGAGAAGCGCGAGCTGGTGCTCGTTCCCGACAGCTCGCACGGCACCAATCCCGCCTCGGCCGCTCTGGCCGGCTTTGCTATCAAGTCGATCAAGTCCAATGCGCGGGGGGAGGTCGATCTGGACGATCTGCGCGCCCACTGCGACGGGAGCGTGGCCGGAATCATGCTGACCAACCCCAATACCCTGGGGTTGTTCGAAACCCGCATCCTCGACATCGCCGCCATCCTGCACAAGGCGGGGGGCCTGCTTTATTACGACGGGGCGAACCTCAACGCCATCGTCGGCAAGTGCCGACCGGGCGACATGGGCTTCGACGTGGTTCACCTCAACCTGCACAAAACCTTCGCCACGCCCCACGGGGGCGGCGGCCCGGGGGCCGGGCCGGTGGGGGTGAGCGCGCGGCTCGAGCCCTTCCTGCCCGTCCCGCGCATCGTCCGGGCGCCGGTCGAGACGCCCGAGGTCGAGTTCGTCTGGTCCAGCGATTTTCCCCAGTCCATCGGCCGGGTCTCAACCTATTACGGCAACGTCGGCGTCTGCATCCGGGCCTACGCCTATATCCTCTCGCTGGGCGAGAGCGGACTGCGGGAGGTCGCGGAATGCGCGGTGCTGGCGGCCAATTACCTGCGGGCGCGCCTGCGCGAGCTGTACCCGACCCCTTACGACCGCCCCTGCATGCACGAGTTCGTGGCCACGCCCGGAGCTTTGAGCGAACAGGGCGTGCACACCCTGGACCTCGCCAAAGGCCTGATCGACCGGGGTATCCATCCGCCGACCGTCTACTTTCCGCTGATCGTGCCCGAGGCCCTGATGATCGAGCCGACCGAGACCGAGCCCAAGGCCACGCTCGACCACTTCGTCGAGGTCATGGCCGAGATTCACCGCGAGGCCCGGGCCGATCCTGAAAAGCTGCACGGCGCGCCGTACACCACGCCCGTGGGGCGGCTGGACGAGACGACCGCGGCGCGTTCGCCGCGCCTGGTCCATCCCGAGTAGGCCGGTGCCCGTCGCGGCCGGCCGCCGGGCGGTGGAGATCAGCCAGCGGGAGCAATACGCCCGGGGCGGGTGGGGGCGGCGCTATTGGGATTACCGCGACAGGCGGACGCTGGCCGAGCTCGAGGGGCCGCGTGTGCTCGATGCCGGCTGCGGCGAAGGCGTGACGCTGGAGAAGCTCGTCGCCCGCTTTGGCCGGGCCGGCGTAAGCGGGGTGGATCTCGATCCCCGCAACGCTGAAATCTGCCGCGCTCACGGCCTGCCGGTCCAGGCGGCCGACCTCTGCGCCCTCCCGTTTCCCCCCGCGAGCTTTGATTCCGCCGTATGCATGGAAGTGATCGAGCACCTCGACCGGCCCGACGTCGCCCTGCGCGAACTGGCGCGGGTGGTGCGCCCGGGGGGCCGGCTGGCGGTGGTCTTTCCGAACGATTGGGCGATGTGGCTGGCGCGAATGGCCTGTCTGCGCTGGCGGGAAGCCGCCTTCGATCCCGGGCATGTGCGGCAATGGACTCTGCCCGCCTTGGCCGAACAGCTGGCGGCTAATGGCTGGCGGCCATGTAAAGCGGTGCGCCTGCCTTGGCCCGGCCCGTTCTATCTGCACGGATTGATCGCGGCCGAACGCCGGGCCTGAATATTTTACATTCAGCGGCAGTAGTAGCGGAACAGGCGCGTGCCGAACCGGAAGTCGAGGTCGAGTGAGGCGGCCTGTTCGGCGGCGCGGCTTTCGGTCAGGCTCAGCGCCGGATCGCGCCGCGAAACCTGAAGATGGTAGAAGAACGCGACGGCGAAGAGCGTGGCCGAGTGCGGGTCTACGCGGCCGACGGGGGCGATCAGGCTGAGGGCGCCGGCCTGCAAAAAGGCGGCGGCGAATTCGTCGCGGCCCGCTCCCGCCCCCAAGGCCAGCAAGCGCCGGCCGCGGAACACCGGGGCCTGCCCGATCTCTTCAGCGGTCAGGCGGCATTCGTGCGCGCGGAACTTCCCCTCCCCGTAACGGGCAAAACGGAAGGTCAGGCCGGCCGGCCCGGGGTCTCCCTCGCCCGGCAGGGCCCCGGCGCAGAGAATCAGCCGCTCGCCCGGCGGCAGTTCGCCGGCCAGGGCCTCGCGGACGTGCTTCTCCTGGGCGCAGTGATGCAGGTAGGTGCGCAGCCCGAAGGATTCCAGCGCCGCGCGGATGGCCACGGCGCCGGCGAAACTGGAATGGTCGCAGAGCAGAATTGCCGCATTCATGTCCAAGCTGCCGTACGGGGTCCTAGGGCGCGGGGGAGTCCTTCGCCTGCGTTTCGCGGCGGCGGGCGGCCGCCTGGGCGTTGAGCCACGACTCCAGGAGGCGTTGCGCCGCCACGGCGTCCTGATGTTGATTGCGCTGGCGGCGGGAGAGGCCGGCCGACTTGAGGGCGCGCTCGGCTTCGGCCGAGGTCAGGCGTTCGTCCCACAACTCGACGGTCAGGCCGGCGGCGGCCAGTTTTTCGGCAAACGCCCGGCAGATCTTGGCCTGCTTCCCCTCGCGCCCGTCCAACTGGCGGGGCAGGCCGAGGATCACTAGTCCGGCCCCGACCTCCTTGACGGCCAGCCGGACCTTCTCCTCGGCCTGCTCGGGGCTGTAAACCTTCTCCAAGCGCAGCGGGGAGGCGATCATCCCCATTTCATCGCTGACGGCCAGCCCGACCTTGCGGTCGCCCAGATCCACTCCCAAGCAGCGCATGCGGTTTGAATCCCTTCTGGCGGTCGCTCCGGCCTATAGCGGGGAGCCGGACCGGCCTTAGGACAGCAATTGGGCGACGATCGCCAGCAGCGCCGCTTCGCCGGCCGGGGGTTTGTCCACCACGGCCGTGGCCCCGAGTTCGGTCAGTTGCTTGATGCGCGGCGGCGTCTGCGCGTCGGAGCTGATCACGATGATAGGCGTCTGGACGCCTTTTTTTCGGGCTTGCGCCAGAAATTGAATTCCGTCCATTTCCGGCATCAACACGTCAGTCAGGATGCAGTCCGGCCGGTCGCGGTCAAGGGCCTCGAGCCCCTCCCGACCGTTGCCGGCTTCAGAAATGGCGACGTTCGGCGCTGTCAGCAAGCGCGCCAGCTGACGGCGCGTCAACCGGGAATCGTCGATGATCAGCAGCTTTTTCATGGTTGCGTCTGATATTCGGGCAGCAGCGGCCCTTTGTATTCCTGGCTCTGGTTCTGCTTGTCACGGCGCACCTTGAGTTCTTTTTCGACCTTGGCCCAGAGCGCCGGCTCGAGCGCTTGGAGCTGGCCGGCCAGATATTGGGCCATGTGCGGGCTGAAGGTGGGATCCTGACCGGTCAGAATGCCCAGCAGCGCATTCTGCTTGATGACCGCTAGCGGGGGCACGTAATTGGTGAAATCGTAGTCGTCGTTGTTTTTGCGCTCCGCTTGCGGCCAGCGCTTGAGGGCGTAGCTGTGGACATATTCGGCCCAGCGCAGCTTGTATTCATAATTGCGCTGGTCGCCCATGCCCAGGCTCCAGTAGGCGCGCGAAACATGGATGTTCATCAGGCCGATGGCCCGGTCCTTGTTCATGGAACTGAGCCACTCGCCCAGCTCCTTCTGCACGAAAGTGCGCAGCGGCACGCGGTACTGCTCGGGGGCCTTGGCGATTTCGGCCAGTTTGTTCAGGAACTTGGCGGCCTGGGCTTCGCGGCCGTCGAAGTAGCCGTTGATGATCGCGGTTTTCAGATAGTTTTCGTAGCCGCTGATCACCCCGGTCAGGGGGATTTCGCTGCCCGATTTGCCGATTTGATTCCGATAGCTGGCCAAAAGCTCGTCCATGTGGGCGATGACCTTGTCCCAGAAGGCGTAGTTGGGCACGTTGAAGGCCCGGCCGTCGGGGGCGATCACCAGCTTGCCGCGCTCCACCAGCTTGATGAGCGAGAAGTAGATGAGCCGTTCGTACTTGAGCGACGGTTCGGCCGGCCGGCTCTCCAGCCAGGAGTCGCGGGCGAAGACCGCCCAGTATAGCGCGTGAACGTGGGGCAAGCGCCAGTCGAGCGCGCCGTATTTGAGGCCGAGCTGGAACATGCGGTAAGGATCGAGTCCCGCCTCGGTCCGCAGACGCCGGCCGATCTCCCACAGCCCGGCCTCGCGCACCGCTTCCAGGTTGGCCGGCACGGCCAGAAAAGCCTTGGCCGATTCGGGCGGTTCCTTGAGCAGCTTGCCGGCGTCGGCGATCAGGTCTAAGCCCAGTTTTTTCAGTTCGGCGGCGGCCGCGGCTTGGCCCGGGCCGGCCAGGAATTTGTCCCGCTCCGTCGGCAGGGCCGAGATCTTCTCGTACAACTCCCAATCCTCGGGCCTAAGCCCGTTCAATATATCGTTCATGGTCTGAGCCAGGTATTGGCGGTAGAGCGGGTGGGCCCAGTCCGTGTCCTCGCCGATTTTGAAGTGGAAGATCCAGGCCAGTTCGTAAGCCAGATGCGGAATGCGGGGATTTTTGGGGATGCCCTGGAGCCGGAGCATGTCGATGCCCCGGAAGACCCAGAAGACCCGGTCCACGCCGTCGTCCTTGAACTCCACCGAGACGTTGAAGGCCAGGTCCCAGGCGATGAAGGCCCAGACATTGGGATAGCCGGGCTGGAGCTTGGTCAGGACGTTGTAGATCTGGATCATCTCGTGGAAATTGCCCTCGTTCTTCATGTCCTGGGCGCGGATCCAGAGGGTGGTGAGAAAGATGCCGCGAAAGCCGCCCAGCAGGGTGCTGGTCAGGATGTACTCGGGGGGCACGCCTTCGCGGGCGGCGCGGGCGAAGAGCTGGTGCTTTTCGCGCAGCTCCATGGTGCGCGGCAGTTCCCGGCTGCCCCCCCAGAGACAGAGGAGCGCCGCCAACAGCAGGACCAACCGGGGAAAGCCGGATTTGAGCGGTTGCATGCTCGTCTACTCGCGCAAGGGCAGCCCCAGCTCGCGCCGCTCGAAGAGCCAGAGGCCGATTCCAAAGAGCAGGCCGGCCCGCAGCAGCAGGTCGGCGAACGTCCGCCAGAGTAGCCGGCCGGTGGAGATTTCGCGGCCCAGCACCAGGTCCGGGACCGGATCGCTGTCGGCAAAGTCCGGCAGAATGGTCAGCAGCAGCAGCAGGCCGCGCTTGCTGCCCTGATTGATCTTGGTCGCGCCGCGCTCGACCTGTTGGACCAGGGCGGCCCCGGCTTCGGTCGGGGCGGTCTCCGCCGCGGGCGCCGCGGGCTGATCGGGCGCGGGTAGGTCGGAGCGGACGGCGCTGGCCACGAACCCGCTCAGCGTGCCCGTCAGGATCACGGCAAAGAGCAGAAACGCCGCCACCGGCCCGCTGAGGAAGGAGCCGGCGGCCACGCCGATGGCCGTCAACATGGCCAGGCGGATGAAGAGCAGCAGCAGCCCGTGAATGTAGTTGAGTTCGAACGAGCCTTGCGGCGCCAGGACTTCCAGCCCGTTTTTCAGCGGCACGGTCAGGCGGGCGGGGGGCTTGTCGCCCTCCGGTCCGGTGGCGTTGATGAGCGTGACGTTCAGATCGCCTTCGGGGCCGACCACGGCGGTCGGGGCCGAGAATTCGCGAGTCGTGCCGCTCTTGGAATAGCCTTCGTAGGGGAAGACCACCTCGCTGCGCGGGTTGCCCAGCAGCCACTGGTGGGTCAGCCAGCCGGCCGACTCCAGGCCCCGGGTGCCGGAGAGGGTGTGGCGGACGGTGAGTTGCGCGCCCTGGTCAGCCGAGACGGGCAGGTCGCGGAACTCGAAGGTATAGCCGGCCTGATAGGGCAGGCGGATCAGGTTGCGGCCGATCACGCTCTCCAGGTGCCGACGCAGTTCCGTGGGGTTCCATTCGTTGGGGTTGAGCCGGCCTTCGGCCTCGAGGCTGGCCTTGACCCGGGCCACCTCCTTGTCCAGATCCGGTTGGAGCGGCCGGCAGGAGCGGCGCGAGACCAGGAACTGCTCGTAGGCTTCGGCGATCTGACCGTAGACGCTCTGCTTGTAGACCTGGGCCGGGCGGCGGTGGCGCAGGGTGCGCGGGTCGGCCAGGACCATGAAGAGAATGTAGGTCAGCGCCCCCATCACCGCCAGCAGCCAGCCGTTGAGCAGCATGATGCCCAGCCATTTGCCGACCAAAAGCTGGCCGCGGGCCACCGGTTTGCAATCGAGCAGATAGATGTGCTGGTTGCGGATCTCTTCCGGCAGGGCCACGGCGCTGATGAACATGGTCAGGCACATGAGCAGGCCGCTCATGGCCGCGAAGTTGTAGGTGGCCACCAGGCGCAGCAGGCCCAGCAGGTGGTTGTCGCCCTCGATGAAGAAGCCGGTCAGCGGCAGGCCCAGGGCGAAGAACAGGAGCAGCACCAGCCCCGAGCGGCGGC
>CAYMGG010000003.1:0-40074 GCA_964389915.1 uncultured Planctomycetaceae bacterium
TTCCGCTACGGAAATAAATCGCTTTTCTGAACCGAATTTCGAACGCCGCACAATAACCGGAACGTATGAAGTGCTGCTAGATTATCTTGAATTTTTATGCGAAACTTCGGATGAGGCTAAGCCGTCCACCATTCCGTTTGCTTTATGCCAGCCGCTGTCTGCGCTCATGCGTGCAGCAAGAAACGATGAGCAGTTCGTCATATGGTTGGCTGAACGGAATGAACTCAATCAAATGATTCTACTTATACGCGGCTTAAAGAAACGACAAGTTCAGAATGCCATGAAGGAAATTGCCTACCGTCACAATCCTTCGTGGCGCGAGAAGCTGGCGCTTGAAAAAGAGAATTGGCCGGGTAACAGAAAAGGTTCATCTTCCTCTCGCGCCTTTACGGCTTCCACAAGTGCGGCTGCTGGTCAACCGACGCCGCGTCACGCCCTCGCTTCTTAGCGTCAACATACCTCAACAGCCTGTTGACGTAACGTACCTCAACAGACTGTTGAGTATAGAGAGTTTCATCGTGAGGTATATATTTGACCGTGCTTCCGCATATGGCAACTGCTAGCGTAGCCGTAAATGCCTTGACAGATACAATATAGTATGCCAGCCACTAATGGCAATGCGCGAAACGCAACGACCTTCAGGCGGGGGTTTAAGTGGGTTTTTGGCGTCACTTTAAAAGCCGTCGATGAACATCGCGTGTAGCTACGTTTGAAAGCCTTTCAGTAAAGCTTGAAAGTGGCTGCTTATGGATCTTTGACGCGACGGGAACACGGCAAGAGAACCGGAAGACCACAGAAGATGCATAGCGCGTGGGGACTGAATGTATGCCCAGAGGCGCAAACTTCGATAAGTTCCGGCTTCTTTTCGGACAACTACCGTCTTGTTTCATAATGATCAATCTCGCATCATTGAAGGCATGGAACGAAAGTTCAATGCTTTCGGGATCGATAGCCACGCATGTATGAAAGGAGCCGCAATGTCTATTTCTTGTCTTGCCGAAGCGCTTCATGATCGTCTAAACATTCCGCCGGACCAAGGTCGCGAGATCGTCGATGCCCTCGCCAGGACTATTCAAGATCGATGGCGCGCTGGTCAGTCTACGCCCATTCCTGGCGTCGGCGTCATTGCTCCAAAGCACAACGACGCAAAACTCGTCGTTAGCAGCCTGCCTGGTCGTCCGCCAATTAAACGCAAAATCGGCATGAGAAAGTCGGCAAAACTGGTTCCTGACAAAGCTCTAAAGTTTGAATACGCTGATTTACCGTATGACGAATGCCGTCGAGTTCAGGCACTCAACGGACGCAAACCTCGCCCCTCAAAGTCGTACTCCAAGAGTCGGGCAGTTCCGATGGATTTATTTAACGACAAGGAATTACGCGCGCGATAGTCCCGCTTTTGCCGCCAGCGACAGCAATTTGCTAAATAACGTCGTGGCCATCGATGCATGTGGAAGGACTTTTTCTCAAGTAAAGCAGTTCCGTCATTGACAATTTGTTTTGTCTCAATGGGGTGGGCCACATCTGCGGCACACCCCTTCTTTTCGTCACAAATAGTTGAAATATAATTGCTTAAAGCTCGCAAAGCTCATTTCACGCGGTATGCTGAATTAGAACATTTACCAGCTTTATTCATTGCAGGAGAGCGAGTAATGGCAGAGCGGGCAATTGTGGGCTATTGCCGAGTTTCAACCGATGATCAAGTTTCGGAAGGCGTTTCGCTCGAAGCGCAGCAGCAACGAATTGAAGCTTACGGCTTGGCGCATGGTATGCCGATCATACGGATTTTCACCGATGCTGGAATCAGTGGCAAGCGTGCCGATAATCGCCCCGGCCTACAGGAAGCCTTGAACCTTGCCTGCAGGGAACGGGCGGCCATTGTTGTTTACAGCCTTTCCCGCCTTAGTCGTAGCATAAACGATACCCTAAAAATTGCCGAACGTTTGGATAAGGCCGGGTCTGATCTGGTTAGCCTTTCGGAAAGACTCGACACCACTTCGGCGGCGGGAAAAATGATTTTTCGCATGCTGGCGGTCTTGGCCGAATTTGAACGCGATTTGGTCGCCGAACGGACTTGCGCCGCGTTGGCGTTCAAACGCAGTCGCCGAGAGAAGACGGGCGGCCTGGTTCCTTACGGTTTTGTTTTGGGCGAAGACGGCGTGACTTTACTGGAACGCGAAGCGGAACAAGCCGTCATTTCCCTCATGCTGTCCATGCATGACCGAGGCGCGTCTTTTCCCGCTATAGGTGCGGAACTGGAGAGACGCGGAATTCAGACGAAGCAAGGATGTCGGCGCTGGAATCGCAAGACGGTGGCGCGGATTGTGCGCCGGGCGATTGCGGAACTCGAAAAAGGCGAGGCCGATCGACCGAACGGCCTCGCGGCTGAAGCTCCGGCGTTGGAAACGCGCATGTTTGCCTGAATGAATGACCGGCTTTTCTTGTATTGAAAACGTGTGTCTCGCTTATTGAAACCGTCGATTGTGTGCGTGCAGCGATGCTTGGTGCCGTACCCAGCGTACAGCCGAAGTTTGCTTGACAAGTGCAGGGGTGAACGGCAAACTGTATTGCGCTGGTCGGCGTTTGGCCAAAGGGGTATTCCTTATCCATTTCGTTAGCCGATAGGACTAGGCGGAACTGATACCGCCGAATCTATATTAGGGCTTTTCCAAAAGGGGCCATTATCGCGATTGAATAGCTGAATCATTCATAGCTGATTAATTTCAGCGGACAGACTGGGCGCTCGTTCCACGAATTCGCCAACCGGATTTTATCCGGAGTATCCACGAGCCGCGCAGAACTGGACGCACCCCGCGTGGGGTGTCGTCCGTTCATGCTCGTGGATGGGGTTTGGCGACCCTGTGGAACGGCATGGCGGACGGCACTCTTTTTTTGTGCCCTGCAAATCCTGCCCGTTCCGCCTTCCATGTCTAATCTGCGTTTGTTCAAGGCCGGACTCTAGTGAGTCACTGGCCAAGGGGCTTTTTGCCCAATTAAGAAAGCGGGATAGTCAAAAGGAGGACGGGGATGAAGGGGCTAACGAATCGCGCATTTGTAACGCTCAATGCCTTGGTTTTCGCTTTGGCATACGCGTCCAGCTTATGGGCGCGGGAGTTCGGCGCACCGCCGACCGATGAAGAGGCGGCGCAAGCGGCGGTGGGTTGCATGGCCTGCAGCAGCTTCATACTATTTTTCGTCGTAATCGCCGTGGTCGTGAACATCGCCATGTTGGTTTGGGTGGCCAGGGACGCCAAATCGCGCGGCATGGATGGCGCGGCAATCTGGATGATTTTCACCTTCTTGGCCGGCCCGGTCGGTTTGATCATTTACATCTTCTCCCGGCCGCAGGGCAATATGATTCAATGCCCCCACTGCAAAAACCAGCGTTTACAGGCTAGCGCCAAATGTCCCCACTGCAACCGCGAATAGGTTGGAATCGGCGGCAAGCCCTTCGGTATCTCGCGGGGGGCTTGCTAGCCGTCTCACTGTTGGCCTGGGCGGATTCGTGCCGCCTACCTCGGGACCAGATCACGGCGGCGATTTGGATAAAGGGGGTGCGTTCCTATCAATGGCTGTCCCGGCCGGGCCTGTCGAAGTACGTTCGTTGCCGCTACCGGCCTTCTTGTTCGGAGTATTCCGTTGAAGCCGTGCGGCGTTACGGCATACGCCGGGGCTTGGTTCTGAGTGCCGCGCGTATTTACTCCTGCCGGGCAAGCGTGCCGCCGAATACCTATGCGCCCGTGCCGGAGGAATTCCCTCGCGCGACCTTACAACTTCATTCTATAGAAAGGGAACATCCATGCCCGAAAACAACGCGGTAACCAACAACGCCAAAACAGCATTGAAGGGGTGCGGGGGCTGCCTGGGGGTAATGCTTGTGATTTCGATTGCTAGCGCGATAGGCTTGCCCGTTATTTTTGGCGATATGCCCACCAAAAACAGCGCCCCGGTCGTGGCCGATCAAACGCCAACCTCTGGTTTTGTGCCCCAGGCACTTCAAGCCGCCAACGCGGCGGCCGCCGCAAATCAAAACCCTCCCGCTGATCAAGAGCTTGCCTATCTATCGAAGCTCACTAAGGAAGAAGCCGAAAAGCAGACCGCAGCGGTTAAAGCCAAAATCAGGCAGATTTGCGATTCCTGCAACCGCAACATCGAACCGCAGATCGACGCGCTAAAATTCAAGGCTTTGGCCGAGGGCATGTATGCCGCTCAAGTAGCCGAATCTCTCGGGCAACAGATTTTTAACGCCAATGTCAGCAGCGAACGGATCAGAACATATTATAAGGAATGTTTTAACCGTCCCAGCCTCAAGGACCAGGTGGAGCTTTTGGCCCAGACCATCGATAAGCGGGATGCGGATATCGAACGGGCAAAAACTAAAAGCCCGTACTCCATGATCGTCAAATTGTACAATGATTTAGTTCATAAATGCGATATTTGCAGCGAAAAGTCGCTTAATTATCAACTAATGAAAAAAATATGGCATGTAGAAAACTATAACTCAATATGGCACATAGGAACCTATCAAGCAATGGCGCGGCTTTATAAAGAATACACTCCCGAGGCTAAAAATTTTCGGCAAAATGCACTTGATGAACTCAAAACCCGTCAAGAATTGGAAAAAAGCGCCCGCGATTTACTGATTGTTTATGCCCGCTTGTTTCCGGATGATACAGCGGAGGCTAAAGATTTGGTTAAAACGCTTCAAACGATGATTATTGAGGCAAAGCCATTTGCCGAGCTTGATGGGGAAGAGTTTCTGGCATATCATACAAACCTTGCGGAGCAATTATCAAAAAATCCATTGACGCCGGCGGGGATAATTGCGGCTACCGCAACCGTTAATCAAGCCAGAACGCAAAGTCCTAAACTATGGTTTGAGGCGATCATAAACCAGCATATACATATTTTTGAAAAAACTTTAGCAAATTGGGTTGAAGAAAAAGATTGCGATGACTTCTTTTTCTATCTTCGCGCTCAAACCGGAATCGATAGCGGTCGAATCGTATCTGATGCACAATCTCAAATGGTGGTTGACCGTTGGATTTCTCAGGCCATTATGAAAATTAACGAAAAGCAGTGCGGCATTGACGACATTGAAGCCATGATTGCCATTTTGGAAGGCAAGAGCTTGGTCAAGCCGGAATACTTCAGTGACGGCGGTCCTTTCAAGGAGCGATTGGACCAATCTATTGGTTATGCTCTGCGAGACCGAGATTCACGCGATGGTATACAACTTCAAAAGCAACTGCTGACCAGGATCAAGGAATGCCTTGGAGACCCGAAAGACCTGCGTAACATTCTCCTGGGTTACTGGCGGGAAATTTTGCGGATTGCGAAAATGCCAAAGACCGAAGAGTAAATTTTAGTGCCTTACGTTTCCAAGCGCCTTGGTCCCTTCCGCCAAGGCGCGTTTTGTTTGAAAGGTACGGCATGATCAAGCGACGCTTGTTTCCGGCCTGGCTGGACGGGCCGGAAATCGTTAATCCGCAATTTAGCTGCGCCCAACGCGCTTGGCAGTACTGGAAGCGCTTCGGTGGCTTGCATGCGGCCTGTGCGCAAGGCAACTTGAAACGAGTGCTGGCCGTGGCGGAAGCGCATCCTGAATGGATCAACACCCCTTGTGGGACAGTGACCGACGAATTCGGCGGCAGTGATTGCTTTGCGAGCGGAGCGTTCCCGCTGCATTTTGCCGCCCGGCACGGCCGGAATGAAATAATCCTTGTGCTCGTGGAAAAAAGCGCGGAGATAGACGCCATAGACCCGCAAGGCAAAACGCCGCTCGTTTACGCTTGCGCATTTAACCGTATCGAGACGGCCACCTGCTTGCTTGAAGATGGTGCCGATCCGATCAAGCCGGACAATTTAGGCCAGCTTCCACTGCACTGGGGCATTGAAACCCTGGAGTTGACCGAATTGCTTCTCGATAGAACGCCGGACGGGATTAATGCGCGAAACGAATTGGGCTGGACGCCGCTGCATTGCGCGGCTGGGCGGTCAAAGCGGGCAGTGATTGAATTTCTAGTGGCAAATGGGGCCGATCTGCACGCCAGGGACAACACTGGCTGCACGCCGACCTATCACGCTGCTCAAGAGGGAAACCTTGATGCTTTGGCCGCTTTGGTTGAATTCGGTGCGGATAAAAACACTCCCGGCCATGACGGCAACACTCCCTTGCACGCGGCAGTCGGCACTGGCTGCGTGCATGTGGTCGAATTCCTGATTCAGCACGGCGCGGCGGTCAATGCGGCAAATAGAAAGGGCGTGACGCCTTTGCAGGAAGCGTTGACCTCTGAGCTTCACCCACAAGCCGAAACCATCGCGACGCTGCTGCGGGAGGCGAGAGCGAAATAGGCTAACGACCAATGACGATAAAACACTAAAATTTACATACCATATGCCAAACAGAATATTTCGAATGCGCGATTTACGCCACAACTGCTTGACGTATTGATAGTTAAAGCAATAGAGACCATTGTGTTCCATCGATATTCTTCAACTATAGTCGGAAACAAAAAGGCGAAACTTCTCTTGAATAGATAATTATGCGGATTTAGAATAACAGTGTTATTTTGAGCGCAACCACGTGAAGCTCTTCATTGTGTATGCACCCTGAATCTACCCCGCGTTAAAACGATTTTTGATATGAATCGGTTCTTTATAAAGGCAGTAGATAATGAAAATATCTGCGCACCGCTGTGAAATGCTTCGCAAAGAAAAACTGCGGAACAAGGCCGCGTTCATTAGCCAAAAGCATGAGTTTGCCCGACACATTGAGATTAGGGTAAATCAAGGCAATCTACGAAGCTTGGCCGAAGAAATCCACGCTAAGTTCGGTGAACCGCCTGGCTGGTTTTCCGCCGAAGATCGGTGCGCTTTCGCAGCGCATTTTTGGCACGCAAAAAAACATTGCGAATGCTCAACGCCACCGGCATCTTCTGTTCCTTCTCCTGCTTGGGTTACTCCGACCATAGTTAAGAGTATGCAAGCCATTAACGAAGAATTGCTGTCGATAAAACTTTCGGAAAATGAGGCAATGCAGGCGGCAGTGAATCTCGCCAACCTGGGGCAATTGGTCCGGCAAATCAAGGATGCAGCCAATGGCCAAAACTAAACACTTTATCGGCTTTTGCCGAGTTTCCACCAAAGAGCAAGCGGAAGAAGGCGTAAGCCTGCAAACGCAAAAGACCAAGATCGAAGAGTACATTGCCAGGGAAAACGGCGAATTGCTTCATCCGATTTGGGAAGCGAAGGAAACCGCCTACAAAACCGAAAAACGCCCTGAATTTCACCAGATGATCAGCTTTGCCCAGCAACATGCCGAAAAACTAGACGGAGTCCTTTTCTATAATTCCGACCGCGCGGTCAGAAACGATTTTGATAAATGCCAGCTTATGATTTTGCAGGCAGAATTCGGCGTGCCGTCCATTTTTTTGAATGAGCCGCAGATTAAACTGGAATCCGCCAATGGAAAGTTGATGTTCAATATCCTTGGAGCGATCAACGAACATTCATCGGCATTGACCAGTGAAAAAGTTCGGGCAAATAAACAGCAGATAATCATGCAGGAAGGACGCTTTCAGGGAAAAGCTCCGTTCGGTTATGAAAACTACCGCGAAGGCAAACGCGCCAAGATTCGCCCCCATCCAGCCAATTCCGCTATCGTGCGTTTTCTTTTCGAGCAATACGCCTCCGGAAATCATACTCTCGATTCTTTGCTTGATGAATGGAAGAAGCGTGGCTTTCGCTTTTCCGATAAGTGCGCAACTCCGGCACGGTCACGCCTGCATACCTTGCTTACGGATAAGCAATACCTCGGTTATGTGAAATATAGCGGCGAATATTATACCGGTTCGCATGAACCGCTGATCAGCGAATTTGTTTTCTCCAAGGTCCAATCGCTTTTTGGCCACCGTCGGCACATGAAGCACGAACTGACTTATTCTGGCGGGTTGTTTATTTGCGCGAAATGCGGCGGCTCAATTGTTGGCGAATCGGTCAAGAAAAAGCTAAGTGCCGGCGGAGAGGCTGAATATGTTTACTACCGCTGTTCGCTTTACAATACGGAAGGCCATTCGAAACGGGTAAACCGGCTTGGCCGGAAAGACTATTCCGCTCTTCGCATAACCGAAGCTGCCCTGGAAGCGAAAATTGTGGAAATGCTGCAGGGTTTTCGCTGGGAAGACGAGCAGGTTCGCCAAACGTTTGTTGAAGTACTTCGTGCTTCGAACCAACAGGCGGCCAGGGAGCACAAGAAAAAGATCGCCGACCTGCGTGTCCGGCAAGATCGGGCCGAGGAAGAGAAGAAAAAGCTGGTGGATTTTTTTCTGGCCGGAAAATTAGGGCAGGAAGAGTACGAGGAGGCCTTGGAACGAAAGAAGAGTGAAAGCGCTGCTATTCGCCTGCAAATGGCCGATCTAGACCGGGAAAGCGATAATCAAACCGATTTAGCAGTGAGGGCTTTTGAAATATTGCAAAATATTGCCAGCCTTTACGTTAAAGCAGAACCGCGCGTAAAACGCCATATGCTGGAGATTCTTCTTTTGAACTGCGCTTTCGACGGCACAAACCTATGCCCCATATGGAATAGGCCCTTCGACGTGATCGCCGAAGGGCCCGTTTTTGAAAATGGTCGGGGAGAGCCTATATCATCCTTGTGTAACTCGGAAGCGCTACAGTTGATGAACCTGATCCTGTCCCGCGATCCTCCCCGCTTCACATGGAAGGAGGCCTGCGCTTTGGCCGGCTTTACGGCCAATCCCCGCCGCCCTCACGCCCGCCACAACGCCAAGGCCTTCGGTATTCGCAAGCAGGGCTGGCGTACGGTCCCAGAGCTGTCTGCCGCATCTGGAGTTCCTATTCAGACGCTGTACGATTGGGAGGCAGCGGGAAGGATTCTGCCCTTCAAACGTGTAGACGGGATGCGCGTCATCGATCCTGCCGAGTTCGAGATCTTGGCCTACCGCTATGCCGCTCAGCACAGGCCGAAGAGGGCTAGGCAGGCCGGATAAGCTGACACCTCGCCGAAACAAGTCGCGCATATGTAGCCTAACGGTCGCGTGTCGCAGACGCTCTACTCGCTCAAGTCTTCTTCCTTTTTGCCAGCCGGGACGAAGAGCCGCCCTTGATCATTCGAGCGGAGCTTGCCTTCTTAGCTCTCCTTGAGGTCGGCTGTTCTTCGCAAATAATGACAACTTTCGTGTTCATGGGATTGCCGCTTGTAATCATTTGTTGCTGCCATTTGGATTCTGGCTGGAAGTGTCGGGTCTCATATATCAGGTAGATGAAAGAGTTCCAATCCCGAGAACTATATCCCTGAGTGTCGGCGAGAATCTCATCCGAAACACGCTTCATATCTTCAGCATTTCCCACGTACTTGTACTCGATAAGAGCTCGGGCTGAAGGAATCCCCGTGTCGGGCTCGAAGTTCTTGATAGGCGTGGCTATCGAAGGCTTGTGCTTCAAGTCTGGATATACACAGCTCAGAATGGATTCGATGCGCCTATGCAACTCTGTCTCATTGGCTGGCGCGGCGAGTTGATTGTCCCTATACAGTGAGTATTCGCAATTTCTGAGAACATCGGTTAGCTCAATGGTCTTGCACATAACTTTTTCCACTCTCAACCCGACAAGCGCTTGGAATGCCCCCAAGAGCCTGTCAATCCGCGATTCTACAAGTAGATGCAAGTCTCCGTCTGGATCTACAATGATTTCACTAAGTCCGTTTCCTAATTCTTTAGCTTCTTTGTATTCCCTTGCTACCATCTCTCGAAAATTTGGTAGTCCGAGTGCTTCAGAGAGCAGTAGTAGCGTCGTGAAAGCCTGCTTAATGGCGCGGCGCATTGGTTTCGTAAAGTACCAATCATCTACCTCTGGATCCCAATCCTCTATATGACATAGATTCCACAATGCTTCGTTCATGTTAGCCCTTACAGATGCGAGGGCTTCTTCTACTCGTATGTATTCCATGTTTTATTCTCCTAAAAACAGTGCCATCTAGTTATTGTTTTGCGTGGACAATTTGTTGGCGGTCTTCTTGGGATATTTTCTCTTATTCTGAGCTGATTTCACAGGCATAATAAAGCGAACACTTCACTCGGCTTTATGCTGCTGATTACCTACGCCCGCCGCCACCCCAGCCTACGGCACAACGCCGACACCATTTGAAGTTTCGTTTTTGATTTCAGGCTTCGCTCCCTCTATCCCCTCTGCGGGGTTTTGCGGTATAGGTCGTTTTGCGGCACAGTTCTCATTTACGCTTCCTCAAACCCGAACGTGTCAAAACGCAACGTGCGGCAGTTCTCGGTGACATCACGAATGGTTTTCTCAGTGGCTCCGTCTGTCAGCTCAGCCCGTATTTCGAGTGTTACCTCGATATTAGCTCTGACGTACTTGGATAGATGTTGGATGACCTCGTCGGCGATGCGGCTAGCGTCTCGTCCGACACGTAGCGAATCGAGTTGCACCGAACCATGGAATCTACGGTAGGTCGGCGTGGCTGGCGGCGGAGGCGTTCCCGTATCGGTTCTGACCGTTGTTGCGGTTCCGGTCGCCTGATTCTGGTCCCCAATCCTATCGCCTTCTACGACCGTTCCCGATCCATTTCCTGTCTTTGCCTTCGCCGCGTCGGCATTCCGGCGCTGCTGTTCGGACGCCACTTCGGGCTTCACCACGAGCGATCCACCTTCGCTTTGGACGGAGATCATCCCACCGCCTACTAGCCCCAGATAGTGGCCATCGGCGTCCTGGGACTGGGCATACGCGAAAGTCTCGGACTGCCAGGTGAGTAGCGTGATCCCTTCCCGGATGGCAGCGATCAGAACGTCCGAATCGCGCAGACGGGGAAGATACAGATAGGTCGCAAAATCCTCTACTAACTGCTTAACCGGTACATCGTTTCCGCGCCAGAGTGGCACCCGGTCTAGCTCTAGGCGCAGTCGAATTCCCCCCATCTGAATGAGAAGCATTTCTTCACCCTTGAGCTTCTTAGAAGCACGTAGCGCCAGGGAGTCTGATCCCTGGAGGCGGGTTTCCGTCCATTCTAGAGCTCCCTTGGGATCCGGTTGGTTCGGCACAAGCAGCCATTGGTAGGCCTCCGGAATCCTGACATTCACCGTGTCATCTGCGTTCTTACGTTTCGTATCTGCCTGCTTGGACTGGAATGGATCGAGGTTGAGTTGTTCGCGTTCGTCCCAGATGGACTTCCAGGCGAGGAACTGCCTGATGGCGGTTTGGAGATCCTTGAGCCGATTCGCGTCGCCAGCCAGGAACACCAGGGTGTTTTTGTAAGACCGTGGCCTACTGCCACGATTGTTGAGAATGACCTGCGCTTCTTTCCGCGCGGTACTGTCCGCCTGGCCTTTGCTGTGCAGATGTTCCGGACCTAGGACCACCAGACGCGCTTCGTGTTCATCCGGGATGTCGCTGCTGCTCACGCAGGCATGCACTCGGTGGAAATCACCCCGACTGCGGGCCTCGTCGCGCAGACGGCGAACGATCTCGTCTAGGACATCGTGCTCATGAAGCTGATTTGCCCGATCCTCTGCCAGGCGCGTGACCGTGGGCTGCGTCGAGTACCAGTATCGGCTTCCGTCCACGTACAGATAGGTCGCGCGGTCCGTAAGCCGTCGGATGGCATCACCGAAGGTGGCCACGGTCTCGCCTGGCTGGACGCACCCCAGCTTCACCTGCCGGTCGTCGATGCCTCGATTGGCCGCCCTTTGCGTAGGCGCGGATCCGACGTAGATGGTACGCGCCACACGGCGACAGGCCGAATAACGGCCCAGGTTGGGCGATTCCCGGTCGAGTCTGAGTGGCAGGGAGTGCTCGCCGTCCACATCCTTTGTGATCACGGGGGTCCACTGGTCATCGAGATAACGGGTCAGCTCAAACTGCACTGCCGGATCGTCAATGGGAATGGTGGCGGGCATGATGAGTAGGTTGCCGTCCTGTCTTTCCCAAAGGGAATGGATTACCGCAGCCATCAGCCGCAGAACACCGCGCGTGCGCTGGAACTTGTCCAGCGTCGACCAATCGTTGTAGAGTCGGTCGAAGAGTTCCGGATGAATCGGATAGGCCAACTTGATTCGGCGTTCGTATTCAACCTCGCGGCACTCGGAGGGGAACTCGTTGTGCTGTGTCCCGTACATCTCCACAAAGGCGTGGGCCACGGCGTCGCGCGACACGAAAGCCTGTTTCTCGTGCAACGGCTCGAAAAGCCGACGGCGGACGATCTCGAACCCCTCGTCAGGGCTGGCGGGTCGCCAGCTCGATTCGACGCGGCCGATGGCGTTTTTAAGCCGCGCCAGAGCGCGCTGTCCCCATTCACCGCCGATCTCGTTGTCGGACGCGGGGATGCTGACCACCAGCAAGGTCTTCTTGGCCGCCTTGGCCGCCTCACTGAGTGCTTGGGCGAAGGTGAATTGCGTGTCGAAGGTCCCCGCCGGAAGTACACTGCCTTCGTGAAGCTGTCGAGCGTAGGCTACCCACTCGTCGATTAGGATCAAGCAAGGAGAGAATTTATTGAAAAGCTCCTTCATCTTGTCGCCGGGGTTAGTGGCCTTCTCGTCGTCGGCACGGACCATTTCGTAACCGGCTTTGCCGCCCAGTTGCCAAGCGATCTCGCCCCAGATTGTGCGGATAACCGTTCCGTCGTCTTTGGTGATCGGGTTGCCCGGCGACACCTTGGTGCCGACCACGATGGCCCGGCTGACGTTCTGGGCCACCTCGCATCCGGCATCCTTCAAAACCTGTTCGGTGCCGGGAAGCTCGGACGCGGACGTGCCAGAGAAGAGGTGGTAGAGTGCCAGCATGCTGTGTGTCTTGCCGCCGCCGAAGTTCGTCTGCAATTCGACCACCGGATCACCGCCCTGGCCGCCGATGCGGCACACGCCATTGCTTAGGAGTTTCTGCAACCCCTCCGTGATAAACGTGCGCCGGAAGAACTCGGTGGGGTGTTGGTACTCTGATGCCGCCTCGTTCAGGTAGACCTGCCAGAGGTCCGCCGCAAACTCCGCCTGCTGGTACTTCCCGCTGGCCACATCCCGGTGCGGCGTGACGACCTCGCGCCAAGGTTTCAGACCAGTCTGCGGGTTGCCCTCGGTCGGGGCCACGGCGTGCTTGCGCATCTCGCCTCGGCGCTGCTCATCGAAACGGACCCGCAGGAGCCCCATCTTCTGCTCCTCCAGTTCCTTAGCCTCAGGAGCAGAGATGGCCATGAGCAGGCGGCCGATACTGTCCAGCGCCCGGTAGGAGTCGTCGCTGCTGAAGGGCGTCTGGTGCGCCCAGCGGTTGCGCACGTCCCGCAGCTCGCTCACCAAGGACCGCTCGGTATGGCCAAGTGTGTTGCGGAAGACGGCGTTCCACTGGTCCCACATCACAGTGAGGAGGTTGTGGGTGTCCCAATTGAGTTCACCTTTCTTGTTGGATTTTACGCCGCCGCGATCATCCAGGACGGTCTTGGCGACTTCCTCTTCCCACTGGTCCCCATGAACGGCCTTCATCTCCCGTTCCACAAAGGGTTGCAGTCCTTTATTGAGAAGTTCCAGCGCTTCTCCAACTCTACCATGATTGCTTTTAGCCATGTCTTACCCCTGTGCAATCGATTCAGTACTAAAAAAGACCTGTTTGCTGCCCGCCTGCAGTGCCTTGTGCCAATCGTGTAAGTTCTGGCCATGCCAGAACAAGGCTGTTGTACGCCAGCGCCTCGTTTGCCCAATTCTTCTTCTCGCAAATACTGAACAAGCGATAGGCTAGGTCACGGGCTGCGTCTCCGTATTCGCAGAGACGCTTCAAGAGCGCCGCAGCGCCGCTCTCGCCTTGCTGATCGAGGGCGCGGATCAGTTGCTGCGTGGCCTCCCAGGTGGTCAGCCGCTTGTCGGTGGTCGGGTCCCAGTCTTCCGGCATCTGGTCCCGGGGAATCAGTCGGACTTTTCCGGCCCTCGCCGTGATGATCCCTGCCTCAACAAGTCCATTGACAGCGGTGTTCTTGGCACGAGAGAGATTCTCGGCAACGCCGAACTCGCCCTCGTTCATTCCGTGTTGCTCGAACCACGCCACAGCCCAGCTCGTATCGCGATCCAACTCGCCTTCCTGTGCAGCCAGGTGCGCGTCAAGTTCCTGGTTGATGATTTGGAGCGCGGTTCGGACAGACATCGGCGAACCGTCCGCCTCGATGACCTTGCTGTATCGGGAGAAGATAGCCATGCCTGGCCCGATGGCGGCCTGCGCCAGGTCGACAGGCGCGATGCCCGCCTGGGTCAAGGCAGCGAAGGCGACTGGCAGTTCTTTGCGAAGAACAGCAGCGAACTCCTTTCGTGTAGCCATCGCCGCACTTGCCGCGCGCTGGCGAGCGACGAGAACCACGGCAGACGCGAGCGCGTTTGTTCCTATGGCAACTGCACGCGCCTTCTTGGTGGTACGGACCGGCCACGTTCCGGTAATCTGAAATCCAGCTTCAACAAGACCCTCAAGCATCGTCTCCCATCCCGTTGATGCCCTTTGGATGTCGTCCTCATTGGTGTCGTCTTCCTGTTGCTTGAATGCGTAATACACCGTGATGGGAACGGTGTTGTTGGATAGCACATTTAGCCTGCCAAAGAAGGCGGCAAATCCATCCCGGAAATGCTTCTCAGAAGCCTCTAAAGAACCAGCGTGACGGTAAGGAGACGCGATAAGCTCCGGCTCCTTCGGTGTCAAGACGGTAGCGAAGGTCTGCGGATCAACATCTCGCAGAATGGATCGTAGCCAGACGTAGAAATAATCAGAGAGATCAGCGTATCCAATATTGTCGTAATATGGCGGGTCGGTAGACACCACGGGAGGTGCTGCAAAAGAGATAGAGGCTTTGCGCGCGTCAAGCTGAACGACTCTTGCTCCGCTGATGTCGCTTGGCACAGCGGCAAGTGACCCCGCAATCCACTCGCAAGCCACTGCGTATGACAACTTTCCGTAGGTAGGATTTGTTTCTACGAAATCCCATGCCATGGGGATGCCCTGGCGCTGGAACAAGCATCTCACGTTCTCGTTAGTCGGGTTCCACGTCGCTAAAGAACAGCAGTAGTCCGTGAGACGAGAAAGTGCGCACGTCAAGTAGGTTGTCACTGTGGAGGCGTAATCCGCATCCCCATTCGAGTCTTTCAGGATGTTTTCTCGTGCCTCTTGAACAATATCCGCAATGGCAAGAAGCGCTGTCAATTGCCGAGGCGTGAATAGTTTGTCGTAGGTCGTGAGTCCGTAGAGCACACACCAGATCGCGCGGGGGTCGCTATTCAACGGGGTATCGATTCCACGTAGGTCTTTCGGTACGCGGCATGTGACTGTCTCCACCTTGTCCGGGCTCAAGTAGTTGCGTGCGCGATGTCCCTCGGAGACGGCCGCAAGCAACTGAACACCCATGCGGCCGGCCATTCCCTCGTCTTTAATGTACTGATCCTCAACGGAGGAGTCACACACGATGCACTTGAATTTCGCGCCACGACCGACCTTTGCCGCGCCCGGTGGGGTCTTTCCATGTGCGATACCAAAGGTGACTTGTTTCTTGCCGCGTGATACGTTCGGTTCAATCCAGGTCTTCTGCTCACCCTTCGAAGCCAAGACAAACGTCTTGACCAGTGGCATGTCCGCCTCGCACGCCGGGTTGGGACACTTGACGGTCCTGGCCCAGAGCCAGGCAACCACCTGTTCGCCGTTGAGCCCCTTGGGGTAGAGCTTCTCCAACTTCTTTGCTGCTCTTTGTCGGACCCATTCGCCATACCATCGGATGTCTTCAGCAAGTCCGGCCGTGCCGTACCAGTCAGCGCGCCGCAGCAGATCGTGGTTATCGAATGGATGCACAGGAGGCCGGTCTTTGAACTTCGGCGGGAACTCCAGTAAGGCCCGCTGGATTGTGATTGCCACGGGGTTGAGGTCGCTGCTCGTAACCTTTAGCCCGAGCCGCTGTGCTTCGAGCGGAATGCTTGCGCGACCGCCGAACATGTCCCAGAACTCCGGCATCTCGCCTTTGAACTGTTTGCGGATCATCTCCCTTGCCTGGCCAATGATCTTGTCGTCGGTTGTCGCACTCCAGGTGGCCAGTTCCGCCACGAAAGCGAGCAGTTTCTCTCGCGCCTTGCGTGCTTCTTTGGGCGGAAGGCCATCCCCCGGATCGTCAATGAGTTGAGCGAAGAGAATCGCCCGCGAGACGGACAACGGCGTTCTCGCCCACCAGTTGTGAATTGCGCGCGGGTGGCCCTTCAGAAACGGGTTCTCCGTTTCCGGCTTGGACCCTTCATTGATAGCCGCCAACGGCAGCGCAACCTCGATTAGCTTCTTCGGTTGTATTGTCATCTGTTCTGGTTTCCGCTCATGCCAGCAATCTCCTGACCCAGTTCACGAAGGCGGTCGCCTGCGTATGGTTAGGGTCGAGGTACTTCTTCTTGAAGGTCTCGCCCATCCGCGTGCCCGGTTCCTCCTGCCAAGCCAGCCAGGTGTGTACGTGGGCCTTGGACAAATAGGTTTCCTTGAATCGCCTGTCGTCTTTGGGGATGGCGTCGACATCGGCCCTGGCCTTTGTCCACAGCGTATCGCGTTCGGCGATCAGGTTGCCGACAAAATCCTCCAACGCCCCCGCGCTTTTGTTGTCCGGCATCACCCAGATGCCTATCTTTTTGCCATCAGTGGTTTCGACAATGGTTCCGTCGGTGCTGGGCGCGGCTGGAACCGCATAGCATCCATGCGTGTCCAGAACCCGCGTTACGCGCGCCCACTGCCGGGCCAGGTCAGTGTCGGCATCGAGCACCACGCCGAGGCGTCCGAGGTCGGTCGCCTTGAGTTCCTCGTTCAGAGTGTCGATCAGATGGTCCACGCCGTTCTTGACCTTCTCCGTGAAGTGTTCGCACAGACGCTCACCGTTGTGCTCGTGATTGAACAGCAGGTTCATCACGACATGCTTGTCGTCCGGGCCTTCGAATATGAGTCGGTTGACCATCATCGGATTTCAATCGCCTCCTTCACGATGACCGCCAGACGCTTCTCGTCGAAGATCTCGGCGCTGAATTCGCCATTCTTCCTCTCGATCCGCACCGCGACGCCGTCCATATCCGAATCGCCTTTCATACCCATCTGGAAGGCTTTGAGGCAGTCGTTGCTGTGCGTAGTGGTGAAGACTTGAACGTTCAGCCGCTTAGCGACCTTGACGACGAACTTCCAGACCTCGGAAAGCACGGACCAGTGGATGCCGTTTTCGATCTCGTCCACGAGCAGGATGCCGTCTTTCGCGCACGCCAGCGCCATGCCAAGGCCGAAGAGGCGATTCATGCCGTCGCCCATGGTTTTGATCGGGACCGGACCTTCCCGGCCCTTCACCCGCAGGCGAAGCGACGACACCTGTTCTTGTGGATGCAGGAGGGCGAAGTCCTCGGTTTCAGGCGCGATGATCCGCATTGCTTCAACAACGTCCTTCTTGGCGTCTGTGAGGACGACCTTCTCCCACAGACTTCGCAAACCCGCGTTGTCTAGACCACCCGGACCAACGTGAATGCAGGGCGTGGCGAGATCGCGATGGGATCGAGTCTGGAAGTTCCAGCGACGACAGAGGTCATCGTAAGCCTCGTCCAGGCGCAGCATTCTGCGCATCGAACCGTATTTCACGACAAGGGCTGGAATGGGAGCCTCACCGTCCGACGCCTCGGGAGGACCGACTTCCACGTATTCCTGACCCGGCTGCACACCTCCGCCATAGCCGCTGTCGTCCGAGTGCCCGCCGGATGCATCCATCTCGCCGACCTTGCGAAGCCATGTAATGGACAGCGATAGGGCGCTGTCCGGCGCGCTGACCCTGCCGATCTGGATGGATTCCTTGATCCGCTCCAGTGCGGGGTAGCCGTGGAACAGGCTCCAGACCGTTGGCTCAACAGTGTTGCCATGACGCATCTCGCCTGGTTCGTCACGGCCGTTCAGAATACACTGGATAATATGTGGCGAACCAAGGTTGGCGTGCAGGCACAAGGCCTCCAGCAGCGTGGACTTGCCCACGTTGTTCTTGCCGAGGAACAGGTTTATGTGCCCGAGCTGTTCGATCTTGATGTAGTCGAACGCCCGAAATAGGCGTATCTCCAAGCTGTCGAAAAGCGGTTTATCCATTGTCGCGTCCACCTCCATTGGCGGCTTCTTCTTTCACGTACGACTGTGCGTCATGTTTGTACACCAGTCGGTAGCTTGCCAGAAACAGTGTCACCTGTCCACTCTCACGCAACGCGCAGAGCCGCTTGCCGGAGTACTCCACCGGCGTGTCGTCCGGCGCAGCTAACAGGAGCGAGTATTTCTCGGGGTGTTTGGTACATAGATCCCAAACCTCCGCCTCGACCTGAAGTGGTTCATGCTCGATGCAATGATCCTTGTCCCAGTAGCACTGGAGCAAATCGCCGGTCGGTGCGTATCGTTCCCAGGGGAAACTGGCTCCGGAGGCGCGTTCCAACCATTCACCATTCTCGCGATAGAACCGGTTTTCTGAGCAGTCTTTTGCGTATCCGTTGGTGGCCGCGAACCGTTCGATCAGGCTGGGTTTTGCAGGTCGCTGCTGATACCTGCGCGGTGCGGGGGTATCGATTGCGCCGTTGTCGCCAGCATCATCCAAATCAGGCTCTTGCGTCGTCACAGCAACTTCATCCTCGGGCGAACCGGGAGCAGGCTCGCATGCCTGTTCGCCATCATCGCCGCCGAAGTCCAATGTCGGCGTCTGCCCCTCAACTACTGTGCTTGCCGCTACTGATTGGTGTGTCGGTTCGACTTCTGAAATAGCATCCGGTTTCGGGGCGTCGCATGAAGGCGGAATCAGTATGAAGTTTTCTTCAAGATAATCGTCGATGAACTCATGCTCTCGCTCAAAACACAGTTTGATGGCATCGGCAATGTCAGGATGATCAAAGTGCCGCCCCAGTTCACCGGCGATGGCTTTCGCCATTTTCGCTACCGACTTGCTTTCAACGTATAACGTATCGGCCTTCCAGAGCGCATCGACACGTCGTGGCGTTCCGGAAGGAACGCCATCGATATAGGGTGTGGATTCCAGGGCGGTCACGAGATGGCACCATGTATTTGCCAACCGCTGCCCCAACACCCGCATACGCTCCGTTTCCAGGGGGTTGTCGAGTTGTATGCGTGCCAAGCCACTTCCCAATGCGATCAACCACGACTTATGGCTCGGTTCGATTGCATTGTCAACCCGCTCATCAAAGCGGTCTTCAATGCGCTCCGCAAGCGCGGGTAGCTCAGCGAACGGATACCGAGCGCACATTTCTATAGTCAACTTTTGAAGGTCGGCCGTCTTTTGTTTGATCGGCCGGAACAGGTTCGACCAGGGAATGAGCGGCTGCATGGTAAGCTTGTAGGAAAGTTGTTCCACTGGGCTCCATTCGCCTTCCAGGTTGAGCCAGTGTTGACATTCAAGCCAGATACGATCGGGATATCGAGGCAGCAAGGCTCGAACTCGGCGCAGCTCGTCCTTGGAGAGCTTCTTGCCAGAGGCGATGCAGGTTAACCAACGTGTTGCCAGGTCGCCTGTAGGGCGGTCGGCAACCCCGAGTTTACGCCACATCGAAAGGTCGTGAATGGCGGAGTGAACTACTGCTGCCCCAGGGGCATCCTCATCATCGGCCTCTAAGAAGGCCTCGTCCTTCTTGGCCCATTCGATCTCTGTAGTAAGTATGAGCTTCTCACTTGCGAAGATGGACTTGATCTCGCAAAAATCAGACGTGGAGCACCTGTTGAGCAACTGGTCGAGTCGGTGGCACCACTTCTCCACCTCGTAGACCGGCGGGTTGTCCACCGTAGCGAGGGCGCGCAGTCGGTCCAACAGGCGTCGTGGCCCTGTAGGCGTCCCCCTTGCTCCCAATCTGATCAGCAGGGGGCGAGTCTGCTCCGTATCGAATTCGGGGCGGACAAACGCCTCAACCCCGAACAACGGGTCGGTCTCCGGGGTTCGCCTGAGAAGCTCTGCTGGTTCATGGTAGCGACCGTTGGTGTCCTGTAGACACGGGCGAGATCGGAAGCGGCTAATCCAACAGGGAAGAATATCCGTACAGGCCAATTGGCGACTGCGACCATTGCTGGCAACCTGAGTTGCCGTGACATCCATCGCCTTTTCCCAGTAACTTGTGGGCTGCTCTAAAATGCAGGACATCAGGCGTCCCCATAACTCGGGATCGTTCTTGGTAATATCTTCCCAGTGCTTCCAGATATCCGGCTCAAAGTCGAATCCGGTTACTTTGAATTCATGGGAGCCGTGGTAGGGGTAGTCTGGTAGTTTGGTTACTCCACGACTACGAAGGAATTGGGCAAAATTATCTTTGCCGCGCCTTGTTTCTCTATATTCAACGAAAGGCACAAAAGTAAATAATCTCCCGCGACCAGACGTGATCCATTTGAACCATTCTTCCTGCGTACAGGACGTAAAGCATCGTCCATATTCCTCATGCAGGACGTGCTCTTCGTACCATTTCTCGGGAACAAAGGCGTCCAGATTTCCTGTAAGGTCAGCAACAACATTCTGGCTTGCCGGGGTACTTAGGCCATTGCGAGTCACGAATTGGAACTCGGCTGATACGTTTGCGCCAAGTGCCGCCGCTAACTGCGCGACATGAACATAAACGGATAGCGGACAATCTTTCCGTTGGAAAGCTTTACCCGCAACATCTAGAATTATCCTGCTTACATCGCTGACTTGTCCTAATTTTATAGCGTTAAAAATTTTATATGCAGAGCTAACTTGTCGGCTAAGAGATGCATCACTGCTTTGCTCAGTCCTTAGCCTTTGTTTTTCTAGAAATTGAACCCAGTCCTGATTCAACACCAGTAGGTATTTCTCCAGGAATTCCCTGTCTTCCTGCGACCTAAGCAACTTCTTTTCACTTAGCCGGACGATTTCATAGTCGGCAAATAGAGTGTTCTGGCCTTGAACTGGAAGTATGTGAAAAAAAATGGGATCCCGGGACTGGGGATAATAGGAACCGACAACCTCATCTGCAATATAGGACCATAGAAGTAGAAGTTGTTCCCATGATCTCGGACTAGGGAGCTGCTTAGATTCAAGAATGCTCAATACTTTTTTCTTGTCTATTTGCTCAACGAGACTCCAATTAATCAATTTCTTCCGGTTCTCTGCCGATATGTGACGGGATAGAATAGGGTGGGCGTTATCGGAAAACAGGCGCGAGACGAGATCGGATGGCCATACGTCGAGGAGAACCTTTGGAACAGCAACGCAGGCGTTCTTCTTTGCCAACGATCCGTCTTCCAACAGAAGGAAGGTCTTATTCGTAAGTACCGATTCGCACGCCTCTTCAACAATCACGCCGCAGTTGCCTTCTAGTGAATGATCATCCCGATCAAGATCGGGAAGGAGGGCATATGCGCCGGCTCTCTCCGCGATTTCCTCTTCCGGTCGTCCAACCCAGTGAAGCATGGCCTCCGCCGCCAATTGGCCGATGCGCTCCAGGAGCCAGCGGTTCGTTGGAGATATCTCGGGATCCTTGATCTTGACGCGGGCTGGGTCCTGGATGAATGGAGCATTACTAGCGAACGGAAGTTTGGTCAGTACCCCCGAGGGTAGGATGACGAACAAACGGCCCTCCATTCCCAGCACCAGTTCGACGCTACAAGGAGGGAAGGTAGTTTCCTCGTCAACAGCGACCATTCGCTCCTGGCGAATCTCATTGAGAGATTCGTCTGGAAACGGCTCCAGCGACGACTGAACCAGTAGCACGCGCCGGTCAGGCGTGCCTGACAGCGAGAGCCAGCTCGATCCATGTACTGGCCCATCACCCTGGGCTTTCCAGCGGATTTCCCTACCGCCAATGGTAAGGCTGCGAATCGAGCGGAAGAAAAGCAATGAGGCCGGGCTCGTGGTCCAGTCATCCAGGTTCTTTTTCAGCTCTCGCAGGCGATACTGATCCTGGATCTTAACACGGACCTCCGTGCGGAAGGTCTGGCCACCGTTTCGGACCATCCAGATGGGCTCGGTGAAACGGCTGCGCCGGAAGAGCACCGATAGCGTTGGAGTCCTTAGGCAGACCTCGTCGCCAAGGCTGAAGGTGCTCTTGAATCCAATTCCTCGAAACCCGATGGTGTGCAGAGAACGCTTGTTGGAATAACCGAAACGGCACAGCGAGGTGAAATGCTCCTCGCTGAAATCCTCGCCGTTGTGGGTAAAAACGAACTCCTCGCCTTGAATATCGGCAGAAGCCCCCGTTGCGCCTGCATCGTCTGCGTTTTGCAGAAGTTCGGACACAACATGGCGAGGGCTTTGCACCTGCTTGAAAAGCTGATGCCAAGGTCCGGCCAGGACAGGGTCCTGTTCAAGCTGACCCCAGCGCCTGGCCGCGCTCGCGCGGACATCTTCGAAATAAGGAGGCACGTCCGTCATCTCGGAGGGCCTCCCTTGTCCAACAATTCCGACAACTGGTAATTCACGCTCGTAACGCCGAAGTCGGGCTCTCGACCAAACGGCTCTCGCACATAGGTAATAGCCGTCGCCTGTTCGCCGTCGACCTGAACAATCGCCAAGATGAACTGATCCGGCTTGTTCAGTGCGGTCAGTATTTCGTTCTTGGTGACCGTGATTGTATCCGCCCCTAGTGTACGCCCCTTCACCTCGATGAAGCGGAGTCGCGATTCGCCATTCGGATCGCGTGATTCGATGTCGTAACCACACTTGTCGGTAGCCACGTCGCGCGGTTCGAATCCAAGTTCTCGTTCGGCCGCGATCACGGCCTTCATGGCGATCATCTCGACGTGTTTGGTCTCCTTTGCATGTGCCAGAGGAGTCGACCCCTCGCCCAATCGCGCAAGAAGTCCCGTCGGAACGATGAGCGCTCCGCCTATGACGTTCGGTGGAAGCGGTGAAATGCGGCGTTCTTGCTGAAGGTCTTCTATCCGTTTCTGAAGTCGCTTTGTCAGGTCGTCGGCCCTCTGCCGCGCCTTGCCGGAGTTGATTTTGGCGTTGACCTTGCCTGCCAGCTCCTCCTGCTTGATCTGCTCTGCACGATGATCCCAGTAACAGATCTCCGTCGTGAGCCGCTCCTTCACGGCTGCCATGATTTTGTCGACCAGTTCCTCTTTGTACGTCTTGACCTCCTGAAGATGGGAGGGCACCAGATTGCGGACAGCATAATTGAGGGCGTGCGATTCGATCTCGTTACGCAGCCAGCCCGGTTCTTCCATTTTCCGAATCACGCCGAGTTCGGATTCAGTGGGCGGCCGATAGTCGAGATATGGTGCATATCCGGCACCGCGCACTTCTCCGGATGTCGTTACTTCTGCGAACTGAATCTGGCGAGAGACCATGCGGCGATTGCCGCTGCGATCCGTGCGCGCATCCTGAATGGAGTGTTCCAGATAAACGAGAGCCCTCACCTCCTCGTCCGGCGATGTCTCGTCAATCAGGATGGCTCCTTGACGTAGAAGGTCACGATGCCTTTCCAGAATCAAGTCTATCGTGGCGTCGAGGAGCGGATGACCGGGGCAGATAAACTCGGCCATGGGCTTGCCAGGGACGCTGATTAGATCCTTCTCGAATGAAATACGTTCATACCGGGTGAGGACTGGGTCACGCATTCCAATGATCCGATCCCGATTGCGAATGACGGAGGGAACATGGGTCGCCTCATAGCGCTTCGGCTCCCTTTCCCGTAGCGTGCCCCCCAGTCGCTTGAACGACTCATTGAAGAACGTGGCAACAAAGTGTGGTTGGAGTCGACGAGCTTCGGCCCGTTCCATGTCCTCCCGGATCTCCTGGACGCGAGAAGCATCCATAGAGTCGTGTGCCAAAGCGTGTTCCTCGATCAGATCGCGGAGCTTCTCGCGATCCATAGCATTGTCGACAACCTGGTTGAGCTTGGCGCGTACTTCTGGACGGTCTCCGTACCGGATGGCCTCCATAAGTAGGTTTCGCAGAGGCTTGTCACCGAAGAGCAACTTGCCCAAGATGTCAAAGACCTTTCCGCCCAAAGCCCTACGCTCCTCCTCCAGCTTCTCCAGCAGGCGGTGATACACGTCGCCTTCTCGCGTCTTTGAAGCAACGAGGTTCCAGCAGTGGCAGACCTCCGTCTGCCCGATGCGGTGAATGCGACCGAAACGCTGCTCAAGACGGTTAGGATTCCACGGAAGGTCGTAGTTGACCATCAGGTGGGCTCGTTGCAGATTGATGCCTTCACCCGCCGCGTCCGTGGCGATGAGTACTTCGGTGTCCTTGTCCTGAGTGAAGAGCGATTCGGCCTTCTTGCGTTCCTCCCGGCCCATGCCGCCATGTATGGTAACGATGGACTCCGGTTTACCGATCAACGAGCCGATGCGGTTATACAGATAGTTCAGCGTGTCACGATGCTCGGTGAAGATGATTAGCTTCCGGCGATGGCCATGGGCGTCGAACATCTCGGTCTGGTTCTGAAGCAACCGAGAAAGCTCATCCCACTTACGGTCAGCGCGTGACTGGCGCACCAGTAAAGCTACATGCTCCAAATCCCTGAGAATCGCGATTTCCGCCTTCAGTTCGGCGATTGTCTGGGCCGCCGAAGCAAGATCGACAACACGTTCCTCCGCGTCTTCGACTTCCTCGTCTGGAGCGTCTTCAAGATCTTCAAGATCGTCTTCGGAGATGTCGGGAATACCCTTCTGCCAATTGATGCGAATCTCGGCACCACGCTTGAGAAGTTCCTCCTCGCGGCATCTCTTTTCCAACCGCTCTTTACGCCTGCGGAGCGACTGGTAGATGGCTTCCGGCGACGATGCCAGACGGCGCTGCAAGACTGTCAATGCGAATCCGACTGTGCCCTTGCGGCCGTCGTTAGCTAGCTGTTCGGCTCGGTTGAATTCATTGCGCACGTACTCCGTCACGCGCTGGTACAGGTCAGTCTCACCATCAGAAAGTTCGTACTCGACGGTGTATGCCTTGCGCTCCGGAAAAAGCGGGCGGCCATCGAACTTGAGCAGATCCTCCTTGACCATCCTTCGCATCAGATCACTGGCGTCGACGGAGTGGATCCCGTCCCGGAACTTACCCTCGAAGCGGTCGCCATCCAGCAGGGCCATGAACAGTTGGAAATCTTCTTCCTTGCCGTTGTGCGGCGTGGCCGTCAGGAGCAGAAAATGGCGAGTGAGAGCAGACAGCATCTGCCCAAGCTGGTGGCGCTTCGTCCTACGGATTTCTCCACCCCAGAAGGAAGCGCTCATCTTGTGGGCTTCATCGCAGACGACCAAGTCCCAGTCCGTGGCCTTCAGCTTCTCATGTACGTCCTCGTTTCGGCTGAGCTTATCGAGGCGGCAGATGGAGAGCGGGTTCTCCGCAAACCAGTTTCCGGTGCGGGCAGCATTGTACTTGTCGTTGGTCATGATCTCAAACGGCAGGTGAAATCGCCGATAGAGCTCATCCTGCCACTGCTCGACCAAGTTGCCCGGGCATACGATCAGGCATCGCTGCAGATCGCCCCGCGCAATCAGTTCCTTGATCAAGAGTCCGGTCATTATGGTCTTTCCGGCTCCGGGATCGTCGGCTAGGAGAAAGCGAAGCGGTTGCCGGGGAAGCATCGACTCGTAAACCGCGGTGATTTGGTGTGGAAGCGGCTCAACAAGAGATGTATGGACTGCCAGGATTGGATCGAATAAATAGCCGAGCCGAATGCGGTGCGCTTCCGAAACCAGCCGAAAGAGTGCGGAGTCTCCATCGAAGCTCCAAGGCTTCCCAGATTCGAGGATTTGGAGGTCGCTCTCTCTATCCCGATAGATGAGCTCGTTTGCAAGTTTGCCCTTACTGTCCTTATAGGTCAACTCCATGGCCACGGACCCGATCCATGAGACGTCGACGACCGTGATAAAGCCATCCGGCAGGACGCCTTTGACGGTTGCGCCTCGCTTGAGATCTTCGAGTTTTGCCATCCTTGTTAACCTTTTCTGGTGTCAGGTGGATCTCTTCGATTCGACTACATCGCATTCTTTGGAAAACGACTGATTGAGATCATGTAGTCGCTTACCAAAGACCGCTTATGCATACGCTTCCCATTTACCCTATGGTTCACGGTACTGTAGATCGTGCCAACCTTCGAGGCAAACTGCTCCTGAGGGGTTGGAGTAGCTCATGAAATTTCTTCACGATCGTTTAGGTTGTCTGATTCGTCAACAATGTTTCCATACGTTGTGACTATTTTAGCAGCCACTTCCTTAAAAGCATGTAATATTGCAATGTGTTACTCAACATGACAAAGGTGCATGTCAATCTTCGCCAACAAAAGACCGAGAGATGCCGGTCTTGAGCTACTTGGCGCTGGGGCAGTCTAGATCACCTAATAGCTTACATAATCATAAGTAGCTGTCCAGAGCAGTTTGCTTTTAATCCTTCCGCCTACAATACTATAGGCACTGGCTCCGAATATGGCGCAGCACCTCCCGCACCCGTTCCGGATCGGCCAGCACGGTGAGCGGGGCCAGGTCCAGTTCGGGATATTGAGCCTTGATCGGTTGGAGGATCGTGGCCGACAGGTCGGTACAACTACCGACCGGCTCGGCGATGATGATCTCCGCGCCCTGGTCGATCAAGGCCTGTACGGCAGCCATGAAGCCGGGGAAGTTGCAGCAGAAGCAACTGCCCGAGACTTCCTTCACCCCCCCGCGCCGGAACGGGAGAGGAAGGCCGTGTCCACCAGGTCCGGAGCCTGATCATTGGTGATCAAGCCCACGGCTTGGCCGGCCGCACCCAACCGCCGCGCCGCTTCCCAAAGCAGCGTGGTCTTGCCCGCGCCAAGGAAACCACCTACCAGGATCAGCTTGGTCTTCACGGATCATTCTCCTACTTCGGTGTGTCCCGACAACTACAGCAGTCGCAAGCTTCCTGCGGCTCCCGCATCGCCGGCTCCAGGATCTGGACAAAGAATCGCGCCGCCAGGACACCGCCCAGCAGCGGAGCCAATACATATACATGGAAGAACCCGCCGACCCGATCCGGGAAAGCGGCTTCACCCCATCCCATCAGCCAAGCCACCAAGCGGGGACCGAGGTCGCGGGCGGGATTCAGGCCCGCCTGGGTAAGCGGGGCGATAAGACAGATGATCGAGGTCACGGTTAAACCGATAAAGACCGGGGCGAGTGCGTTATCCGGCCGCCCCACGTTACAGCCTTCGGTAAGGGCGAAGATCATGAGCACCAGGAGAAAGGTGCCCAGCGCTTCCGCGAATATGGCCAAGGGCAGGGAGACAACCGCTGTCCCGCCTGGTGGAGTGTAGTATTCCCCGAACATCTTGGCGGTCTGGATGGACTCGGGTGTACCCCGGACTATGTGGTGAGCGCATTCAAAGGCCGCGATGGACGGGGCGAACAACACATAGAGCATGAGCCCAGCCAGGATGGCCCCGACGAGCTGGGCGCAGAGATAGACGGGCAGCTTGCGCCAGAGCATCCGCCCGCTGGTGGCCATGGCCAGGCTGACCGCCGGGTTGAGATGGGCACAGGAGAGATGGCGGGTGAGGTAGATGGCTAGCATCACGCCCAAGCCCCAGGCCAGAGCCACGGGCATCAAGCCTTGATGCGCCCTGAAGAGGACGGAGACGGCCACTGAGCCGCAACCGAACAAGACCAGCAGGAACGTGCCCAGAGCCTCGCCGATGAACTCCCGCTTGCGCACGAGTCGCACTCCTCCGGATTACTGGCGTGAAACGCATCGTTGCATCATCGCAGACTTACCGAGACTTCCCTCGCTTATCGCGGTTAACTGGCCTGAGTATGGATTGTCCGGAGCCTAGTGACTTCTTGGCGGGACTCGGGGTCTCGTTGAGGGCGCGGACACGCCTTTTGAGGATAGAGGGCTTGGTGGAGTCAGGAATGAACTCAATCAAGTCTTGGATCTGCTGCTGGTACTCCACCAGCGTCTTCCGCCACCGCCTCAGACACTCTCGCCCGGCCTTGGTCGGCGCGTACACCTGCTTGTCCGTCCCTTTCCGCTTCGCTTCCGGCTTCACCGAGAGCTGTTCGGCGTCGACCATGGTCTTGAGGGTCTTGTAGACACCAGCGTTGTCGGGGCGGCTGCTCTTGAACAGCTCCAACTCCCTCAATCTCAGGACTACGCCATAAGCGTGGGACTCTTCCTTCGCAAGCAGGGCCAAGATGGCCGGTCGAAGGAGCCGATCCAGGGTCTTTCCTTCGCAGGGACACCGGGAATCCTTCACCGCCGACTCCTTTCGCCTGATCTTTTCCGACTATGTTAGACTATAGCTAATAGACCTAGTCTAATAAAAGCCCTCTTTTTGGCAAATGTCAAGCAGCAAACTTACGGATAGGGGGTAAAACGGCTTTTTTCTAAAAATGGGCCGATGGATAGAGCTCTAGAAGCCTCGAATTTGGGCTGGAAAGGCCCCTAGGATCGAAAGCGACGCCTGGAGCGCATATTTCCTGTCTAAGGCGAGGACTCAGGCTTTCTGGGGCATTTCTGAGAGAAATCGGTTCGGGTGGTGTACGGCGGGAGTTTATCTTGGGACGAAAGTGAGGCGCATGAGGGCGGGGCAGACGCTCCATAGATGCGTAACGATTCGTTGCAGTGCTGGGGAAGGGATTAGAGACCACTGTATCCTCAAGAGAAAGTTTTTCCTTTCTGCCTGCGGATTGACCGCTGACTTCGGAAAGACCACTACGAAGGGGGTGAGGTTCAGGGCTTCGGCGAAGCGGCCGTGCGGTAACAAAAGGCCCGAGTCAAGCCGCAGCTGGCACAGGGCATCCCCGGCAATCCGTGGAACAGGCACAGCTCGATTCCCGGAAGAGTTTGAGGGGGTGTAAAGGAAACTGACAAGCAGGCAAAGTGCGGTCGTTAGGGCGAGAAGATTGGAGCGGCTGAACCGAGTTGTTGTTCGCGGAAGGGGAAAAATCGTCTGGTCCTTGCCCAAGGGAAAATCATTCTTCCCGCGTAAAGCGATATTTCCCGTGTTTGTCCTTTGTCAGCACTTTCGCTTTTACGAGGCCTTCCATGTCCCGAAACGCCGTTGCCCGTGAGCTACCGGTGGTTTCTCCGTATTCCTCCGCAGTGAAAGGGCGGTCCTCGAAAGCGCTCAAAGCCAACTCACGACGCTGGAGTTGTTTACTATTACATGGAGAAGAATCCAGGCTGTTTTCGATGTTAAAGAGGTTATCAAGGTAAGACAGCTTATGTTCAAGATACTTTTCGGCCAAAGCAATATCTTCCTCTACCAGACGGGAGCGCTGATGGCCTCGGGCATTGGCTGCGGCTATCTTCATCATGGAGTTTGTCATTCGCGTGGTGAACATTGACAAGCGGTGATAATTATTTTCATCAGGCTTGTATTTCTTCTGAAGCTGCTCAATAAACTTCTTGGCCCGCTTCTTCGTCGCTTCCGTAGGGTCAATCTTGGAATATTTTTCGCGAAGCATCGCCACCATCAATCTTACCTGACGAATGAGTTTTTCCTCGGAATCAGCCTTTTTAGGACCTATAGAGTCAATCTTGTCGATCATATCCTTGGCCACTTCAAACTGACGGTCGCTATCCTTCGGAACATCGAAAACGATGTCGAATCGGGAAATGATATTTGTCGGCAGATGGCTGTCAGCTACTTGGTCGAACTTGCCGGGATGTAAATCGGACAGCTTATTCAGATCTAAGTGAATGCCGGTTAAAGCCTGGAAGCTGGTTCTGGCCGAGGTCGAGTCATGCACCGTCCCGTCTTCCATGACTTGGGCGAGATGCCCCATGATGTCTTGGCGTCGGGAATTACTCACGGCATGCCAATCTTCAAGGGCCAGTGTTCCCCGATGAGCCCTGGGCAGAAGTCCGGGGGTACCGCTATAGGTGTTCTTGGCTTTGTTCTTGTAGGCCGTGCTCACCAGCCCGGCGGCCGTGATTTTGTGGCCAGCCTGTTGGAAGGTCAGGTTAAGATGCTTGGCTGCGGTAACAAGGAGCTTTTTACCGCTAGCCGGAGGCCCGATGAAAAGGTTGTGTATCCGGCCGTTAGCCTGTTTGACATGATAATCGCTCAGAGCCTGGAGAACCACCGCCCGCATCATTTCCCAATAGAGCGAGTCGGGGCTGATCCCTCTTATTTCTAGAAGACTGCGGATCTCGTTCAGAAGCCAATCTATTGCAGAGGCGCCATCCTCTTTGATTTTGCATAATAAAGCAGCAGTGTTTTTGATCTCATCTGCGGTCGCCATTGCCAATTGAAGAGGGGAATCGGCGACACGGACATCCACAACAATGAAAATATACCTGAAGGGGTCGACGGCTTGGTTCAGAACGCTCAAGCCGAAGAAGTCTAGGACTCCGTACTCACGTTTCAGTTTTTGTATTTTACTGAAGACCGGACCAATAATTGGAAATGTATCTATCTGGTCGTCACCGTTTGTATCCTGTAGAGTTGCCGTCCCCAAATCATCATTGTCGACGTTTTGGACTTCCCCCATCGAAACCGGTATGCCCCTTATGATAACGGGGGCCATGAGCATGTCTTTACGCTTTATCTCCTCAACGGTCGAATAGGCTGCGACAGCCCAATTGGGAACGCCTTTTTTAAACATGCCTCCTAGGAGTTTTGGAAGTACCTTCTGGACCTGTTTGAAATAACGGTCGTCTTTTTTATGCTGTTCCTGAGTATACACTTTTTGGGGGTTACGTTCGCAAAAACGTTTGAACTCACCAATTACGCTGTTCTTGATGAGAAGGGCGTGATCGTGGGTACTCACCTTATATCTCCATTGAGACTTGAGACTGCGAGACGGGAGACTTCTAGGTCTCAAAGTCTCAGGTCTCACGATATCATAGTGATCTCGATTTGATTCTTGTCAAGTTGAATTTTAAAAGTGTCTGGCGGAGCGCGACCTTTTGATGGGAGAAAGCTCTACGCTCTACATTATTTGCGAGAGCCCCCCTTCACGTTCCTGCTTACGGGGTGAACGTCACCTTCGGAAAGACCACTACTGGCTCTTCTCGGTCTCCCGGATGGTCGATGAGGTTCTGGATCGAGAGTTTTGCCCCTCCTCACCCGCTGCCCGCCCAGGCAAACGATAAGGCGCGGCCTCTCTCTATTCCATTCGACTAGATTCTCTCTGCCTTCCGGGGACCGCAGGCCTACCGCCGCCTTTATCCCTCTTCTCTCTGAGCGGGGCAGGCGGCGCTGACCTTGAAGACTCTCGGGGATCGCGTAGCGCTTCTTCATATCTGAATCCATTTCAAACTACCGTGCTGTGTCTCCGCCCGCTAAATCGTCCCCATTCTTCTCCAGGATCATGTTGCGGGCTGAACCTTAGGGACCGCTGGCGGGATATCCGCATCGCGTCGAATTCCCTGGATGCGGTGGATGAATGTGCCGCACCTCCAAACCCCCTACATATCCCCTAGCGCTCCCAACAGAATCTCCTGTAAACATCTCCTCAAAAGGGCCATCCCTCACGATTGTGCGGAGTAAAAGAAGTACCAATGCGCTGAATGCGGGTACGGGAAAAGTGGCTGAAGGCGACGGGTGGGGGCGAGAAAGGGTGGATTTGGGGGCGGGAAGGGTGCGGCGCGGTGCGCGAATCGTGAAACGGAGCGGGGATGACACCTCCCGAACCACGGGCGACTATGTCCTGCATCATCCAGTCTTGGAGAGCCGGGACGTACCTTCTCTTGGTGGCCCTGGAAAGCACTGCAACGATTTGGGCCATTGAGGAGACGAGGTGGAACACGAAGAGCGTGTCTCTGAATCTCCCCTGGGACCGCGCCTCCAAAGACTGGATGAGACTATTCCTCGTCGAGAGTGCTTCCTGATCGGCTCCTTCGCCCCGTCGCTCGTTCTCCGCTGGACTCGGTCGTCACGTTTCTTGATCGGCTGTGCCGCTCATAGGAACCTCTCGCCTTCTCTGGGTCTCCTCTTTCGGGGTGTGCTTCGCCCTGCCTCTGGTGGTGCGGCATCGTCTCTCCCTCGACTCCATTCTTGGGGTTCCACTCCATCCCGTTCCTCTGGAGGCGTGGTACGCCTTTCTCTAGCTCCACTGATCTGGGCATCGCGCCATCCCGCTCCTCGGTAGGTCTGTTTCATCTTCCATGATTCCCCTCATTCCGGGTTCCTCTGGAGGTGTGGTTCGCTTTCTCCGGATCTCGACCTTCGATGTCTTGTTCCACCCGGTTCCTCTCCTCAGGGTCTCCTCTCGTTCCTCTGGGGTGCGATTCCCTCTTCTGGTCACGGCGCGATGCGAGGTCTACGGCTGTACAAACTTTCACTACTATTAGAAGGGGGGAGAAGGCGAGGAGGAGGGATGTCGAGCCTCCTGGAGGCTCAGGGCGAGCCCCGAAGCGGAGCAGCTCCGAAGCGGTGTACCGCGTCCCCGAGAACGGGACAGCGCGAAGCGCCGAAGGGCGGAGCCCGGATAAAGCGAACCGCGTCCCCTGGGGAGCGGAATGAGATGGAGCACCTCAGAGTCAGAGGAAGGCACGTCGCACCTCCCCGATGAACGAGGTGGAGTGAAGCTCTGAAGAACGAAGCTCCGAAGGACGGAGCACCGTGGAACGTGTCTAGCGACTCCCGAGGAATTAGGTGGAGCGATGTCCCGAAGGGCGGAGCCCGGAGAAGGCGTGTCGCTCTTCAGAGGAAGTCCTCAAAGGTGTGGAGCGGTGCGGGGAACTTCCTCCCCCGGATCTTCGAAGGAAGCTCACGGAGATTGAGGTGGGCGAGACGAGCGTGGCGAGGATGAGCTTCTCCGGGAAGCGGCGTCGCCGAAGAGTACCTCCCAAACCTCTGCCCCTCGCTACGGGACGAGGTGAAGCTGTTTCGGGGTATGGTGCAACGATTCGTTACGGAGATGGATGACCCCGACCTCCGGAGCTTCGCATGGTCTCTCCCCAGGAGGAACTCACGCCCCCTCTTCTCCCTCCCCTCTGTTCGATGTGAAAGTTTCTAGCCCCCGAATCTATTCGCCGTTATCGATGTAGAGACACCTATCCTCCGGAGCTCCAACTGGTCCCTCCTGAGGCGCTTCACGTCCCCCCTCTTTCTTTCCCCCAAGATATTAGACTTAGTCTAATACTCTGAGCCCAAGGGTGCGGAGCGGTGTGGGAGACTTCCTGGATCGAGCTTCTCTATCTCGTCCCCGGTGCTCCGAAGGAAGTTCATGAAGGTCTCCGGAATCCCGTCCCTCTGGGCTCCACCCGGTCCTCTGGTGGCGCGGTACCGCTTCTCTCCCAGCTATGGCCTCTGGGCGAGATTCCCTGTTCCCCGGAGGTTCCGGCTGGGAAGGGGAGTTCTCCTATTGTCGGAGATAACTCGGTAAGCCTCTTGTGACGCTCGGCGCCGCGCGCGCGCGCGGGACTCCGGGAAACGGGCAGACATGGAGCTCCGCTCCCCATCTGCCTGGGGGAATAGTATTATAAAGGGTTTAGAGAGTTATCTCCGACAATAGAATCCTACCCGCTACACCTCTTAAGCGGAGGAGGTTTTTCTGATCATCCCGCTCGCTTTGCCCTGACGGTACGGCGCAAGACCGGGCTGAGCTTTGTGATCATCGAGCCACCGCTCCCAGTGGCTCTTCGCGCCTTCCTCGGATTGGGTGATGGTCTCCCGGTCACACTTGACCCCGATCTCGGGATGAGCCTTGACGTAACTCGCGATCGCGGTGGGGTAAACGGGAAGACCTTCACCCAGCATCTGCTCCACGACCTTCCGGAACTTCTCGTAATAGAGATCCTTCTCTCGCTGTCTCCGCTCAGCCTGGCTGACCGGAGCCACGAGCTCCTTGGAGAAACAACGCTTCAAGCCGTGGAGGTGAAGAGGTTCGTGCGTGATGACGTACACGGGAGTCGAGTGACGTATGGGCCGAGTACGTCCGATGGCTTGAGTCAGTTCGGCGATGACGTAGGAACTGAAGACCGCGCCCTGGAGATTGGAGGAATAGACGTAGGGAAGATCCTTGACGGTCCACTTCCAGCCGTGGAGGTGATCATGGACCTCGTTCATGGCGTTGAGCCCCTCGATCCATTTGTTCCTTTCCTCTTCCGAGGCGCGTGAGGCGAAGGCCGCGGCTCGATGCTCGACTATCTTCTGGGGCAGCCTGTAGGTGCCGACGATGAGGAGTAGATCGCATTCGAGCTTCTCGATCAGGTTGGTTCCGCGCAGCGCTCCGAAGTGGGCGGGTAGCTGTCCGAACTCATCCTGATACTTGACGACCCGGTCCTTGTCCTTCATCAGGGAGACCAGGCGATCAACCAGGCGTCCTTTCTTCTTGTCCTCCGCCTTATGCGAGATCACGGCGATCTTCCGGGCGTCCGGATGAAGTTTTTCGGTGATGGTATCGATGGCGATGAGGAATGCGGGGCGACGCCTTATTGAAGAGTCGCCCTCCATATTCTTTTCGGCGTTGGCGATAGCCCCCAGCAACTTTACCTTTCCCCAGAGCCTGTCCATTACCTGTACGACCTCTCCCTTCAACGCGATGCGCATCGGGAAAAGGCGAGGAGCGATGCGCTCGCTTCCGAAATGAGCCCGGAGCAGAACCGGATCGGTCGTGGCATCGAGCAGGAAGTACGTCGGTCCGACAGGCAGGTCATGGGGAATGAAGAAGCGGTAACCCATGCAGTCGGACTCCTCGTCCTCTTCATCAGCCTTGGGTATCCTGAACAGAAGTGCCTTTCCGCCGCTGTTGTGCCAGGCGGTACAGAGAGCCCGGAGACGACTTAAGCCACGGTGCGTTGCATTGCCCCAATCGATAAGGTTGGTCAGCGCGCATGAGAACTCTGAAGTCCACTCGGGGGGAGTCACGCCTTTGGGTAGGAACTCACCAAGTTCTTCCCGGCTCGCATTGCCCATCTTGAGGATGCCCGAGCACAGCATCCAGCAAGCTTTAACTGCCTCGCGCAACTCACCCTTTGCCGCGTTCATCGCTCTGTAGAGCCGAGAGCGAAGCGCCTTCATACCCTTGAAGGGGATGTCAACCTGCTCCTGCAGTTCGTCCAGGATGGATTCGTCGATGAATACGAACTTCCGCCCATAGCCACCGCCACCCTCTTTCCAGAACGACTTAACCTTGATGAAGTCCGAAGGGGCAAAGAGGATATCCGCCTTCTTCGCTTCGGTATATTCCTGATGGTAACGGCAGCGCATGCGGTTGCTTCTATCATATAGTGGGCATGACTGGCAGACATCCATCAAGAAGCCTCTGTCACGAGCCTTCATGGCTTGTTTGTAGCGCTCCGGGCAACAGTTGTCCCGGGTGAGCTTGGGCATCTTGGCCGCCCGGTCTTTCAAGGTATCGAGCTGTTCGGCAAGCAGTTGATGGTTGGGGCCAAGCATCAGCGTGCGAACCCCATGGTGTTCCGCAAGCGTTTCCATCGCCGCCAGCGACATGCGGCTCTTGCCTGTTCCCGGAGACGGGCAAATCAGATGGATCTTACCGTCCGATTTCTTTATATGACGTTCCAGATGTTCCTTGAGGCGAGCTGCCGCCTCCTCGACATCGAGTGCGGAAATGGATTTCTTGTCGATCTCCTCGCGGGTGACGCCGACATGCTTGTTTTCTGTGGCGGTGGTTGCCATTATGGAGTTCAAACATTCGACAAGGCGAGGGTTGTTTGGGCCTTTGTGGGGACTTGGGACGTCGCTTGAGATGTTTACTGGCCGGCATGCGGCGGCAGATTCTCCTGTCCAGGCTTTCGTGTTCCAGGTGCCGGGGATTCTCAGGTAGGCCAGACGGGCGAAAGGCTGTTCATCAATCGCCTTCCGTTCCTTGGCGTTCTTCGCCAACTCGAGTATCTCATCGCAGATGTAGTTCTTGATCCGAGTTTTCCCCGGTAATTCTTCAACCGCTTCCATGGGAACCCAAACGTGCATCCCGTTTCCGGACTGGACGAGAAGGTATCTTTTGAGCTTTAGGCCCGCGCGGACACGTTCGAAAAGCTGAAGGGCTTCTTCAAGGGGCAACTTGTCGATGTCTAGGCAGAACATCTGGTGGCTATGGAGATGCTCGCTGGTAAAGTCCTTCTTCTGTTTCTTGCCATCCAAGACCCAGTGGGGTCTGGTCTTTTCTGATTTGAAGTAATCGTGGAATGAGCCCTTGAAGGGGCTGGTGCAGACATAGAAGTCTCGAGGGTGGCAATAGCGCTGCCACGAGGGGGGATTTTTGATCAAATCGACGAAGTCATTCTCGTTCTCCGCAAGACAGCGTAACACTCCTAGTTGTTGATTATCCCCGGAAAGGGAAGCAACCGGGCTCTTGATCATGATCACGGTGCCAAGCCCCGGCCTGTTGGCCCAAGGAAGGAAGTTGTAAAAGTCTCGGATCTGCTTCAAATCGATTTTTGGATATCTCCGACTCGCCGCGCCTCCCATCATTCCGGAATGATGCTTCTTGGGGACGAATATCGAAGGGTAATTCTTCCCGGACTCGGATTGGGTGTTTATCAGCCCGGGTTTCTTATCGGAAGGGAGAGGGCGGTCCTTTTTGGAGCTGCCCCCAGTAGATTTAAGTTTCGGGCGCATGATCTTCCCGGTCTGACCAGTGACGTCGGAGCTCGTATTCTCAATCGTGGGGGCTTTAGCGCGCTGCTTCTTGCGCATGATCTTGGGGCGGCGGACGGAAGACTTGGAGCTCGACTGCGAACTGCTGGGCTCATATGGACGAACCATGATCTTGCCTCCGTGAACCGCGCCGGACGTTGCCGGCGAAACAGGTGCCAAGGTTTTCAATGAAGTAGATGCGATGGACGAGCGGATACTTGGGTGGCGAGTATCTTCCTGACTGTCGCTCTCTCTCGCATAAGCCAACCCGTAGACATCCTTATACCATATCGCGTCGGCCGGCAAGAGAATATGTGACCACCGACCACCACCGGCGGGACCGTCGTCGATCCCGCTTTGGCGGCCGGTGGTCGGTGCCCCCGGTTCGGTGGTGGAGAAGCCTGTGATCGGAGTGGTGCGCCTCCAGGAGGGAAGGGCTTCAGCCTCAGTGCAACGATTCGATGCAGAGCTAAACAGAGATTCCCCACCGTAGTTCCTTGAAAGAAAGCCCCGGCCCGGGAGGATTAGATTCCCGGGCCGGGGCAAGTTTATAAGTGGAGAGGTTATCAGGCTGACGCCGTCATCACTCTACTGTTGAGCCAGCGGGCCGGTGGGGCCTTTCTCGACAACGTTCGACTGCTTCAGGAAGAAGCCCAGCACCGCCGCGCTCACGGCCGGTACGATCCAGGCCCCGAACATGATTCCGGCCATCAAGGTCATGCCCAGACCCGCGCCCACCTTCTCGGCGTCCGTGGAGGCGTTCTGGGCCACATGACTCGCCCCCGCGCATCCGGCGATGCCGGCGAAGAGCATGGTCAACGTCCAGAACAACACGAAGTTCTTGAGCACGTTCCAGGCTACCCCGCCTTCGCGTGTCTCGCCCATCACCAACGGACGCTTGGCGAAGTAGACTGGTAGCACGATCGGTCCTAGGATCAGCGTGCCCACCGCCCACAGACCGGGGCTGTACTTGCGCTTGGTCGCGTTGAAGTAGACCCAGATTGCAAACATGGCATACAGGATGAAATACCCGCCCATTTGAATGTCCCTTTCTCTTCAAGTCGTATGAATGCCGCGCTCCAGGGATGATCCCGCCTGAAGTCCCGGCGATAACCTGCCCGTCGTTGTCTCTGCATCGAGCGTGGGCCGCGCGAGGGCATTGGACTCCGCAGGCTGGCCAGAGCTCAACGCCGCTCGCGCGCCTCCGCACTGATCGGCGCGACCATCGCGCTCAATCAGCCCCCCGGACCTTGCTCCGGTTCACTCCGCCTTAGGCTTGTCGCCCGGCTTGGCTCCCTTCTGGATCAAAAGCTCCTTGATCTGTTTGCTCGCTTCGTCCGGATCGTCTTCCAGGCTTTTATTCGTCCAGTCCAGCGGCGTCTCGCCCTCCTTGGTCTTAGCGTTGACCTGCGCACCGTTGTCGAGCAGGAACTTCACGATCTCCAGCTTGGCACCTGAACAGGCGGCGTGTAGAGGCGTAGCCCCTTGTCCTTCGGTAATGTTGATCGTCTGTTTATCCAGTAACAGGGCGACGGTCTCTTTATTCCCGGCGTAGGCGGCTATATGGATAGGCAGGCTGCTGTCATTGGGATAAGTCCGGAGCATAGGATTAGCGCCTTTGGCCAGGAGCGTCTTCACCATCTCTGTCTTGCCGTCCCGCGCGGCGAAGTACAGGAGCGTGGTCCCGTCGTTCTGGAGCGCTTCATTAATGTCCAGATCGGGAGTCTCCTTCACGATGCCGGCGATCTCGTCCCATTCACCCGCCTCCGCCTTGAAGGCCAAACCGTAAGGATCTCGCTGGTAGCAGTCCTTAAGCTGCACGTTCATCATCAGGCCCGAGCATCGCCCAACCACGGTTACTTTTTCAGAGGGCTGCAGCTTCGCCAGTTGCTTCATATGCTGCTTGTCGAAGTAGCACTGGACCCGCCGTACGCCAAAGCGTTCGTAATTGACGAATAGCAGATAGGCGTTGCCGGCCATGTCCTTCTTGATCTGCTCCACCTGGCCGGTGATCTCCAGCAGCTTTCCCTTGAATTGCTCGTCCGCCCCGACTTCGTTACCCTTGTACTGATCCAGAAGCTGCTGAGCGTCGAGGACGCAGTCCGGCGGAGTTCCGGGCGTTGGCGAAGTGCCCTTGGCCTGGGCGGAAGCGGGTGCGTCCCCAGCTTTGGCGCTGGCCTTGGTTCCGGAGCGCTCCATGGATGCGCAAGTGCTCCCCATGATGCCGAAGATGAACATGATTCCCAGACAGCCCACGCAGCCGAAGCCGACGAGCTTGACGGGACTTCCTGAAGCTGGCGTTTGCGAATTGCCGGCAGACATCTTTTTCCCTCCTTAACAATGGCTCCATTGAAGGCCGTCCCCCGACAGGAACGGCTTGCCGCTGAATGGATATGGAAGGACGTCTCCTTTCTTCGATCCGGCAAGCCCAATAAAAAAGGGCCGCCGCTGGGCTGCCCGTCCACGCCCGCCAGAGCGTAGGGAAACAGCACCATCGGCGACCCAAAGCTTATGGATCGCCGTGCAGGTGCTGCTTTCCCTGGGTTGAGAGCTTGCGCCCTCTCTGGCGGTTCGGACGGGACAGCGGCCTGACACGGAATATGTGTCTTCAGTTTTTACTTACGTTGCTGCATCACGCGATAGGCGTCTCCTTTAGGAATGAGGCAATGCCTCGACTGGGAAGCGTAGCTTCGCTTCCAAGGTCTGTCAACGTCGAAAGACGGCCGAACTCGGGAGCATGGGTCATGGCTCGGCTCATCAGGTCGGCCTGGATGTACATGCGCGTGGTGGCGCTGGATTCGTGGCGGGCCACGATCCGCGCCGTCTCCAGATCCGCAGCCAGGGCCGTGTCCGTCACGCACCGCGCCCGGCACCCGTGCGGGCTGTACTTTGGGAATAAGCGCTTGATCAACTTGTACACGCCCGAGGCGGTCAGCGCGGACTCCGGACGCAGCCGGCCGGACTTGGTGATGCGGCAGAACAGTGAAACGCTTCGTTCCACTGTCGGAGCCAGCACGGCCAGCCACTCCCGCAAGGCTTCAGCCGTGGAAGGCTTGAGGGGCATATGATCGATGCGCCGGCCTTTGCCCCGGATGCGTAGCGAGGAGATTTCCGGGGAAAGCGTCACGTCCGGTATCCGTAGACCCGCAATTTCGGAGCGGCGCAAGCCATTGTTAACGGCCAGCAGCAGGATGCAGCGGTCACGCTTTCCACAAGGGGATGAAGGCAACTCCCGCAGCACCTTGCCCACGGACCGGGCCGGGATGGCCCGATGGTGCTCCACCTCGCGCTGGACTCCGGACGGCAGCCTGACTTCACGGGCCGGATTATGGGGAATCGCCCCATCCGCCACCAAGGCCCGGAACATGGAACGCAACACGGCCAAGCGCGTGGCCCAGGACGTGCGCTTCCCGCCCCGCAAGGAAAGCCAGGCCGAGACATCCGACGGGCGGCAGAGCGTTAGCGCTTCCCCCAGCTCCCGCCCCTGGCTTTGCTGGAGCCAGGCCAAAAACTCCCCGGCCGTGGCGGCATAGGCCCGGCCGGAATGGGGGGAGCGGCGGCGGGCCGCCTCCATCCAGGCGGATAGAGCCCG
>CAYMGG010000003.1:40084-51910 GCA_964389915.1 uncultured Planctomycetaceae bacterium
GCACCGTCGCCACCTTCGTCTCGGCGATCTCGTGCGGATAGAGCCCGCACAGCCGGGGCGGACTGGCCTAAATCCCAGTCAGCCTCAGATAATTTCCGACTTCCCGGCCTGTCCAAAGGGGCGGGAAGCCTTGCGCCCGCCTCGTTAACGGCGGGAGGGCTTGTTTCTGCCCCCACAGCGTTGGAAATCGAGTCTTTCAAGGCGTAAGTCCTTATGAATAAACGCTATATGTGTAGATAGACGGCTGATTAGCTATATTATCGTCCCTAACTGTAGTATAGCCCACAGTAGGCCTATTGTCAAGATAACTCATTGATGGTTAATAAGTTATGACGTATAATAAAGTCGGAAAATGGAGCTTTCGAGGGCGATTTTATGCATTATACGCAAGAAGATCCGGAGTGGGCCGGCCAGCGCTGGCTTATTCCTCACGTCGATAAAGCGCAATTCAAGCTGGCCAAGGCCTTCCAGGCCTGTCTGCGGGGCCAGGCTGGGCCGGGAGCTGTCCACCGGGCTTTGGGCTGTCTGGAGCGGAGAATGGAGCGGCTGGCCCAAGTCCACCCCAGCCAGGACAAGCGCTGTCATGGAGGGCTCTATCACTCGGGTTGCCATCTCACCAGCCTGGCCAATCTGCTGGCCCACTTCGGAGTGACGGTCCGAGGGCATGCGCCCACGCCCCCGCGTGTGCTGCGGCGCTTGCAGGATCTGGGCTTGCTCACGCTCACCGGCTTCTGCGCCAGGCCTCACATCAACTTGCCCGGCCTATTGACCAACGGCCAGGTCCGGCTTTGCGGCTATGAAGATCATGGCCGCGCCGGAGTGCCTCCCAATCGAAGCCGGCTTCTTCGGGAACTGGGCCGGGACCGCGCCGCCATCGTGAATGTGTGCGGTCATGAGCTCTACGGCGAAGGGCTGCGACATCACTTTCTCTTGGTCTTGAGGCGGAAGGGGAACGACTGGCTGGCCTGCGACACCAACGATCCCGAGCCGGTCAGCTTCCGGGAGCACTACTCGCGCGTGTTCCAGGTCTTTTCATATAGGAAGACGTCGGGCCTCATGTCGGCTTGAGAAATGAGAAGTCAGGCGATAAGGCGGGATGGATGGTCCATTCCAAGGAACGAGAAAGGGAAGAGCCATGAAGAAGGATGAAAAGAAGAAACCGATCCCCGTGGCGTTTGCGACGGTGCCGATGAAGCATGAGCGCGTCTGCTACTGCTGCGAGTATCGGGTTTGGGCTGTAGGCTGCGGCCAGGGTGTGATCTGCCGGCATCCGGAGAAAACGTATCCGGGGCACATTCACCACATCGCTAACTTGTGGGACGTGTGCCCGCTGTTCACGGAACGCGAGGAATGGAAGACGCCGCAGGACGGTCCTGCGGAGAATCGGGACGAGGAAAAGACGGAGGGTGAAAGATGAGTGCGGACGATTTCTGGAAGGACGCGGAGCTGATCTACTCGTACAGCCGGGCGCAGGCCATTGCCGACGGCGTGCTGGTCGACATCTCGACTTTAGCAAAGGAGGCGGGCTTTCACTGCCCCATGGCGGTCACGGCGGCGGTCTGGGCTGAAGTGATCGAGCCGGATGAAAAGGCCAAGTCCAATGGGCAGTCGGCGACCGGCCGGCTCTGGGACATGCTCAATCTCCTACGCCACGCCATCCGCAAGGCCGAAGGCGACAAGCCGGAACTGCTCTTCACCATGCTTGTGGCCCGAGGCGGCAAGGTCCGGCCCGAGCGGGTGGAGCTCAAATCCCTGGCCGGCCCCGGCGACAACGCCGAGCTCGTCATCACCGTCATGCTCCCCCACGAAGACTGAAACTCCCTTCCAGCTCAACCCGAGGCGCTCCGTCACGGACGCCTCACCCCCCAAAGACCGGCACCGACCACCGGTTACTCCCCCCAGTCAGGGATTTCACCGACCACCAGGTACCGTCATCCACGCTGACGGGTACGGCTTTTAGCTGTGTCAAGTGGACTGCACGACTTGACGGCCGGGCCATACGCCCAGGCTATATGTTCAGGCAGCAACGAAATCGCCGTCGTAGGGGTAAGGTTATTCGACGGCCGGACAGTACGGCCAGCCTGGATCGCAATCGCTGTCGTAGGTGTAAGGTCAATATTTATAAAGCGTTGCGGGTTGACAGGCTGAGTTTCGGGTAGTATTTTTCGGATTAGTTACAGGATCTGCCCGCCCACGCCCGCCACAGCAGCAGGAAGCGGTCCCCGAGGCGACGTCTCAAGCCAGTCCCGACAACGGGGACGTCGCCTCGGGGGCTATGTGTTCCCGCTGAGTTGCCTTAAGGTCCACACCAACAACGCCTTGCATTTGACACGCCATGCTGGGGGTATTATACTCCCGAGTAATCGATGGGCAGCCAAAGGAGTGCTGATAGTCATGCTCCATATTCCGCAAATGAGTGGGGTTATGCCATGGTGAAGATGATCAGTGAAGCACGTCGCCGGACAAGGGTAAAGGATATCCGGCGAGTGCATGAACACGATGTGGCCGAGTTCGATTTTTGGTTCAAGCTAGCGCGGGAAAGGTTCCCCCATCTGGCGGATAAACCATACTTTCCCATCGTGCTGCACCTCCTGCTAGACAACGCCGATAACAGCAGCCCTGAAACCGCATTCAGCCTCGACTACCTCCCCCAAGCGATGGACAACTATATCCGAGATAACGCCTGGCTCGAAAACGAGCCGAAAATCGAAGGCGAGATTCCCGAAGCCGGCATCCAGGCGCTGGCCAGACTCCTGGTCGCCATGCGGCATGCTCAGCGTTATCTATATGAAACCGAGGACGAATGAGCATGAGCCAGAATAATGAATCCGGGCGCGGCATCGTTTACCTGCGTCGTTCCAGTTCCAAGCAGGAGAAGAGTCTCGCCGATCAACTCACCTGGGCCATTGAGGAAGCCAGGACTCGCCGCATCCAGTTAAGGGCCACTGCGGACACGCTGGCCAAAGCGGAGAACGAAGGCCTTGCCAAAATCGGCGACCTCTACCTCGACAATGCCATAACCGGCGGAGACATGAATCGCCCCGGTTTTCTCGCCTTCGTCGAGCGGGCGAAGACGGATTCGGAGATTACGCATTGCTTCTTCTGGGCCAGGGATCGCTTCGCTAGGCCGGAACAGGTCGAGCAGGCCGTGGGCTTGGAGAAATCCATTCTCCTGTCCGGAAAGTCGACCATCACGTCCGGCACTTGCTTCGGTCCGCGCACTCGGTTCAGCGAATGCCAGGGCGAAGACCTGCAGATGTATATCGAGTATTCGTCGGCCGGCCGGTATCGCGCCAATCTGGCCAAGATGGTTCTACGCGGCATGCAGAAGAACGCTCTCGACGGCTATTCCTGCGGCGGCCGGCCGCCCTACGGCTTTGTTCGAGCGCTGGTCAGCGTGAATACGGGAGAAATCCGGGAGATTCTTCCCGAAGGCCGGCGCGTCAAGGAGGAGGGCTTTCGAACCGTCATGATTCCGGGAGATGACGAAGAAAGCCGCAAGCGCCTGGCCATCGTCCGGCGAATTGCCAATGACTATTACAATGACATAGGCGGACTGAAAGCCATCGCCCACACGCTGAACGAAGAGGGGGTGCCCTCGCCCACGGCGGGCACTATGTGGCGCGGCAAGCCGGCCACGGGTCTATGGACCGAAAGCAGTATCCGAACCGTACTGGAGCAACCGTTGTACATGGCGGAGGTATGCTGGGGCAGGCGTTCCGAGGGTAGTCTGTACCGCCACGCTCCCGACGCGCCAGGAGGGTATCGGGAGACAAGGGAAAGCGAGATCGACGCCCAAGGCTATGGGCGCAAGGTCGTGACCCGCGATTATGAAATGTGGAAGTCTGTCGCGCCCGCCCATGCCTACGAACCGATCGTCTCGCGCGAAATCTGGCTGGCCAACCACGAGAAGCTGCGGGGGCGGGCCGTGAAGACGCGGGGCGTAAAGAAGGGGACCTGTTCGAATAAGTACCCGCTGGAGGTGATCTGCGGACAGTGCGGGGTGCCGATGACGGGAACGCAAGTGGACGGGCAAGCCCGCTACAAGTGTGTCACCTACCACAAGTCCGGGGGCAAGAAGTGCGGACACAACTGGGTGGAGCGGGACGCGGCCGTCTGGTTCGCGATTCACGCCATCAAGCAGAAGATCGAGAAGGCGGGAACGAAGAAGGCGCTGGCGCAGGCGGTTCTGGAGATGCTGGAGGTTAAGAAGGTGCTGGTCAGGGGAGCCAACCACAATCTCGAACAGCTTCGGGACAAGGCGAACCAGGCTCTCCACAACGCCAAGCAGGCTTATAAGGATCGCCAGGACGCAAAGAATGAGGTGGAAAAGGACATTGCCGAACTGGCCTACCAGGAGCGTCGGAGCGAAGCCAAAGCCCTGCAGAAGCAGGTCGATACCCTGGCCAAGCAGAAAGCTCTGCGGAATATCGACGTCGAGGAGGAGGCGGGCAAGGCTCTGGATCTGTTGAACGATCTATACGGCTTTCTACAGCACATCCCGGAAAATCGGCTGCGGGAGGCGTTTTCCTGCCTGGGAGCGTCCATCACGGTGGAATTTGAGAGGCGGAAGGTGGATTCGCGCAGCCAGCGGGCCAGCGTGCCGGTGTCAGCCACACTAACCCTGGGCAAGGACAAGGAGATAAGCCTGCCCGAGGGGATAAAAAAACACGCCGTCCCCGGTCGTGAGGACGGCGTGTTACATAAGGATGGTCGGGGAGAGAGGATTTGAACCTCCGGCCTCTTCGTCCCGAACGAAGCGCGCTACCAAGCTGCGCTACTCCCCGAAAAACGATAATGAGGCGCTTAAGGCCTCATTGTGCGGCACAGAAACCTTGGTCGTGAATCAAAATCAATACAAACAAGACCGCTGGATTATGCTAAATAAATTCAGGGTGTCAAGCAAAAAATGTGCGGCGGGAAAAGAGGCCGGCGGAGTGGCCGAGGTGGCGGCCGGCTTGACTCCGCCCAATGTTAAACGTTATCTCAAATAGATTTAGGGTGTCTGGCGTAAGCTGTGGATGTCGATCGTCAATCTTTTTCGTATGCGGTGACTCGCGACAGAGCGCCTGATGTTCGACGGCCAACCATAGCGCTAGATCATATCAACTCAAGTTATTGATGGCCGACTAGCGTTCGGGTCTGGTGAACAGGATGAGAGTTTTTTGGTGGGGTTTGGGGAACCTTTTTTGCAAAAAAGGTTCCCCAAAATCGGCCATTAGTAATTTGAATTGATATCAGACCTCTCCTCGGCGGCCGGGAATCTGTTTTCGGCGCTATGGGCGCGACAGGACACAAGCTTCGTGCGGCGGCCAATTCCTGGCCCAGGGTTTCCTGCCTGATGTTCCTGCCGCGCGGCGCGGGCAGGCGTTCACGCCCGCCCCTGGCCCTTGTATTTCCCCGGATCTCCCAGAATCCAACCCATGCCGAACGGTTCGCCGAAGGGCCGATAGGGTACCTGGGCCGCGATGCGGTCCAGTTGGCGCAGGACATCGGCAGGCAATGGGCCTTTTTCCGTGGCCGCCACGTTCTGTTCCACCTCGGCGACCGACCGGGCGCCCATCAATACGCAATGGATGTCGGGGTGAGACAGGACGAAGCGGATGGCCAGCTCGGGCAGGGGCAGCCCGCATTCGCCCGTAAGGCGATATAGCGCCCGGAACTGTTCACGGCGGGCTTCTGACAGCCAATAAACTTTGGGGTCATTGATCGCGGTTTCATATTTCTTGGCCAACACGCCCTGCTGAAGCGGAGAGCCGGCGATCACGCCCAAGCCTCCCCGTTTGGCCGCGGGCAGCACTTCGTTTGCGGCTTCCCGCCAGAGCAGGCTGTAGTTGAACGCCGTAAGGACCAGGTCGAACTTTCCGCTCCGGCACAAGTGGGCCAGTTCGGAGCAGGTCGTTCCGCCCAGCCCGACGTAGCGGATCAGGCCTTTGCGCTTCAGCTCGTCGATCACTTCCAGCACCGGACCTTCGACTTCGCGCATGTCCGTCCACCAGTCGTATTGGCCCGGCCGATCCGGTTCGTGGATCATCAGGATGTCGATGGTCTCGCGGCCCAGGAGGCGAAGGCTCTCCTCCACGGAGGCGCGAAGGCAGGCCTTGTCCTGCGGCCGGAACGGATCGGGGCGCCCGCCGATCTTGGTGGAGAGGACGACGGGGGTGCGGACTCCTTTCAGCGCCTTGCCCAGCACCTCCTCGCTGTTACCATACCCCGGCGCGGTGTCGATGTAGTTGATGCCGAGATCCAGGGCGCGATAGACGGCTTTTTTGGCCTGTTCGAATTCCGCGGCGAAGGAGGCGACAAACAGCCCGCCGAAGGCGATTCGACTGACTGACAATCCGGTCTGGCCAAGCACTATTTTGTCCACGGCTTCTCCTAATAAGTTTTTTGCCTTTAGTTACATCTGATTTATCCTATATAATTAGCGTAGGCAAGAGCAGGGTTTCGCCTTTTATAGCACTAAATTGCTTTTAGCAGTTTTTCGTGCGCAGGCAAGGGGCCCGGATGGACTGGTTTCTGCCCGTTCCGCGATTCTTCTGGGAAGGCGAATCTCCGCCCGGCTGGCGGGAGCTGTCGCGCCGGATCTACGATTGCGAACTGGTCTATTTATCCCAAGGGGCATTCCGGATCCGGATCGGCGACACGCTGCATCGGCTGGAGCGGGGGGCGGTTTTGATCGTGCCGCCGGCCACTTGGCATGAGAGCTGGACCGAACCGGGGGAATCGGCCATGCGGCATTGCCTCCATTTCGATTGGACTCCGGAATGCATGCACCGCCCCGCGCCGCTCCAAACTTTTTTCGGGAAATCTTTCGACGATGATCGCGTCCATCCGGTGCCGGCAGCCGTCGCTCCGGTTTTGCCGCTAGTGACCGCGACATCGAATCATCCGGGGCTAGAATCGGTTCTGAATTTGATGTTCGCGGGGTTGAGGCGCAAGGAGCCGATGGGGGCGCACCTGCTCTGGCCGGTGCTTCGTCAACTCAGCCGCCCGGGGCGGCCGGAGCGCCAGGAGAACCCTTCAAGACTTGGCGACACGCTTTACGCGCTTAAACAGTACATCGACATCCATTACCCCGAACCAATCGGATATCGTGAATTCCGGAATCTCACCCGCCTCTCGACCAGCCACTTGTGCCGTTCGTTCGGAGACTGGCTGGGCAGCACGCCCACGGCTTATCTGAACGATCTGCGCTTGCAGCATGCGCGGCGATTGTTGTCCGACTCGCGTTTGAGCGTGAAGGAGATCGCCCGGGCGGTCGGCATTCCGAATGCCAATTATTTCGCCCGCTTGTTCCGGCGCAAGTTCCACGTTTCTCCCACCGAGGCGGGGCGGATCAGCGATTCCCAATAGAATCTAGGCGTGAATCGGCGGCGGCGAAAAGTCCGCAGGCCGTGGCCTGACGCTGGGGCTGCCGGACGAAAAAAAAGGCTGACCGCAAATGCGGGGCGCGCATGCGTCATCCGCCCTGTCCGCGTGGTTCTATGGCACAGCCGGCCGCTGAAAAAAGCCGGCGCGACGTTTGAGCCAGAGGCGCGACCGCGCGAACGCCTCACCAAACCTTATAATATCAGTTCAAGTTAATGATCGTCGAATAGGTACGAAATCCATCCGCACCGAATTTGTCCATCTGAACGTTCGAAACGGCGGAGCCGGGCGAGAGTTTTTTGGAAGGGGCAGGGGAACCTTTTTTGTAAAAAAGGTTCCCCTGAGTCGGTCTCAATTAACTTGGATTGATATAAGGCTGAGGTTTTGTGGCAGCCTTATGCCTCGCGGCTTGACTGGAACGCCGCCCCGGACTTGTTCGGCCGGGCGCTTTGCTCCCAGGCTGAAACGCCGAGACCGGTTTCGAAAACACCTTCTCGCCGGTCGGCCGCACTATCAAACAATACGCAAACGTTCCAGGCCGAATTCGACCAGGCAGTAATCGTCATCCCAGTCTACCAGACCTCCGCCCCACTTATTGCTGAACACCCCTGCTTCCTTGTGGAAGCACCAAGGGCCCACGGCATGGGATTCGCCTTCGGCCAGATGGTGCGGCCCGAGCATATTGCGCAGGCTGTTGGTCAGTTCGATCTTGAGGCGGTTCTCGCCGGGTTGAAGCAGCCCCTCCAGCGCGACGGCGTAGGGCTTCCAGATGACCGGCGGAACTTCCTTTCCGTTGACGCGGAATTTGCAGACGTTCCCCATCAGGCGGTCGAAGACCAGATGCCGGCCGCGTTCCTGCCCCGGCGCAAGGTTAAATTTACGGGACAGCCGAAGCGTTCCGCTGAAGAACGGCAAGCCGGCCGGGAGCAGATTGTCCAGTTTGGCCGAACTATGGCGGGCCTCCAGGGCGAACCCCCGCGGGAAGCGCACGGCCTCCCGCTCCAGGGGCTGGAACGTTTTTCCGGTTTTCACGCCAAAATCGCCGGCCAGATAAATCGCTTCAATCTCCATGCCATAAGAGAGTTTGTTTTTTTCCGATTCGAAGATCTTGGAAGCTTCGATCTTCTGGTATACCTCTTCCGGCTGGGAGAAGGTGGTTCGCAGGCGGATCACGTTTTCGCCCGTTCTGACGGCCTTTCGGATGTCGATCTGGCGGAAGGCCGGGTCGAAGAGGAAACCACAATCCGTCGTGGCCACCGCCGTTCCGTTAACCTCGAGCTTATACAACTCCGGCCGCTCCAGCAGAAGAAACAGTTCGGAGGAAAGGTCATATGAAGGCGAGACATTGAACTTGAAATCCATCTCCAAGTCGGCCGGCCGCTTCAAGCGCAACAGGCGGTCCTGAATCGAGAGGACGTATTCGTTCTCCGCCTGCAACTCTCCGTCAACGGAAAACGCGCAGTAATCCAGAGTCAGGACATTGGCGGTCATGCCGTCGATCCGGTATTCACCGCCGAGGTCGATTTCCGGATGCGCGATCGGCAACTGCCGAGGATGGCGCCGGGCGAATGGAATTTCGGCGGCGGGCGCAGCCGCCGTCTCGCGCGCCACCAGGACCAGGTCCCCCGCCGGGCAGAAATAATGAGGTATCGTTAGCTGCCCTTCGGAGCGGGTACGGAAAAGGACGGGTTCGCAGGCGCCCGTCGCGGGGTCGAAGCGTTCCACCGATTTTCCGGCCAGATGGATTTCCGCCTCGAACCCCTCAGACTGGCTGTTGTTGACAAAATAATAGACCTTGGCCGGCGCGCCGTTGAGCGAAGAGAAGAAACGCCGGGTAGAAGCGATCGCCCCGAGCTGCTTCGGAAACCGGATCAGGTTCTCCGCCGGCGTGCCCGCCTGCACTACCGGGCAAACCTCGGTATAGCCGTGGATCGCCTCCGCCAGCGCCTGCTCATCGGCGAACCACTTTATCTGCTCCAGCAGGGCGTCCAGTTCGGCCGAGCGCTGGCCGCCCACATAGAACGCCTCGGTTTCAACTTTATTTCGGACGCCCAGGATAACCCCGCCGTCCTTGAGAAACCGCTGAAGCAGAAGGAGCGTTTCCGGAGCCAGATTCTTCATCTGCGGCAGCACCACCACGCCATAGCTCTGCCGGCCGACGATAAACTTTCCGTCTTTGGCGCTCCCGTGCATGGCGATAACTGTTTCGTCTCCGTAGTGGTAGTTGACGTGCGCGGAATCGAGCTTTTCGCTGAGCAGGTTCAAGCTCTCGAAATAGCGATCCAGGCGAGGATCGGGCTTGCCGTTGAAGCTCAACCAGGCGCTGGACTGCCCGTGCAGCACCAGAACGTCGGTTCGGATTTCGCCTTCCATCAGCAGGACGCCCAGCCGCGAAACGTAATCGTTGAATCGCCGGTAATCCCCCCACCAGGGCTGATGGGAAAAGAGCGAGGCGGGATAGTCGCGCTTGCGGATGCCCTTGAGCGAATAGCTTTCCAGGTGCTGGCAGAGCAGGTTGATGCCGTGGACCATCTGCCACTGGTAGATCCACCGCAGCTCCTCGAACTTTACGCCCCAGCCGCAGAGCCCGAAGGTTTCGGACAGGATCTGTTTCTTCCCGACCTGGGCGCAGACCGAGGCCACCTGCATGGGCACGGTGAGCGGCCGGATGCGCCGGCCCAGCCAGTCCATGCCCGGGATATGGTAATACTGATAATGCGGCATTACCGCCCCGTTGGAGGTGAGCTGCGAGCAAAAAGTGTCTTCGCAGACATGATGGCCCGTCACCTGAAAGTCGTGCTCTTCGCACCAGTCGTGAATCTGCTTCATGAAATTGTTCATGAAGAGCAGCGTCACCAGCCGCCAGAAACGGTAGCGCGTCCGGCGAAAATCACCGACGTCGCGGAACAGCTCCGCCAGCCGCGGCAGCAGCTTCTCGCCGTATTCCTGCGCGTACTCCTCTTCCAGAATGAACGACCAGGGAAGGCCATTGCGCGAGACCTGCGGCTCGTCGGTGAAAAATCCTTTCATCTCCCGCCGGTCGTCGGGGGAGAGTTTTTCCCGGTAGGGAAGATAGATCTTTTCGAGAAAGGTCCGGATCACCTTGGCGTCGAGGGTATCGACGTAATAGGGATTTAGCTCGTAATAGGCATGCAGCAGTTCTTCGTTCCGGAGATCCTCTCCTTCCGGCCAGAGGCTGCCGTCGGCGCGGAAAAAGCCGAGCGTATGCGCCGTCCGCTCCGCCTGTCCCGCCCGCACCGGCTCGAGCCGCAGATATTTCTGCTGATACCGCGGCCCGAGGCCGTTGACCAGCCCGTCGCCGAAGCCGCTGGGCCAGCCGTTCTCGTCGTAGGCCCAGCTGCACATGCCGAGCTTGCGCCCCTCGTCCACCGACGCCCGGACGCATTCGAACCATTCCTCGCCCATGTACTCGGTCAGCAAGCCGCCCCGGGCGTGCATGAAATAGCCGCCCAAACCCGCCTCGTGCATTTGCCGTATCTGCTGGCGCAATTCTTCGGGCTCGAGCCGGTCGTTCCAGCTCCAGAACGGGACCGGCCGGTAACGCACGTGGGGGTTCTTCAATTCGGTTGAAATGTCCATGGGGGCTGTTTTCTCCAGTTTTTAAAATCCGAAGCTTTCGGTCGGAAGTGCAGGCGACGTAAGCGCCCGGTTCCGTGAAAACCGCCGGCTTGATCCTGGCGTAGCGGCATTTTAAACCATCGCCGCCAGTCTCGTCACGGCTTTTCACCAAGATTCCCCGGCCCTCGAACCGGGTTTTTCCTGCGACTCTCCCGCGAACAGCAGCGTATCGATTCGCCCACCCCGGTCGGGGGAGTGATGTTTTGGCAGAACAACCATAATTCCTTGAATCTGGGCTTTGCATTGGAGGGCCGCAGCGTTCGGTCCCTGCCGCCATGTGCGAGAACCGCAAAAAATAAGCGGCGCGAGGGCGGCAAGTGTAACCTTTGGCTTGCGGACACGTACAAGGGGTTAGGATTTACGCTTAAGCTCCAGGCTGCGACCCGGCCCCAAGCCTGGGCGAAGGCGGCCGGAAAAGCTCAGGGCGGCAATGCATTAACCATGAAGCAGAGGACGGATGCGGAGGCAAAGCAATACCTGATTTCCTTACATAGGGCGGAGGAATCCACGGTATGCAAAAAATCGGCCGGCATGGAGTGAAGGCCGCAATCTCGAGGCCGTTAAAACCGTCCTGAACTGCGACGATCCTCGTGGACCGGATCGCCGGTTTTGTTTTTCGACCCGTTGGTTAACGAGAGGGCAATCTGATGACTCGCATTAATTTTGTGGTTACGGCGTGGTTGCAGGCGGTTCTGGCCTTGGCAAGCTTCGGCGTCTTCGCCGAGGACGGTGAGCGGCCTCCGGAGATTCCGCGGCTGGAATGGAAGTGGGACGGCAAGGAGGAGAAGCAGCTCGAGAAGCTGGAGAAGAAGCTAA
>CAYMGG010000004.1:0-8105 GCA_964389915.1 uncultured Planctomycetaceae bacterium
CCGCCGGCCGGGCCGGGCCGCGCGCCAGGGCCGCGGTCTGGCGCACGTAGCGGCCGCTATCCACCCCGTCGCCCCAGGCGCGCACGTTGAGCGTCAGCTCGCCGGTCGCGTTGGGCGGCAGGTCGAGGGCCGTGGCGTACACCCCGTCGCCGGCCGCGCCGTCGGCGTGGGCGCCGTCGTCGTACAAATCCTGGCCGCCCAAGCCCAGCCGGTCCAGCGGCAGCAGGCGCACCCGCGAGCCCACCACCGGCGCGCCGCCCGCGGCCAGGGTGGCCGCCAGGGTCAGCCGCCGGCCGTCGAGCTGGGGCGGGAAGAGGTCGAGATACAGGTCGGTGACCGCGGTGGCGGTCAGGGTGTAGGGCGAGCCGGCCCGGGTGTCGCGCACGCCCAGCTGCCAGTCGCCGGCGGTCGGGGCGGCCACGCGGGCCAGGCGGAAGGCGTCGTCGCGCAGGAACGCGGCGGCGGCGGTCGCCTCGCCGAGGGTGCGGCCGCTCGGGTCGCTCAAGCGCAGGTCGGCGGCGGCGCCGCCGGTGTCCAGAAACAGGCTTAAGCCCCGGATGCTGCGGTCCACCGGCACGTTGAGCCGCAACTCCGACTCGCCGCCGATCAGCTCCTTGGTGAAGAGCAGCACCCCCCGGTCGATCTCGGCGGCGATGCGCAGGTAGATGGCCAGAAGATCCTTGTCGGTGGCCGCGGCGAAGGCCCGGCCGCCGGTCTCGGCGGCCATGGTCTCCAGCAGCCGCTGGTCGGCCTTGTCCGAGAGGCCGATGGCGAAGACCGGGATCTGGCGTGGCACGAACCGGCGGTGGGTGTCGCGGTATTCGCCCGGTTCGTTGTGGCCGTCGGTCAGGAAAACCACCGCGCCCCGTTCCGAGTGCCCCTGCTCCAGCAGCCATTCGGCGGCGGCCAGGGCGCGGTCCATGTTGGTCTGGCCGTCGCTGCCGACCTTTTCGAGGGCGGCCAGAAGCGGGTCGCGCTGGGCGACGGCGGTGAGCGGGGCGAGCACCTCGGCGCGGTTGCTGAAGGCGATGATGCCGATCGAGCCGATCCGGCCGGCCCGGGCGGCCAGGTCGATGAAGGCCCGGGCGGCGGCCACCCGCTGGCGCCGGGGATCGGTGCGGATCATGCTCCGGGAGGAGTCGATGACCAGGACCACGTCGACCTTGGCCGGCTTGTATTGGACGCGCTCGGCGGCCCGGCCGGAGGCGAGTTCGCGCCCGCCGGCCAGGAGCTTGACCAGCACCTCGCAAGCGCCGGACCCCTCCTGGCGGGGCGGTTGACGCAGATCGAGGAAGACCCGGTCGGCCCAGCGCCAGGCCAGGCCGCCGGCGGCCAGGTAGGCGGAGTTCTGGGCCGCCTCCGGCCCCAGGCCGGCGGGATGGATGTAGACCTGGAAATTATCGGCCGTCGGGGCGCCCAACTCGGCCGGCAGCGATTCCGGCAGTCGAATTTCGAGCTTGCAGTTGTCGGGCGCGCCCGGATCGCCCAGGTCGGTGGTCAGAGCCCGGATGGCCAGACTTTCGCCCGCGCTCGCCAGTCCGCCAAGGCCGCCGGCCAGCAGGACCAGCAGGACCAGCGCCAGCCGCCGGCCGGCGCGAAACGCAGCCGACCGGATGGAAGCGGATTGACCTGTGGCGCGGTCACGCATGTCTTGGGAAAAACCTCTACGCATCCACCTGAAATCTCGGGAAAAAGTTTTCCCCGACTCCTGCCCAGAACTATGGCCCGGCCTGGTCCAGCTCCCCAGCCTGAAGGGGGCGACTGTGGCGCGGGATTTCTAGCCCGCGGCTGATTGGAAAATTCTGCGGATTTATCGCGGACTAGAGAGTCCGCGCCACAACGGTTATCTGCCCCCTCATTGGCGGGGAGCCGCACCCACCCGCTTCAGCATTCAGCTGGATCGACTGCCGGGGAATCAGGCTTCAACCGCCGCCGCGGGGCGAATCTTCCACCGGCAGGTCGACGTTGGTCACGCCGAGGGCCCGGCAGAGCCCCATCACCTGGGCGAACCGGCCGTAGCGCACGCCCTCGTCCCCGCGCAGCACCACCCGTTCGTTGGGGTTCTCGGCCCGCCAATCGGCCACCACCCGGCGCAGGTCCGCATCGCTCACCAGCCGCCCGCTCACCACGGCCTCGCCGCCGGCGCGCAGGTTGATGACCAGCTGCTTGGCCGGGACCGCCTCGCGGGCCCCGCCCTCCGTCCGCGGCAGCTTGACCTGCTGGTCCAGCTCCTTGCGGGTGAAATTGGTCGCCACCAGAAAAAAGATGAGCAGCAGAAACACCACGTCGATCAGCGGCGTGAGCGGAATCTCGCACTCGTCTTCGGCTTCGCGCCAGGCGCGCATGTCGGGTCCTCCAATCGTCTGAGGGGCTAACCTCAGGCGGATTTACGCAGATCCTCGCCCTCGGGCAGGGCCTCGCCCGGCAGCGGTTCGGCGAAGGCCGCGCAAACCTCGGCCTCGACCAGCGGCAGGGCGTCGAGTTCAATGATGAAGCGCACGGCCTGATCCTCGACCTCGCGCATGACCGCGTCGGCCTGGCCGCGCAGCAGGTGGTGGACCACCAGCGCCGGAATGGCCACCGCCAACCCGCCGGCCGTGGTGTAGAGGGCCAGATAGATGCCCTCGGCGAAGTTGGCGGGGTTGTCCATGCCCTTGGCCGCCGCCTCCTGGAAAGCCGAGATCATGCCCAGCACCGTGCCCTGCAAGCCGATCAGCGGGGCGAGCGAAGCCACCACGCCCACCGGGCGGATGTTGCGGCGCAGATCCCACAGCACCCGGCCGGCTTCGTCCTCGAGCACGCGCTCCAGCTCCTGGCGGGGCGCGCCGCGTCGGGCCAAAAGTCCGCTTAACACCTTGGCCAGGGCCGCATCGCTGGCCGCCAGGGCCCGGCGGGCGGCCTCGGGCCCCTCGCGCTTCAGCCGGCGCTGGGTCTGCTCCAGCAGGCCCAACGGCAGGTGGACGCCGCGCCGCAACGAGACCGCCCGTTCCAGGGCGAAGGTCAGACCCACCACCGAGACCGCCACCAGCACCCACATCACGCTGCCGCCGCGATCGAAGATGTCGGCCACCTTGCCGTAAAAAGTACGGGGCGCGGCCTTGGCGTCGGCCGCGGCCGGCGCTTCCGGCGCGACGCTCTCGGCCGCCGTCAGGTTGAAGGCCGTCAGAAGCAGGCCGGCGGTCAAGGCCGCGGCCAGTCCGAGACGGGCGGGTTGGCGCAGGTACGTTTGCAGCATGCGTCTTCTCCTCAGCCTTCAGGAAAAAGGCTCAAATTAGGCTCGGTAAGCCACCAACGGTTGCGAAGTCCGGTCAAGGAGCGGCGGCGCGAAAGAAATTCTTGCAGCGCTTCGGCCAAAAGCACCGCTAGCGCCGACGCGCCGCAGGATCAAACCGCAACCTTTGCTTATTTTCCGCGCTTTAGCAGGCGCTTTGCGGGGCAACTTTTGCGCACATCTCCCCCGGAAATTTTATCAAACCGCCTCCAGCTTCGCCGGCTCGGGCGACAGGCAACTGCCGCCGGCCTCGGCTTTAAGCGGCGGCGTTCAAGGTTCTATTCCCGTTCCGGAGCCCAGGCGACGGGAGCGGAGGCCGGGCCGGTGGCGCTGGGCCGGGCGATGGTTTCGGTCGCGGGCAGTTCTTCTTCCTGGCTGTCCAGCGGGCCGTAGAGCCACCAGGCCTGGCAAAGACAGACGTACAGAATGATCCCGGCCAGGGCCGAGACCAGGCCCAGGCAGAAGGCGCGGGTCTTTTCGCTCATCGGGGTCCTTTCCTTCAGCCGCCCAGGGTGGCCAGAGCGGCCTTGGCCTTTTCGGCGGCGGTGGTCTGTTGATAGCGGCTCAAAATCAACTCGAGGTCTTTCCTGGCCTTGGCCTTCTCGCCCAGCTCCAACGAGGCGTCGCTGGCTTTGAGCAAGGCCAGGGAGGCCCACTCGGTCCACTGGCCGTGGAAGGCCTCGACCTTGAGGAACTCTTCGCGGGCCTTCTCCCATTGCTTGCGCGAGAAGGCGGCCAGCCCCAGGCCGTAGCGGGCCTTGGCCGCGGCCTCGCCGGGATAGTCGTCGGCCACGACCCGACGGAAGAACTCTTCGGCGTCGGCGTAAGCGCCCTGGAGCAGGCAGGCCTGACCCGCGCCCCAGGCGGCCTCATGGACGAAGTCGCCCTCGGTATGCTGATCGAGGAAGGCCTTAAAGCTCTTCAACGCCCGGGCGTAGTCCTTCAGCTCCAGCTGGCAGAGACCCGCGCCGTACTGGGCCGCCCGGGCAAAGGCCGATTCCGGCGCGCCCCGCAGGGCGCGGTCGTATTCGTTCAGCGCCCCGGCGTAATCGGAGAACTCCCGGCGCAGTTCGGCGGCGCGGAAATAGCTCTCGGCCGCCAGCGGGCTCTTGGCGTACTGCTGGGCCAGGGACTCGAAGGCCAGGATGGCCTGCTTCTTGCGGTTCTTGGCCTCGGCGGAGAGAGCGTGGCCGGCGGCCTTGGCCGCTTCTTCCTCGCCCAGGCGCAGCTGGCACCAGGCCACGCGGTAGAGGGCCTTGTCGGCCAGCTCGCCGGTCTTTTTGACCTTGGCCAGGTTTAGCGCCTGTTCATACTTCTCCAGGGCCGGGGCATACTCCTGGCGGTCGTAGGCGATCTCGCCCAGGCGCAGCCAGACCGCGTCCAGGTCGGTGAAATCCGGATACTCCTTGACCAGCCGATCCAGCACGCCGGTCAGCTTCTCCTGCTCGGCGCGCACCGTGGCGGCCAGCTTGTCGGCCTCGTCGCGCAGCGGCTTGAGCCGGGCGCGGGCGGCCTCGTCCAGCTCCGCAGGGGCCCGGCCGGCGGCGGCCGTGCGCCATTTGGCTTCGGCGGCGCGGGCGGCCTCGACCCGCGGCTCGGCCAGATTCCAGAGCGCCCAGGAGAGGTTGTAGAGCGCCCGGGGCGTCTCGGCATGGCCGGGATAGGTCTTGAGGAACTGCTCGAAGCCGGCCATCGCGCCGGCATGGTCGCCGGTGGCCTCCAGGGTCCGGGCCTTCTCGACCAGGGCCTTGGGGGCGTATTCGCTCTGCGGCGCGGCCTTGAGCAGGGTCTCGAAGCGGGACAGCGCGCCGGCGTAGTCCTTGGCCTCGTAGCGGTCCAACCCCAGGACGTAGAGCGCGTCGGGCAGGTAGCGGCTCTGGGGGAATTCGGCGGCCAGCCGGCTGAAAGCCTCGCGGGCGGCCTCGGCCTGCCCCTGGTCGCGCCGACACCAGCCCAGACCGAAGAGCGTGGCGTCGGTCAACTCGCCCTTGGGTTCGCGCTGGAGGGCGGTTTCGTAGTCGGGCTGGGCCTCCTTCTGCCGAGCCAGGCCGTAGAGGGCCTCGGCGCGGTAGTAGTGGGCCTTGGCGCTCTGCGGATCGTCCTCGCCGGCCACGGTCAGGAAGCGGTCGAGATATTCCTTGGCCTTGAGCAGCAGGTCGCTCTTGGCCACGGCGTTCTTCTCGGCCTGGCCGCGCAACAGTTCGATCACGCCCAGCCGATAGGCGGCGTGACGGAAGGCCGGCCCGTCCTGGGCGCCGGCCACGACCGCCTGGTAATGGACGCTGGCCCCGGCCAAATCCGAACCGGCCTCGGCGATCTCGCCCAGCCGCAGGAGGGCCATGGCCGCCTGGGAGCTCTGGGGATAGCGTTCGACCAGGAGCTGATAATACTTGGCGGCCGATTCGACGCTCTCGCCGGGATAATAGGATTCGCCCAGCCGGTAGAGGCTGTCGCAGGCGAGCTCCCGGGCCTTGGCCGGCAGTTCGGGGTCCGGACGGCCGGCGCCGTCGCGCCAGTCCTTGGCCCAGATCTCGCCCTGTTGGACGATGTACAGGTAAGCCTCGCGGGCCGGGGCCTTGTTGCCAAGCGATTCTTCGTAATCGGCCACCGCATAGGCGGCCTGCAAGTGCAGCCGGCTGCGCGGATATTCCTTGAAAAGCCGGCGCAGGGCGTCGCGGGCGGCCTCGATCTGCTTGAGTTCGCGGAAGGCCAGGGCCTGGTGATAGAGGGCCCAGGGGGCGCGCTCGTCGGTCGGCCAGTTCTTGACGATCAGGGCGAAGGCTTCGGTCGCGGCCTGGTACTCGCCCAGGTCCAGCTCGGCCTCGCCCAGGAAGGTGGCGGCTTCGGCGGCCTGGCCTCCCAGCTTGGGCTCGGCCAGAGCGCGCTTGAGGCTCTCGGCCGCCTCCTGCAACAGGGGGCGGCGCCGGCCGGCCAGGGCCAGGGCCTCGGGCGAATCGGCGGCCGGCTCGCCGCCGCCGGCCAGGGCCTTGGCCTGCTCCAGGCGGAAAGCCCCGATCTTGAACAGGGCCGCGGGGCGCAGGTTGTGCTGCGGCTCGGCCGCCACGGGCTTAAGGCAGGCGACGGCCTCGTCGAAGCGGCCGGCCTCGCGGTAAGCGCAGCCGGCGTCGTAGCGGGCCGAGAGGGCCTTGTCTTGGTTGTCGCCGGCCAGGGCGGAAGCCTCTTCAAAGCCCTTGGCCGCCTCCAGGGGGCGGCCTTCGGCGTAATCGCACCAGGCCACGCCGCTGCGGGCCTCGCTCAGATGCTGGCCCTGCTTGAACAACTCCAGCACCCGGGCGTACTCCTGGCGGGCGCGGGGGTATTTTTGATCTTGATACAGGCATTCGGCCACATAGAGTTGACTCTCCTCGGCCCGACCGTCCTGGGGGAAGTCCCGGACCAGGCGGGAGAAGTGCTCGATGGCCGCGGCGTAATGCCCTTGTTCGTATTGGGCGAAGGCCGCGCTGTAAAGGGCCGCCGGCAGGCGCTTGGATTCGGGATAGCGCCGGACGAAGGATTCGAAATCCGTGATCGCCTGGTCGAGCTTGGCGGCCGCTTCCGGCGCTTTGGCGTCGGTCTGGCGGGCGGCCAAGGCCTGGCGATAGCGAGTCTCGCCCCGCCAGTAGAGAGCGCTTTCGGTCAACTTGGCCAGGGGATGCTTTTCGATCAGCTGGGTGTAGAGGGCTTCGGCCTCGGCAAAACGTTTGAGCTTGAAACAGGCATCGCCCCCGTAGGCCAAGGCTTCCTGGAGGAGATTGGCGTCGGCTTGGGGGTATTCGTTGATCAATCGACCGTAGGATTCGACCGCGGCCCCGTCCTTGCCCAGTTTGGAATAACAGTAGCCCATCATGGAAAGGGCTTCGGGCGCCTGGGCCGAACGCGGGTTCTGGGCCACGAATTCCGCGAATTTTTTGGCCGCCAAGTCGTATTCCTGCCGGTCCACCACCAGCCGCCGGGCAAAGAGAAAATCCTCCTCGCCTGGTTCGGCGGCCGTAACCGCCACATTGGTCGCCCCGAGCGCGGCCAGCATGAACAATAGTAGAAAGCGCTTCATGACATCCATCCTCTTCTCGGTTAAACCTTTATCGAATAACAAGAACGCTTCTTTCCGGGGGCCGGCTTCGTCCGACAATGCCCCCCTCGCGGTTTCATCGACCAGATGCCGATAAAACCGCAGAAAAAATACTATCGGACCTTTTGTGAAGGTCTGGCTAAGCCGGTTTTTAGAGGTTGCCAAACAGATGGGCCGAGTTAAGATTGTTACCGGGCGGAATTGCGACAGCATTTATGCCAGCCAAGTTTATTGCTTGCGAGGATAGTCATGGTCGACCCCGAACTGGTACGCAATTTCGTAATTGAAAGCCTTGATTTGCTTGATGTTGTCGAGCCTAAGCTCATCGAGCTGCAAAAAAGTGTCGACGAGTCGGGCGAGTTCGATACCGAAACCATAAACGCGGTCTTTCGCCTGTTCCACTCTATGAAGGGTAGCGCCGGATATCTGCAATTCATTAATATCCAATCGTTGACGCATGAAGCCGAGACGCTGCTGGATCTTTTCCGCAAGGGCAAATTGCAGATTACCGCCGGACATACCGACCTGCTCTGCCGGGCCATCGACCTGACGCGGATGATCCTGGCGCATGTTGACTCCAATCTGAACGACACCCCCTTCAAGAACGAGGTGGAGGCCATTGCCGGAGAGATGAAAGGGCTTACCGCCCGACGTCCGCCCCCGGCGGCGCCTGTCTCGCCCGCCCCCCCCCCCCCCCCCCGCGCCCCCCCCCGGTGGGGCGCAAACCCACCGCCCCCCGCCCAAACCCACAACCAACAAAAACGG
>CAYMGG010000004.1:8115-13849 GCA_964389915.1 uncultured Planctomycetaceae bacterium
CCACCCACCTCCCCGGCTCCGGCCGCCCAGGTATCGCTCGAAACCGAGCTGCCGACGGACATTCCCATTACCAAAGAAATGCGAATGCGGTTCGCCCAGGAGGCCGACGAGATCCTCGAGCATCTGGAACAGACGCTCATGCAGATCGAGAACTCCGCACGCGCCGACGACATCGCCGAGGCCTTCCGGCTGATTCACAGCTTCAAAGGCAACTGCGGTTTCATGGGCTTGGGCGACTTGGAACGGCTCAGTCACGCGATGGAGAACACCCTCGCCTGCCTCAAGGACGGGTCGCTGGAAGCCGGCGAAACCAACATCTCCGTGCTCCTGGGACTGGTCGACGTGCTCAAGAACGCCGTGGCCGCTCTGGGCGAGAACGAATCCGGCAAGATCGATAACCTCGAAATCTACATCGAAATCGTCGAGAGCGTGACCCCGCAGGCGGCCATCAAACCGATCGCGCCGCGGGCCGAACCCGCGCCCAAGCCAAGCGCGTCCAGCGCCCCCGCTCCCGGAGCGACCGCGGAGAAAACCCCGACCCGGCCCGCGGCTGCCGCCTTGCCGCCGGCGGAAACCTATCCACCCCTGAGCGTGCTGGCGGTCGACGACGAACCTTCGGTGATCGAGGTGCTCAAGGCGACGCTGGCGCATTTCAACTGCCAGGTCGAAGGGTTTTACGAGGGCAAGGAAGCGCTGGAGCGGTTGGGCGAAGGCAAGCGTTTCGATCTGATGATGACCGACATCATGATGCCCGAGATGGACGGAGTGCAGCTGATCGAGAAGGCCCGGCAGCTGCGGCCGGACCTGCCGATTCTGGCCATCACCGCCTACGGCGAAAAGCATCTCCTGGAAAAATTGATCGACCTGGGCGTGGATCAATACGTGGAAAAGCCCTTCCCGCCTCCGCCCGATCTATATGCCAAGCTGGCCAAGACCGTCGAGCGAGGCCACAAGCGGCAGTCGGGCGGATCGATCAAATCGGAGGCCCTGAAAAACGCCAAGACCGTCGCCCGGCAGGATATCCGGGTCGACTTGGGCAAGCTAGACAGCCTGATCAATTTGGTGGGGGAGCTGGTCATCGCCGAGGCGATGGTCACCCGCCACCCGCGCATCTCCGGGCTGGAGGACGAGGGGCTGGAGCGCTCGATCCACCTCCTGCGCCGGGTCTCGCGCGATTTGCAAGACGTGGCCATGTCGGTGCGGATGGTGCCGCTCTCGGCCACCTTCCGCAAGATGATCCGCCTGGTGCACGACCTGGCCACCAAGTCGGGCAAGAAGATCAACCTCCGCCTCCTGGGGGAGGAGACCGAGGTGGACAAGACGGTGATCGAGCAGATCGCCGATCCGCTGGTCCACATCGTGCGCAACGCCTGCGACCACGGGATCGGCACGCCCGAAGATCGGCAGGCCGCCGACAAGCCCGACACCGGCACGATCACCATCGAGGGGCGCCACGAGGGCGGCGAAGTCTGGATCATCATCAGCGACGACGGCCGGGGCCTCAACCGCGAGAAGATCCTGCGCAAGGCGGTCGAAAAGGGGCTGGTCGAAGGCGACGGCTCCGGCCTGAGCGACGATGATGCCTACGCCCTGATCTTCGAGCCCGGCTTCTCCACCGCCGACCAGGTGACCGACATTTCCGGTCGCGGCGTGGGCATGGACGTGGTGAAGAAGAACATCGAGGCCCTCAAGGGGCGGGTGAGCGTCCGCTCCCGGCCCGGTCGGGGAACCACCATCATCCTGCACATTCCGCTGACCCTGGCGATCATCGAGGGCATGCTGGTGCGTGTCGGCCGCCAGCGGTATACGATTCCGCTGCTTTCGATCCGCGAATCCTTCCGGCCCGAGGCCGGCCAGGTCACCCTCACCCCCGAGAAGCAAGAAATCGTCCGGGTCCGCGAAGAGCTTTTGCCGGTCCTGCGGCTGCACGAGGTCTTCGACAAACAGCCCGACTGCACCGAGCTGCACGAGGGCATCCTGGTGGTAGTCGAGTCGGACGGCGAGACCTTCTGCGTCTTCGCCGACGAGATCCTCGGCCAGCAGGAGACGGTCATCAAGGGCCTCTCCCGCTTCCTGGGCGCCGCCCGCGGAGTCTCCGGCTGCACCATTCTGGGCGACGGCGACGTCAGCCTGATCCTGGATATCGGCACCCTGCTGACCATGGTCGAGCAGGTGGATTCGTGAGTTCCGACCGCCGGATCAAAGTCCTGGTGGTCGACGATTCGGCCCTGGTGCGCGAGATCCTGGCCGCGGGGCTGGCCCAGGACCCGGCCCTGGAGGTGGTCGGCACGGCCGGCGATCCGTACCAGGCCCGCGACAAGATCGTCCTGTTGCGGCCCGAAGTCCTGACCCTGGACGTGGAGATGCCGCGCATGGACGGGGTGGAGTTCCTGCGCCGGCTGATGCCGCAGTACCCGCTGCCGGTGGTGATGGTCAGCGCCCTGACCGAGCGGGGCAAGCAGATCACCCTGGAGGCGCTGGAAGCCGGGGCGGTCGATTTCGTCACCAAGCCCCGCGCCGACGTGGCCCGGGGCCTGAGCACGATGATGCTGGAACTGCGCACCAAGCTCAAGATCGCCGCCACCGCCAACGTTTCGCACTGGAAGCACCGGCGTTCGGCCGGAGGGTCGCGCCCCACGCCCCCGCGGGCCCTGGCCGAATCCACCGACAAGGTCGTGGCTATCGGCGCCTCCACCGGCGGCACCGAGGCGATCCGCGAGGTAATCGGGGCCTTCCCCGCCACCATGCCCGGGGTGGTCATCGTCCAGCATATGCCGGCCGGCTTCACGAAGCTTTTCTCCGAGCGAATGAACAGCCTGTGCGCGATGGAGGTCAAGGAGGCCGAGGACCAGGATCGGGTGATGCCCGGCCGGATCCTGATCGCGCCGGGCGGGCGGCAGATGCGGGTCGAGCGCTCGGGCGGCCAGTACCGGGTCCGGGTCGCCCCCGGCGAGAACGTCTGCGGCCACTGCCCCTCGGTGGAGGTGCTGTTTCGATCGGTGGCTGAGTACGTCGGAGCCAACGCGGTGGGCGTGATGCTCACCGGCATGGGCCGCGACGGGGCCGACGGGATGAAGACGATGCGCGACGCCGGGGCCCGCTGCCTGGCCCAGGACGAGGCCTCCTGCGTGGTCTACGGCATGCCCAAGGAAGCCTACGAGCGGGGCGGAGCCGAGCGGCTGGTGCCGCTGGACGAGATCGCCGCCGCGGTGATGAACCTCTTGACGGACCCCGCCCGGAGTTGAGCGGGGAGCGGTCGCGAAGGATCAGCGGACATGGCGCGAATGCTGCTGGGGATCGGGGACCTGGGCGCCACGGCCGGGGCGGGTGACGAGATCCGCACCCTGGCCCTCGGCTCCTGCGTGGCCGTCATCCTCCACGATCCGCAGAGCGGGTGCGTGGCCATGGACCACGTCGCCCTGCCCGAGTCGGCCGCCAGCCCCGAACGGGCCAAGCAGAAGCCCGGCTATTTCGCCGACACCGGCATCCCCCTGCTCCTGGACACGTTCAAGCGCGCCGGAGGCGGCGCGCCCAACGTCCACCGACTGGTGGTGAAGCTGGTGGGCGGGGCCAACGTGCTCGACACCAGCAACACCTTCAACATCGGCAAGCGCAACGTCCTGGCGATCAAAAAACTCCTCTGGAAATACGGACTGGGGCCGCGGGCCGAGGAGGTCGGCGGCAGCATCAGCCGGACCGTGTCGGTCTTCTGCGGCACGGGTAAGGTGGTGGTCTATTCGCCCGGCCGGGGCGAGTGGGAGATCTGAGCGCGTGGGTGAAAAGTCCGAAGCGGCGTTTCAGGCAGGAAGCGGCGCGCGAGGCGGCGCCAAAAAGCTCGATAGTTTCGAGGTTTTTGGCGCGTTTGCGCAGCCGCGACGCCGGCTCAAACGCCGAGACGGACTCTCCACGCCCGCTCTGAGGACCGGAACATGCCGCTAAGCGAAGAACTGCGCCGCCGGATCCGCCAGCAGCCGCCCCTCTCGCCCAGCGCGACGGCGCTGCTCAAGCTGCTGGGCGACACCCGCCACGGCCTGGCGGAGGTGACGCGCGTGGTCGAACTCGACCCGACCCTGGCCGGGCTGGTCCTCAAGGTGGCCAACAGCGCGCTCCTGGCCCAGCGGACGGCGGTCACAGCCATTAACCGGGCGGTGCAGCTCTTGGGCGACCGGACCGTGGCCGGCATCGCCCTGGGAGCGTGCGCCCGCAACCTCTGGGCCGAGCCGCTGCCCGGCTACGCCGCCGAACCCGGCGACCTCTGGCGGCACTCGCTGCTGACCGCGCTGGCCGCCCGCGAACTCTCGCGGTTGGCGGTCTCGCCGGTCGATCCGGGCGAAGCCTACACCGCGGGGCTGCTGCACGATCTGGGCAAGGCGGTGCTGGCCGCCGAACTGGTCCGGCCGGACTTCTCCGGCCTGGGGCTGGAGCCGGGCGCGCCCCGACCGAAATTCGATTTTCTCACCGCCGAGCGGATCCAGACCGGCACCGATCACTGCGAGGTGGGCGCGGCGCTGGCCGAGCATTGGGGCCTACCCCTGCTTCTGCGGGAGTGTCTGGAACGGCATCACTATCCCCAGACGGCCGGTGAAGAACACCGGCCGACGGTCTATGTAACGCACCTGGCGGACATGCTGGCCATGCAACTCGGCGCAGCCACCGGCGCCGACGCCTTGCAATATCCCCTGGATGAACAGTATCATTTGTACGTCAGATTGAGGAACCGGGAGTTGGAAAGCCTGCAGTCGAACGTCTTGTTCGAGGCCGAGCGGATGATCGGGGCTCTGCCGAATCCGGGCCGGGAGGGGGGCGGATGCTGAAGGTCATCATCGCCGACGATTCGAGCACGGCGAGGCTCTTCGCCCGCCGCTGCCTGGAGATCGCCGGCTGTCCGGAAGCCGAGTTCCACGAGGCCGGCAGCGGACAGGAGGCCCTGGACCTGCTGCGCACACAGGCGGCCGACCTGCTGGTCACCGACCTGGTCATGCCAAAGATGAGCGGCGAAGACCTGCTCAAGGCGGTGCGCGCCGAGGCCGAGCTGAAGCACCTGCCGGTCATCGTCATCACCAGCGAGAACAACCTGGCCAAGAAGATCCAGCTGCTGCAACAGGGGGCCAATGCGGTCCTCTCCAAACCGCTGACCCCGCCCCAGCTGGCCAAGACCCTGGAGCGGATCTTCAACCGCAACGAGGAGGCTCCGGCATGACCCTTGGGCCGATTTCCGATCCGGTCGGCGCCGCCCTGGCCTCGGCCGTCAGCACGACCTGCGAGGGGCTGGCCTTCATGGAGGTCATGCCTTTGGCCGAAGCCGAAGACCGGGACCCCGACGAGCCGGTGGTCTACGCCCAGGTGCCGTGCCTGGCCCCGCGGACGGGGGGGCTGGTCATCGCCTGCCCGCGCTCGGCCGCGGCCGAAATAGTTTCGGCCGTCCACTCGGTGGCCCCCGAGGAGGTGGGCGAAAGCCTGCTGCGCGACACCTTCGGCGAAATGGCCAACACCATCGCCGGCTGCTGGCTGGCGACGGTGGTGGCGGAGAACGAGACCTTCACCCTGGGCCTGCCCCAGACCGGCGTAGCGCTTACCCCGCCGGTCTATCCGCGCCGCATCGTCTTCGGCGAGGACGAGCGGGCCATTTTCACCGTGTTTTTCCAGCTTAGCTAAACCGCGAACGGAAAATGATTGACGGGACGCTTCGGATGAATAATAATCATTAGATAGTAATGATTATTATTTAGTAAAT
>CAYMGG010000004.1:13859-21617 GCA_964389915.1 uncultured Planctomycetaceae bacterium
AATCAAAGGATCAAGCTTGGCGCAAATACGGGCGGACGCAGAAGCGGAATTCCGCAGGCGTTGCCGGGCGGAGGGCCTGAAGCTCACGCCCCAGCGGTTGGCGGTCTACCGGGTGCTAGCCGCCGCCCGGGAGCATCCGGATGTGGAAACCATCCACCAGCGGGTCCGGCGGACCATGCCCGACGTCTCGCTGGACACGGTCTACCGGATTCTGGACCGGTTCGAGGAACTGGGGCTGACCGAACGGGTCGAGGGAGTGCCCGGACGGGCGCGGTACGACGGCCGCCGCGAGCGGCACCACCATTTCGTCTGCCGCCGTTGCGGCGCGATCCAGGATTTTGCTTATCCGGAGTTGGACGGGCTGAAGGCCCCGGCGGCAGCCCGAGCGCTGGGGCGGATCGAGTCGGTCCGGATGCAGATCCGCGGCCTTTGCCGCCACTGCGCGCAAGCGGCGGAGGTCAAAGATCCGCCGGCGTGACCCCGCCGGCGTCAGAATATGGGTACGCCCGGGGCATGACCGGCCGGCGCAATGAGGCCGCCGGACAGGCCCGGGTATTATTGGCCAATGCGATCAGATTGATAAGGAGGAATCATGGGCACGCGCGGGCGCGAGATCGTCGGCAAGAATGTGGAAAACGTCCTCAAGCTCCTCAACAAGGCGTTTGCCGACGAGTGGCTGGCCTACTATCAGTACTGGCTGGGGGCCAAGGTGGCCAAAGGGCCGATGAAGGAAGCGGTCATGGCCGAACTCATGCAGCACGCCGCCGACGAGCTGCGGCATGCGGACCTGGTTTCCAACCGGATCATCCAGCTGGGTGGGGCGCCGGTCTCCTCGCCCAAGGCCTGGTATGATTTCACCAACTGCGGCTATGAGGCGCCGGACGATCCGTACGTCATGAAGCTCTTGGAGCAGAACGTCAAAGGCGAACAGTGCGCCATCAGCGTCTACAATGCGCTGATGAAGGCCACCAAGGACGACGATCCGGTGACCTACAACCTGGCGTTGCAGATCCTGGGCGATGAGGTCGAGCACGAGGAGGATCTGCAAGCCCTCCAGGAAGATATCGAGCTCATGTTGAAAAGAAGCTGAAATCGGTCCACCCGGGCGAGGGGCCATCAGACAAAGGGAGCACATGGAAACCACGAAAAATCTACAGGAAGCCTTCGCCGGCGAGAGCCAGGCGAACCGTAAGTATCTGGCCTTCGCCAAGAAGGCTGAAGCCGACGGGTTCAAGCAGGTGGCCAAGCTCTTCCGCGCCGCCGCCGAGGCCGAAACCGTCCACGCCCATGCGCACCTGCGCGTGCTGGGCGGAATCAAGGAGACGACCGCCAATCTGGAGGAGGCCATCGCCGGCGAAGGACACGAATTTCAGAAGATGTACCCGGATTTCGTCGCCACCGCCGAGGCCGAAGGGCAGAAGGCGGCCCTGGCCTCCTTCAAGAACGCCTTGGTCGTGGAGGAGATTCACCACGGCCTTTACAGCCAGGCCCTGAAGGCGGTCAAGGGCGGTTCGGATCTGCCGGCCGCGGCGATCTGGGTCTGCGGAGTCTGCGGCAATACGGTCGCCGGCGCCTGTCCTGACCAGTGTTCGGTCTGCAAGGCCAAACGGGACAAGTTCAGCGAAGTCAAATGAGCTCGCAATGGCTGCGCCGGTCAAAACCCGGCCGCCTTCGTGCCCGCCGGCCTGGGGAGCGTCAGAGCCCGAGGCCGACGGGCTTTTTTATGCCAACGGAAATGCGGCCCCTTCCGAAAGCCAAAACCGGGTAAACGGCTTTGGCCGGGGCGGGGGATTTTTTTTGCCAAAAAGTTCCCCCGTTCCGGCCGGCCGACCGGCTAGAATGGCCTTCATCCCGCCGCGGAAGCGGCCCGGAGTCAGCTAATGCTGCAAAAAGTCACCGAAAACGTCCGCCTCGGGTCTCCGCTCGGTTCGGTCATGCTGGCCGGCGATCCGGGCTGCGACGGCTACAACGTCGAGGCCGTGGTGGTGTTGGAGCAGATCCTGCGCCAACCGGCCGACCTGCACCTTCTGCTGGGCGATCTGGTGCCGGTCGGGCACGGCCGCTGGTTCGAGCAGTTCGCCCAGATCGTTTCCCGCAATGCGCGTTCGGCGGCCTACTGCCTGCCCGGCAACCACGACCTGCCGGATTACGCCGAATACTGCGGCCAGCGGGATTATTTCATCAAAGCGCCCAACGCGCTCTTCGTCATCCTGGACAACGCCCGACGCTATTTCACCGCGGAGACGGTCGAGTTTCTTCGCCGCACGCTGGCCGAAGAAGCCGGGGATCAGGTCTTCGTCGCCTTCCACATCCCGCCGCCCAATCCGTTCATTCCCAACCACGTCTCGGCGGACGAGTGGGAAAAAATCCGCAGCGTGCTGGAGCCTCATCGCGCGCGGATCAGGATGATCTTTGCCGGACACGTGCATTCGGCCTTCGATTACCGCCTCGATGGTTACCGGGTGGTCGTCACCGGCGGCGCGGGCGCGCGCCTGGACCCGGTGGAGAACACCTGCCTTTCGGCCAACGGTCATCACGCCTTCCGCCTGGACTGGCTGGGCGCAGAGTGGCGGCTGACGGTCATGGACATCGATCATGACGCCGCCGCCCAGGTCTACGGTCCGGGCGAGGCCGACCGGCGGGTGCTGGCCGAACTGGCCGAGGGCTTCGCCGGCGAGGCCCTGGCCTGCCGCAAGTATCAGCTATTTTCCGAGCGGGCCGAGGCCGAGGGCTACCCCAACGTGGCCCGGTTGTTTCGCGCCGCGGCCGAGTCGGAATTCCACCACAGCCGCAACATGTTTCTGGCCACCGACCAGAAACGTTCGACCCTGCACAACCTGACCGTCTCGCTGGAGCGCGAGGCCGAGGAGGTGGAGCGGATCTACCCGGCTTCGCTCGCCGTGGTGGAGGCTCAGCCGACCCTGCGGGCGGGCAACGCCTATGCCTGCGCGTTGCACGCTGAGAAGGTCCACCACCGCTTGTTCGGTCAGGCCCTGGCCTGCCTACGGGAGGGGCGCGACCTGCCGGCGCAGAAGTATTTCACCTGCCTGCGCTGCGGCTATACCCATGCCGGCGATCAACCGCCGACGCTCTGCCCGGCCTGCGGGACGGACCGATTCAAGTTTGCCGAAGTGAAGTAATCCGCGGCGCGAGGTGGCTATGGCGTTGTCGATGCATATTTCCACGGGCGAGGTTTCGGGCGAGCAGCACGCCGCGCGCCTGGCCCTGGCCTTGCGCGGGCTGGAACCGGAGATCCGCCTGACCGGGCTGGGGGGTAAGATCCTGGCCCGGGCCGGGGTGGAACTGGCGACCGCCGAGGCCGAGACCGGGGTGATGGGCTTTGCCGAGGTGGTCCGCCACCTGCCGCGCCTGAAACGGGCCTTCGACGAATCCCTGAAGCTCATCCTGGCCAGCCGGCCGACGGCGGTGGTCCTGGTCGACTTTCCCGGCTTCAACCTGCGTCTGGCCCGGGCGGTCAAGGCGCGCGCCCCCGAGATCAAGGTCCTGTACTACATCTCGCCCAAGGTCTGGGCCTGGAACGAGAGCCGGATCGAGACGCTTCGCGCCGAGGTGGACCGGATCTTCTGCATCTTTCCCTTTGAAGAGGAGTATTTCGCCGAACGCGGCGTGGCGGCCGAGTACGTCGGCAATCCCACGGCCGACGCGGCCCGCGAGACGCCGCCGCCGCTCGAAGCGCGCCGGCTTTTGGGCCTGCCGGAGCACGGGCGGGTGGTGGCGATCTTTCCCGGCAGCCGCGATTCGGAGGTGGCGCGGCTGCTGCCCGTCTTTCGCGACGCCGCCCAACTGCTCAAGCGGCGGCAGCCGGCGCTGGAGCTGGTCGTGTCCGGCGCGCCGGGCTACAACCGGGAAAGACTGGAGCGCTTTGCGCCCCTGCCGCCCGAATTCAATGTGGTCGAAGGCCGCGGTCTGGTTCTGCTCTCCGCCTGCCGGCTGGTCCTGGCCAAGAGCGGCACGACCACCCTCGAGGCGGCCCTGTTGGGCAAGCCGCAGGTGGTGGCCTACCGCTCCAGCTGGCTCACGGCCGCTCTGGCCCGGCATCTGGTGCGGCTCAAACATTTTTCCCTGCCCAATATCGTGGCCGGCCGAGAGATCGTGCCCGAGCTGTTCCAGGAGACGGTCACGCCCGCACGGCTGGCGGAAATAGCCGAACCGCTGTTGGCCGACGGCCTGCCCCGGCGCAAGATGCTGGGGGAGTATTCGCAGCTGCGCCGGCTGTTCGGCGACGAACCGGCTGCCGAACGGGCCGCGCGGGCGATCTGCGATTATCTGCGCGAAGTCTAGGATCGCAGCGGTGAACCTTTTTTATGAAAGTGCGTGCCGCACACGCATAAAACGCTTCGCGTACCCGTCCGGTTCAGATGAACGACTTCCCCGCTTTTTCCTCCCGCAGGCAGTTGGCGTCGAATTAGTCCATCTGAACGTTCGAAACGGCAAAGCCAGGAGGGAGTTTTTTGAAGGGGGTCCGGGGGGAACTTTTTTGCAAAAAAGTTCCCCCCGGAAGCGGTTTTGTCAGCCGCGTTTGGCCGCCAGCGGCACGAACTCGCGCAGGACCTGGGCGAACTGCGCGCCGAAGGTCTTCCAGATGTGCGAATTCGGCACCGCTTCGGCCGCCGGCAGCCAGTTGGAATTGAGCTCATAAACCACGCTGTCGATGCCGAAGAGGTTGCGCAAGCCCTCGCCGAAAGTCGTGGCGCCAATGCCTTTTTCCATCTTCTCCCGGTAATAGGTGTGCTGGCGCATCAGGCCGTCGAGTTTTTCCATCCGCTGGCGGAAACCAGGTTCGCGGTCCAGGTCGCCCGCGTGCAGGTTGCCGTGGTCGTCGTCGTGCAGATCCAGGGCGAAGGTCGGCAGCCGGCCGGCTTGGCGCCGGCGTTCCAGCCAGCCGTGCAGAGCCAGGTTTTCCGGTGCCAACCGGTTGGCCGCGGCGAAATCGGTCACGAAATTACGGTTCAGGTCGCAGCCATTCAGATTGAAACGGGTCTGGCCACGGACCACGCCGTCCTTGCCCGCCATCGGCAGGACGTGCAGGTCCAGTGCCGCCAGAATCGACGGGTCGGCCAGGGCGCGCTCGACCACGCCGTCGATGAACCAGCTGCCGCCCGCCTCCCAAGGATGAGCCCGGCCGCGAATCAGAGCCCCGGGCCGGCCCGGGCCGGAAGAGAGGCTCAGCATCTCCAGCGCCCGCCCCTCGACCGTGGTGCCGATGATTTCCACCCGCACGCGCGGGTCGCGGCTGACCCGGTCCAGCAGTTCGCCCAGATGCCGGGTGGTGTAGGGTTCGATCCGGACGAAGCAGACCTCGTCGGTTGGCAGGACCAGGGCGGCTTCCAGCCCCTGGTCGGGGGTCATTTCGAAAGTCAGCGGGGACCATTCTTTCCCGTCGGGCGAAAACTGAGTTCCGACGCGGGGGGCGAAGGCGTTGACCTTGCGGCCGCCGTAGATGTTTTGCGCGGGCGGAATCCGGATTTTAACCGTCTGGCCCCGGGTGCCGTAGAGTTTGAAATGCCAATGGGTGAGTTGGCGATTGCGCGAACCACGCTCGTAATCGAACGGGGGCTGGATGAGCAGGATTCCGGGCTCGATCTCCTCCCAATTGGCGGGCGAGCCGTTTTCGAACGCGGTCTGGACATAAAGCGGTGCCGGCACGGTCATGAGCTTTTCTCCTTAAGATCCGTTCCGCTAGCCTAACCTCTGACAAAATGAAACGAAAGCCCGAATTGCACAAACAAGGCGGTGCCTGGCGCGGCCAACCTATCCTCCGCCAATGAAAATCGTGGCGTTTTTCGGCCGCTTCGCCAAAATTGGAGTAAGATGAGAATAGCCTGAGGGGTGAACAATTAGGATGAACAGCCATGATCGATCGACCGGCCGATAATTGCGACTTGCGGCCCCGCCGGACCCGGGCGGTGGAGATCTTTCGCACCACCCCGCCCGATACGGTCTGTCCGAATTTCTATGTTTTGGCGCACGCCAACGGCTGCGGTTTCGAGCCGCATTGCAGCTATTGTTATTTGAAATCCTCGCTCTGGCACTCCTCCCGGCGTCAGGCCTTCAGCAATACCGAGGAACTGCTGGCCGAGGTGGCGGCCTGGATCGACCGCGACGGCCTGGAGGCCACGGTTTTAAACAGCGGCAATCTTTCCGACAGCCTGACCTTCGAAGCCGTCCGCCCGCTCATGGGGGAACTGATCGAGCTGTTTCGCGCGCGGGCCGAGCAGCGCCACCGGCCGCATTGCCTGCTGATCGTCACCAAGGGGGCGCGCGAAGAGTGCCGGCCGCTGGAGGCGGCCGAGCCCTGCGCCAACATAATCGTTTCCTTTTCAATCAACGCCCCCGAGGCGGCCCGCGAGTTCGAACCGGGGGCGCCGCCGCCGGCCGAGCGGTTGGCGGCGGCCGGGCGGCTGCTCCGGGCCGGTTGGCGGGTGCGCCTGCGGTTCGATCCGATGATCGCGGGTTATGATTATGCCGGCGTTCTGGCCGAGGCCGGGCGGCTGCGGCCGGAACGGGTTACGCTGGGAACTCTGCGGGCCGAAGCCAACCTGGAGCGGTTCGCACCACCCGGGCTGTTCGACCGTCTGGCACAGCGCCAGGAAGCGAGGGAATTGCGGCGGTATCCTTTTAGCGAGCGGCTGGAAATCTATCGCCCGGCAGCGGCGGCCATGGCGCGGATCTGTCCGGTGGGGTTGTGCGAAGAGACGCCCGAGATGTGGGCCGCGTTGGGTTTGGACGCCCAGACGCCCAAGTGCAACTGCGGTAGTTAGAAGGTATTGCAGACGCGACGGGGCGGGCGCGACATCGTCTGGCGCCCGCGGCGGGGCTTAAAAACACTTTCCGGCCCGACGGGTTTTGTCGGCCTCCAATTGCGTGCTTTTAGGTCAATGCCCCTGCCCCATCGTTTACGAGCTAAACCTATGGCGCTATCCGTCAGCCGCCGCCAGCTTCGCCGGCGGCGGCTGAAACAGATCGGCCCATTCCCCGCGGGCGCGCCCCGACCGCAGCCGTTCGGCTGGCGGCTTGCTTATGACCCACGAAATCGGTAGAGTAGCGGTTTTGCCAAAGAGGGTTGCCCGGCCGATTCGGCCACGGGCGGGGGCTAGAGCATGAATTCGATTCGCAGTTTTCGACCGGAACGCGCGGGGTGGATCTGGGGTTTGCTGCTGGCGGGACTGGCCGGCGGCTGCACCGGGCAAATGGCGGCCTTCAAGCTCAGTTCGCACGATCCGCGCCAGGCCTCGACCATCATGGTCCTGCCGTTCCTCGACTCCCGCACTTTCCGGCCGCCCGAAAAGGACGCCACCGTCGCGCCGGCCGAGTCGGCGCGCGCGATCTTCGTCGAGGCGATGAAGAGCCTGCCCGAGTTCCAGGGCAAAAACATCGTCACTCCGAACCTGGAGCGCCCCCCCGAAAGCCTGACCCAGGCCCAGATCCTCGACCAGGGCCGACAGTTCGGGGCGGACCTGGTGATTGCCGCGCACCTCTTCTCCTACACCGAGGTCCGCGCGGCCAGCATCCCCCCCCGGGCCGGGCTGTTCGTGCGCGTCTTCTCCGTGCCTGATAACCGGCTGGTCTTCGTCGGCGACCACTACCTTTCGGGCTCCAGCGGCGGCCGCGAGGAGCAGGCCCGGCGCGTGGCGCTCACCATTCTCCAGAACTATCTGGCCGCCGCGCCGGCCCGGCCGGCCGGCGCCGAGAACGGCGCCAAGTTTATCACCGCCGTGACCGAGAGCCACGGCCCCA
>CAYMGG010000004.1:21627-45543 GCA_964389915.1 uncultured Planctomycetaceae bacterium
GGCCCCAAGGTGTTGCTCCTGCCCTATCACGACCGGCCCAACCCCAATAATCCCACCGAACAGACCGGCGGCGGGGCGGTGGTCACGGCCCTGCTACAGATGGAACTGCTCCAGACGGGGCAGGTGGAGGTGATCGAGCCCCAGGGCGAGAACGTCAGCCACGCCCAGTTGCTGACGCCGGCGGAAGCGCTGGAGCAGGCCCGCCAACAGGGGGCGGCCTACGTCATCCGCGGCGAGGTGGTCGAGTTCAGCCGGGCGATGAGCGTGCCCAGCCTGGCTTCGGCGGTGGTCAGCGTCTGGCTGCTGGGGGCGCAGCTGATCATGGCCGAAACCTGCGGAGTGGACATCGCCACCGAGGTCTGGCGGGTCGAAGACGGCAAGTGCATCTTCGCCAAACGCGACACGAGCATCCAGAAATACGTGGTGCAGGCTGAGCAGACGGTGCGCAAACTGCTCCAGCAGACCGCCCCCGAGCTGGTCCGCGCGGCGCTGGCGACCTCGCTGCGGGAGACGGCGCCGCTGATCGATACGATCGCGGTCAAGCGCCGGGCCACCGCGGGTCGGCATCAGGGCGCCGCGCCCGCCGGCGAGGGCGGACCGGGCGAAGCGGCCCCGGCAACCGGACGCACCGAGGCGGCGGGGACCGAAGCGCCCGCGGCCGCCGCCGGGGAACCCGAGAAGAAAGCCCCAGCCGCAGAATCCGCCCGGCGCGAGACGGAACGCGCCGCCGGCCAGAAGGAGGTGCGCGCCGCCCGCCGCCGCGCCGCCGAAGCCAAAACCGAACCAACCGAAGAAGGCCCGACCGGCCGTTATCGGATCGAGCTCTCCCCCGAACTGACGGCGGCCGGGAACGGCGAGGCCGCCCGGCGGGGCAAGGCCAAGAGTTGGGACGAACAGGACCGGACCAACCCCGAAGGTTTCATCGTCACCGAAGTCAGCTGCAAGCCGGGCGAAGGCGGCCTGGAGATCGAAGTGGCGGTCGAAAATGATTCCTCCCACCGGCCGCTTAGCTGTCATTATGTCGGCGCCGACAAGAAACTCACCATCGACGGCGAAACCTATGCCGCCCTCGATCTGCCCCAGGCAATCCGCGCGGCGGTCGCCCATTACTTGCGTTATTTCTCGCTCTATTCCCGGTAGCCTCTGCGGGGCCGCGGCTCCAGACCGGACCTAGACGCCTTCGCGCGCCTGCCGGCGGTGGCGGGCGGGCGTCAGCCCCAGGCATTGGCGGAAGACGCGGTGGAAGCGGGAGACGTCGCCGAAACCGCTCTGGGCGGCGACCTCGTGGACTTGCAGGTCGGAATTGCGCAGCAGGCTGGCGGCGGTGCGCAGCCGCGCCTCGGTCAACAGCTGGCCGAAGGTCCGGCCGAAGAGTTCGCCCGTCAGATGCGCCACCCGGCTCTCGCTCAGGTGCAGCGCGGCGGCTAGGTCGGCCAGCCCGATCGGCCGGCGATGGCTGTGCTCCAGGAAATGGATGATCTGCGCCTTGCGTCCGGCCGGCGGCCGGCCGGGCCGCTCCATTCCCGCGGCTTCGAGTTCGTCCCGCCAGAGAATCAGCCGCGCGCCTAATTGGCGCAACGCTTCCAGCAGAGACTGCGCCTCATCTTCGCCGACCGGCGGCGGCAGTTTCATGCCCTTGGGCCAGGGCAGATCGCGGGCCAGCGTATGCTGACCGCGGTCCCGAAAGGCGCTGCGCAAATCCGCCCCGGGCGTGCGTTGGCCCGCAAACAGAACCCACTCAGTCCCCTCCCCACGCCGCACCGGATACATCCATTCGACCAACCCGGCATGGCAGACCTGTACCCGGCCTTGTGGGTATTCGGTCAGTTCGCCGCGCAGGCGGGTCACTTCGAAGGCCCGGCAGCGGGCGTCCAGGAAGCCGCTTTTGACCGGCGTACAGTACGGCCCCTGATGATAGAGGCGGCCTGGCGGCAGAAAGCGCCATATTGACTGCGCCAGGTCATGCACGGTTATTGTTAGTTTGGTGATATTTTCAAAAGCAGAGAGGGATATTTCGGGTATTTCAAACAGATTGGACATGCCCGTATCTTAGCAGAATCCGCCATAAAGTCAACCGCTCGAACCAGGAAAATCCGGCCCGGACGGAGTAACCTGACCTTGACCAGAGGCGGGAACAGAGGGCCGGGAACCGGCCCGCCCGAACCTGAAGCGGAAAAAGGACAAGCTCATGACGACGTGGACGCTGAAACGGGAAATTCCGGTGGCCGAAACCTATGACCTGGTGGTCGCCGGCGGCGGTCCGGCCGGCTCGGCCGCCGCCATCTGCGCCGCCCGGCGCGGGGCCAAGGTGCTGCTGATCGAGGCGACCGGCTGCCTGGGGGGCATGGGCACCTCGGGCCTGGTCTGCGCCTTCGACCCCATGGCCAACGGCGAGACCATGCTGGTGGGCGGCTTCATGCGGGAACTGGTCGAAACCCTCCACGCCCGGGGATTCATGGCTCCAGGGCTGGATCCGGTCGCCTGGCGCAAGCATTATCATTGCTGGAGCCAGTTTCGGGCCGAGGGACTCAAACTAGTCCTGGACGAGAAGGCCGCCGAAGCCGGAGTCGAGGTCCGCTTCTTCACCCGGCTGATCGACGTCGACGCCGACCGGGCCGAGAAACGCGTCCGCGGCGTGGTGGTGCACGACATCGAGGGCTGCCGTTACGTTCCGGCTCGGACCTTCATCGATGCCACCGGCGACGCGGTCCTGGCCGATCTCTGCGGCGCGCCCTGCCGTGCGGCCGGCCGGGACACCGAACGCATCATGCCCCCCACGCTCTGCTCTCTGCACGCCGGGATCGATTGGCCCCAAACCCGGAAGACCAAACAGCAGGAAGCCCTGATGCAGGCCCTGGCCGCCGGGCATTTCAGTCAGTACGACCGGCATTTGCCGGGACTGACTTGCGCCGGCGAAACCATCGGATACCTGAACGGCGGACATGTGTTCGGCACAAACGCACTCGACAACCGCAGTCTCTCGGCCGCCATGGTCCGCGGCCGGCAGCTGGCCCAGGAGTATCTGGCCTTCTACCGACAGTACCTGCCCGGCTGCGAGAATATGGAATTGGTCACCACCGGGTCTCTGTTGGGAGTGCGCGAATCGCGGCGCATCGTCGGCGAATACGAATTGAACTACGCCGACTACCAGGCCCGGCGGCAGTTCCCGGACCAGATCGGCGTGTTCAACAAATTCGTCGACATCCACGTGCAGGACTGTTCCGACGCCGAGTGGGAGCGCTTTCAGGAAGAGATGAGCCATTCCGGGCGGCTGAGGCCGGGCGAGTGCTTCGGCCTGCCTTACGGTATTCTCGTGCCGCGCGGCTGGGCCAACCTTTGGGTGGCCGGGCGGTGCAATTCCAGCGACGTCAAGGTCCACGGCTCGATCCGGGTCATGCCGGCGGCGGCGATGATGGGCCAGGCCGCGGGCACGGCCGCCGTCCAGAGCCTGCGCACGAATGCCCGAGCCGGCGAACTGGACACGGCCGAGTTGGTCGAGACTTTGCGGGGTGACGGCGCTTACCTGCCGCAAAAGAGTCTGAACCGGACCTTGACGCGAGCCTGAAACGTTTGTCGCGCCGGGGCTCTGCCCCGGCGCGACGAAGCGTCATTCGCCCTGGATCTGACGCTCGGCCGACGAGAAGCAGATCAGCATCACCGCGTCGCTAGCGCCGAGATTGTGGGCGTTGTGCTTGAGGTGCGGGGGGATACTGATCGTGTCGCCGGCGCGCATCACCACCTCCTCGCCGCCTTCGATCCGATGGCTGATCTCCCCCTGCAAGACGTGCAACACCTCTTCACAGTTCGGGTGCAGGTGCCGGGGGTTCTCGCAACCCGGGCGGATCTCACAGCGCCCCACGGTGAGTGCGCGCGCGCTGCCCTGCGGCCCGGACACGAACCAGGTCAGCCGCCCCCAGGCAAAGTCGGTCGCGGCGTAATCGGCGGGCGAGAGCACCAGGGCGGAATTTATGGCGATCATTGGCTTTGGCTCCAGAAAAGCGCAAAAAACGGCGGCCGTCAGGCCGGCTCATAACGCAGGTTCACGACCTGCCCGGTCCGGGCCGATTCCACGATGCCTTCGTACACGACCAGGCTCTTGTAGCTTTCGTAGATGTTGGAACGGGTGGTGCGCCCCTCGCGGATGGCGGCCAGAAAATCGACCAATTCGGCCAGATGGCCGGTGTCGTTGCCCGAGTCGCCGCCGCTGACAAAGGTCGGCGGTTCGCGCCACTCGACGGCGCGTTCCTTTTCCGCGATCCGGTAGACCGCAGAATTGTGGACGCTCATGAAATTGCCCCCGCGCACCGTCAATTCCACCTCTTCGGTGGGCAGGGTGAAGGAGCGGCCGTCGGTCAGATTGAGCGAGCCCACCGCCCCGCAGGCGTAGCGTAGGCTGACGGCCCAGGCGTCTGGCCCTTTGCTGAAGGCGAAGACCTGGCTCACCTCGCCGAAGAGATAGCCGATCAGGTCGATCATGTGGATGGCAAAATCGAGGATGAAGGTGTTGCGCGGCGTCTCGTTCTTACACTGCGCCGAAGCGTAGTCGGCCGAAAGCGAATAGAAGTCGGCCGGGTCGAACTGGGCCAGCCACTCCTTGGCCCGCGAATAGGCGACGTTGTAGCGTTTCTTGAAGGCCGTGGTGCAGAGGACGCCCGTCTCCCTCGCCACCCGGGCGACCGTCAGGGCCGCGGCGGCCGAGTCGGCCGCCGGTTTTTCGGTATAGACGGGAATGCCCCGGCGCATGACCACCGGCGCCAGTTGCGCGTGCAACTGCCCGCTGATGCAGATGATCACCCCGTCCGGCCGTTCGGCATCGAGCATGCGTTCCAGATCTTCATACACCCGACCGCCCCAGAGTCGGGCGTTGCGCTCGGCCTTTTCGCGGTCCCGGTCGCAGACGCCGGCGATCATCGCCCCCGCCTGGCCGATCAACGGATAGATGCGCTTGGTCGAAAGACTGCCAGCGCCGACGATGCAGATGCGCGGTTCGCTCACTTTTAACTCCTTTGGCTCATGAAAAGTCGTTTGCTCCGACGGCCCGGCCGGCACGCCGCAGCCCCGACCGCCGGCTTAAAGTTCAAAGCTTGGCCAGCAAATCTCCGCAGTAGGCGCGCGCCTGCCCGAGCAGCGCCAGGGTGCGCGGCAGATCGTCGCGGCAGACCTCCATTTCCACCACGATGTCGCCACGATAGCCGTCCGCCTGCAAGCGGCCGAACAGGCCGCGAAAATCCACCTCGCCCTCGCCGAAGGGCACGCGGTCCGCGCCGATCTGGTCCTTGATGTGCACCAGCGCGATCGAATCGCCCAGCAGTTCGTAACCTTGTTGCCAGCTTACGCCCACCGCGTGGAACATGCCCACCTCCAACAAGGTCTTCATGCGCGGATCGGAGATCCCTGTGATGACGGCTTGAAAATCCTCAAGCGTGGTGATGGGCGTGCCGACGTGGTTCTGCAAGACGGGCGTCACGCCCAGGCCGGCGATGCCGTCCAGGAAGGGCCGGGCGCCGGCGATGTAATTTTCGCGGCTGCTGGCTTTGTAGAGCACCACCGAAACACCCAGATCCCGGGCGAAACGGGCGGCTTGGATGGCCCGCGCGACCGTGGCTTGGCGGTCGTTCTCGATCGGCGGCAGGTGCAGAGAGGTGAAATTCATCCCGTGCCGACGGGCCGGGCCGAGGCAGATTTCCGGATCGGCGGCATAATCCACCCGGGAAGCGCACCAACTGGTGAAGGTTTCGAATTTGCGGTACCCCAGTTTCGCGAAGGCGGCCAACGCCTCGTCCAAAGTCAATTGCGGCGTGCTGCACGGGCTGGCGACGAACTGCGCTAGACTGAGCCGGGCGGAAGCGGTTTGGGGCATGGGCAGATCCTTTCGAATGGCGCGGTTAGGCAAAGCCTGCAACGAAAGCTCAGGCTTTTATTTTCTTTGGCCGGCCGGCCGCTTGGCTTTTGACCGGGGCGCCAGAGCGGCTTCGGCGAAGATGCCCAGATAGCGGACCTCGGCCGAAACCGGCTCGATGGCGTGCTCCTCTTCCGAGTCGAAATAGAGCGTATCGCCCGGTTCGAGGTGATATTCCGTCTGCCCGACCCGGTAACGCATCTGACCTTCCAAAACGTAGATGAATTCTTCGCCGGCGTGGCTCAAATGGTGTCGCTTCACTTCGCCCCGACGGGCGACGAACAGGAAAGGCTGCATCCGCTTGTCCGGCCGGCCGGCGGCAAAGGCGAAGAAATGATAACCGCGATCGGTCCGGACCAGCGGCGCGGCGGCGACCTCGGCGGCGCGCTGGACGACGGTTCCGACCGTCGACTCCTCGTCCAGCAGGGCCGAAGCCTTGACGCCCAGCGCGGCGGCCAGCCGGGCCAGGGTGGCCACGGGCGGAACCGTCTTGTCGTTCTCGATCTTGGAGAGCAGACTGCGGGTGAAGCCGCAGAGGTCGGCGATCTCCTGCAAGGTGCGCTGCTGGCGAAGGCGAAGCTGACGTAACCGGGCGCCCAAGGTCATGGAGGGTCTCCTGTTTCCCTTATTCAACAAGGTTGAATATTAAGCATCATAGTAGAATTGTCAAACCCCGGGGAACTTTTTTTGCAAAAAAGATTCCTCGGACCCCGCCAAAAAACTCGCATTTGGCTTCATTCTTCCGAAAGTCCAGGAGAGCAAATTCACGCGGGGAGGACTGCGGTCGGCCGCTGATCGACGCCAACTAAAGTGAATGGATATAATTCCAATCCGTTTGGCGCCTATCGACTTGTATTGATCGCGTCTACTATCAACTCAAGTTATTGATGGCCGACTAGCGTCCGGGTCTGATGAACAGGATGAGAGTTTTTTGGTGGGGTTTGGGGAACCTTTTTTGCAAAAAAGGTTCCCCAAAATCGGCCACTATTAATTTGAATTGATATAAGTCGTACGGAGCGTCAGATCAAGCCCATCGATTGCGGCTTGCCGACCAAATAGGGCGAGAGTTTTTTGCAGAGGGCCGGGGGGAACTTTTTTGCATAAAGCCCCCCCCGAGTAGCTCGCGGAGCCGACGCATAGATTCAGCCGCCGCTGGAATCAGTGGCCAATTGCAGCAGACGCACGCTTCCGATCACTCCGTTGAACCAGTAGTCCTTGCCGCCGGCCAGGCCGAGGCGCAGGCCTTCCTTATAGGGGGCCGGCAGGGGGCATTCTTTCAGCTCCTGGATTTTTCCGTCCACCAGCAGGCGGCCCTGGCGGCCGTCGTGCTCGTAGCGCAGACGACTGAACCGGCCCGGCGGCAAAGGTTCGCGCGAGATGAAATAGAAGGCCGATTTCGGACCCGCGCCGGCCCAATGCTCGACCACGACCCGCAAGTCCTGGCGGAGCACCAGGCGCAGTCCGGCGTTCTGGTAATTGCCGCACTCGAACAGGCCGCCGTAATAGCCGCCGGGCGGCCCGTCGGGTGCGACTTCGATCTCCACTGCCAACGGCTGGCCGGAGGCCAGGGGATTGGGCTGTGGATTGGCGGACAGACACTGGCCGTTCGTCAACCGCAGGCCGGTCCGGTCGCCGACGGCCGCCGGCGTGCCCTCGCCGGTCAGCGGGGCAGAACCGACCGCCGCCGGCACCTGGCCCGCGGCGAACCGGCCGCACTCCCAGGCCGCCACCGCTTTGGCGCCGCCTTCATCCACGCCCAGCGTTGCCGCCAGCAGCACCAGCTGGGTCTGGGCGAGATTGCCGATCACGTTGAGCGAAGCGAGTGGCCGGTCGGGATGCGGATTGTCCCAGGCCAGACTGTAGAGGCCGATCGGCGCGGCCTTGAGATTGCGGCCGGTCCAGGCCACCTGCGCGCCGGCCAGCGGCTTGGGATTCCACCAATCGTTGATCTCCAGCCCCTGGCGCACAGGGATTTCGGCTTTCGAGCCGTCGGCGTAGATGATTTCATATCTGGCCACCTCCACGCCGTAACCGCCTTCCGAACCCCAGCAACCGGTGTGCAGGAACCAGATCCGGTCGGCCTTGGCCGAATTCAGGGGAATGCCCCGGGCCTCGGCCGGCGCGGCCGGATCGTGCGGCCCGCCGCGCAGAGTCAGCACGGCTTTGCCGTTCTTAGGATCAAGCAGCCGATAGGCGATGCCCTGCAATTTAACCTCCGCGGGGAAAGGTTCGCCGGCCACGGCCATGCCGCCCGGCCGGCCGTCGGCCGTACCGACGTGGTTTATCAGGAAAAAGCGCATGTCGTTTTCGCCCTGGTCGGTCCAACCGCCCCGGCCGTCACCGGCCGCTTCATCGACATACCCGCGATTGGCCACGCTGGAGAGGTCGACCGGCGTGAACCGGTAGCGGCGGCTGACGTCGACCGGCGGAGAAAAGCCGGCGCCGAGATTGCGCGCCAGGCAACTGACAATCCGGGTGGCCCGTTCGGTTTCCGCCGCCAGCGCTTGGTCCCAGCCCAGCTGGTCGATCAGAATCCACCCCTGGCCGACCGGCACGACCGCCAGCAGGGCCGGCTCGACCAGCAGTACGGCCGCACCTAACGTGGGCGGCAGCAGAACCGGACCGCCCAACGAAGTCGTCGGCTGACTGCCGCCGGCGCCGCGAGCCCAATAGAAATCGCCGCTGCTCAGGCCGGCCAGGAACGGATGCTCGCCCCGCCGAACCGCGCCGACGACTTCCTTGGCCAGAGGGACAAATCCCGGTGTCCAGGGCAGGAGCCCGGCCACGGCGGGCGCGGTCTTTTCGTTCAGGCCACGCAGCCAGAGCACGCGGCCGGCTTCGACTTGGGCGCGCAGGCGTTGCAGGACTTTTTCCTCGGGGGCGTGGGCGGCGTCGAGCAGCACCGGGCCGTCTCCGACCGAGTCCTCGGTGGTTTTGACGAAACAGGTCGCCAGTGCCTGCTTGGTCTCTTTGGTCACGCCCGGGGCCAGGCGCAGGGCCGGGGCCGGTGCGGCCGGCTCGGCGGCCAGGGCCGAGCGGATCGCCTGGGCCAGAATCCGCTCCGCGGCCGGTTCGATGGCCACCTTTTCGGCCAGGAGATATTGGCAGAAGGTCACCGCGCCTTTGCCGCAACGGAGTTCGACCAGCGGCGACCAGTGCAACCCGTAACGGCCGCCGCACACGGCCTGCGATGCGGCCGCACCCACTGCGGGCCGGACCAAGGTCTCGCGGACCACCAGATGATCCGGCCGCCAGAAGCGGAGTTGCCCGTCGGCCAAGCCGGCCAGGGCCGGATGCGCGGCCTGCCGCCAACTGATACTGGCGGCGTGCTTGGGGTCGATTTCCGGCTGGCTCGGCACAAAGGCGGCGAGTTCGGTCTGGTGCATCACCAGCACCCGGCCGCCGCGTTCGGCGAATCGCGCGACCGCGGCCAGATCCGCGCCGGCCGCCGCTCCTTCGCCGATAATGAGCAGCTTTTTGCCGGTAAGTGCGGCGTCGTCGACCGGTCCGGGCGTCAGATTCAATTTCATTTCCGCCAGCGCCCGGACGGTCAGGCCGTCGTTCGTGTCGACCAGGGCTAGGCTTTGCGTTTCGACTTCGGCCAGATTTTCGTGCGGCGCGATCCACAGATCCTCTTCGTGCCGCGCCAGTTCATAGGGCACCGGTCCCCGCATCCAGCAGAGGCGAACGATCAGCCGCGCGGCTTGCTGCTGGGCGACCGCCGGGGGGTGCAGAGTCAAATCCAACTCACGATGCTCGCCCGGATCGACCTGGGCGGGGATTTTCCGTTCGCTCCACAACTCGCGCCCGTCCAGCAGCAACCCGACCTGTAGATGCATTCCGGGCCAGGCAATGGTGTGGTCATTGGCGACCACGAATTTGCGGGTGAACTCCTCCCCGCCGAAGGCGGTGGGGAAATAGTCCAGCGGTGCGATCAGCAGAGCGGGCATGAGCTGCCGGCCCAGGCCGGTCCAAGGATTGAGGGCGGCCACGCCGGCGGCGCGGTAATGGTCGGTGCTCATTTTCACCATCTGGATCCAGGCATTGTCCGGCCGGGGCAGGAGCGCGTCGCGGCCGTTCAGCGCCTGCCAGCGCCACTTGGTCAGCTCGTAGGCCTCGTCACCGGCGTAGGGGGTGTAGCGTTCCGGCTCGTCGCCGTCCTGGCAGAAATACTCGCCGATCATCAGCGGTCGATCCCAGATGAAGTCCGCCCGCCAGGAGTGATTGGAACCTTCCTTTTTCAGCCAGGCAAAATCGTTGGGCACGATCCAGCCGCTGTTGTCGTACTGCTTGCCGATCGTGCCGGTATCACTCTCCGGATAGTGAATGCTGATCGTGTCGAGCCGACCGTCATAGGTTATTTCCGCATCGGCTTGCAGGAGCCGGGTCGAGTCGGCGGCGCGGATCGCCTTGACCAGTTGATCGGCCACGGTCAGGTGTTCCGGCGCGGTGCTGTTCCAAAACGTCTCGTTGGTCACGCTCCACATGATGACCGAGGGGTGGTTGCGGTAGCGTTTGATCACCCGGCGCATGGTTTCGGCCGTGTTGGGCGTCCAGGCCGCGGCCTGGGTGATCGGGAAGGGCAGATTGCTGTTTTGATAGAAGCCCCAGAATTCGGGAATGACCAGCAGGCCGATCCGGTCGGCCTGGTCGATCACATGCGGGTTGATGAAGGAGAGATGGAGGCGGATGCAGTTGTAGTTAGTGATTTCGTCGCGGACGTTGGGCAACACCCGTTCGCGCGGCTGGCTGCCGCTGGTCAGCCAGCTGTTGCGCAGCAGCACCTGACGCCGGCCGTTCAGCAGGAAGTCGCGATCCCGGGCCGTGAAGTCGCGAAAACCAAAAGTCTCGCTCCGGCGGTCGGCTTCCGCGCCATCGGCCTGCAACGTGGCCCGGCAGCGGTACAGGTTGGGCGTGCCCGGAGCCCAGAGCTGGTCGGCCAGCCAGTCGGCCGCCAGTGTGACCGGGATTCGCCCGCCGGCCGGAACCTCGGTCGCAGAGCCGGCCAGGACGAGCCGGGGCTGCCCGGCAGGATCAAGGATGACGACTCCCGGCGTGCCCGAGCGCGCCGCCGGCCCGTCATTGGCCAGGGTGATTTCGACCGCCAAATGCTTGGCCTGAACCGAAGGCTTGACGAAGACGTCCTCCACTCGGAAGGCCGGCACAAGCTCCAGCCGCACGTTGTCCCAGATGCCGGGCATGACGCCGGTGATGGGGGCGATGAAGGTTTTCAACTCCGGATTCCACAGCCGCCAGCGGCCGGCCACGCCGATCACCAGTTCGTTCTTGCCGGGCTTAAGGGCGGTGGTGACGTCGTAGGTGTTGGGGGCCATTCCCAGATCGGAGCCGCCGATCTTGGTCCCGTTCAGCCAGAGTTCGCTGTGCCAGGCGATGCCGTCGCAGTGCAGGAGCGCGCGGGTGTCGGCCGCAACGGGCGTTTCCAACGTAAAGTTGCGGCGGAACCAGACGGCCAGCTTGTCGGTGCGTTTGGGCGTGCGGCCGTCGGCGGCAAAGATCGCCTCCAGCCCACGCGGAAAATAGGGACCAATGCCGTCGCTGTCCAGAAATTTGGTGTCCGTATGCGGCACGGGATGGGCGCTCCAACCCTCCGCCGGGGGCGGAAACGCCAGGTCCGGCGTGGCCGGGCAGGCCTCCCAGACTCCGGCCAGATCCATGACCGCCCGCGAATCGTCGCGGACCAGACGCGGTTCGGCCGGCGATTCGCCCGCGACGGCGCAGGTGCAGAATAAGCTCAACAGGCAGGCGAGAAGGGTGAGACTTTCCGGGCGGAGGGCAGTGGGCATGGCAAATCCTTTTCAATTCCGGCCAATCGTCAGGGACATACGGGATAGGGCGTACGGCAATCCACTAGGGCACGATTTTTGCTTCACGTAACGCCGTGCCTGAGCAGGGCGTGGGCACCTGGGAGAATTCATTCCGGCGGATCAACACCTGGCTGGGCGTAAGGAAGACCGGCGGGTCACCGGGCTTGGATTCGAGCTGCTCCGGCTCGAAAGCGAGTTGGCCTAGATCTTCGACGTGTTCCTTGTGGACCTCGTTGTCCACCCGCACGCCTTTTTCGCTGTCTTGGATCAGGCATTTTTCGATCAGAACATCGGCCACCGCTCCGCGGACACGGATGGAGCTGTTGTTGTCGATCCGGTGGCGGCGGACGATCTGGAATCGGCTAAGGGGAATGGTCCGGCCGGGCGTGGGGCTGACTCCCAGCATGTTTTTCAGGTCCGCCTCGGTCAACTGGCGATCCTGGTCGCAGCCGTGCTCATCGACTTCGAAACTTACCTGCCAGCCCCAAAGGTTGAGCGTGGTCTCGCCGCCGATCCAACGGTCGATTTCGGTTTCGCCCGCGCCCCAGCCATTGCCCATGACCACCTGGTTGCCGAGGAACTGGTTGTACCAGCTGGGTTCGACGCGCTGGAAGCGGCTGCGCCGGTTGAAGCCTAGTTTGCTGACGCTGTTCAGGTTGCTGGCGTGGATCGCGCGGTTGCCCACGATCAGGCATTCGCAGTTGGGCGGATAGAGCTGGATGATGGTGCCGGTGTCGCTCATGGTGTTTTCCAAGAAGATGTGGCGACCGTTGAAGACTCCAACCGAGACGACCGAGGTCGAGTCCGGCGGCACCTGCCAGGCGCGGTCCAGCGTCAGGCTGCGCCCACTCACTCCCACCACTTGGCGGCGTTGGCCCGTACCCCGGCCGGCGTGAATATAGACGGTCGTGTCATGGATGTCGGCCAGGCTGTCGCGTTCGCCCCGGCCCAGGCAGAGATCGCCCGCGAGGGTGAGGGTTTCGCCGCCGGCGGCCGCGACCCGGCCGAAGTAGGCCGTGCCGTGGCCGTCGAAAGTCAGGGCTTCGTGGTCACCGCCGTAGATATGCGAGGTCTGGTTGCGGGCGTAATAAACGTGCCGGCAGGAGGAGGCCCCATAGAAGAGCGAGACATTGCTGCCGCCGGCGGTGAGCGAGTTGCCGATGAATTCGTTCTGCTCGAAGATGACCCCTTGGCCGCCGCTAAGGACATGGTGATTGCCGCCACGACTGCGGTTGCGGGCGATCAGGCCGCCCTGCACATGCTTGAGAAAGAAGACCAGGGCCGAGTGGTAGATGTCGCAGTCGGTGATCTCCACGTTCGGCCCGCAGAGTTCGATGGCCGCGCCCATCTTCGCGGCTGGTTCATCCACTCCGCGCCGGTGGTGGGGGCGGCCGTTCTCCATGGTCATATAATAGCAATTGGCGCGGATGCGCACCCGTCGGATGCGGACATGGCCCCGGTCGCTGGAGATGATGTTGCGGTGGCGGCCCTGGGTGTAGAGGCCCAGATCCTCGACGCCGAAATCGCCCGAGCCTTCCAACAGAGTCGGCAAGGGTTCGGCCCGGTCCGGCCACCAGAGGCTGGTCAGGCCGGCCCCCGCGCCCCGCAGGGTCACGCCCGGCGGAATGCGCAGAGGCGTGGCGATGAACATCCCCGAGCGCAGAATAGAGTCGATCCGATATCGCCCGGCCGGGAAGAAGAGCACGCCGCCACCCAAGCCTTGCAGCCGTTCCAGCGCCTGCACCGTGGCGAAGGTGCTGTCCCGCCGGCCACGCGGATCGGCGCCGAAATCGAGCACGTTCACCACCGGTGGTTCAGCGGTCTTGGCCGGCTGAATCTCCACCTCGCCGGCCATGCGCCAGCCGGCCGGGCCGCCGTGACCGTTGTGCATCTGGACAGAATAGCGTCCAGCGATCAGATTTTCGGGCAGGCGCACGGCCAAGCTGTATCCGTTGGCCTCCTCCGGGATCAGTTCGATCGGGGAGCCGGGCCCTTGCAACATGACCAGGCCCGGCTTTTCCCCGCTCAGGCATTTGCCCAGCAGGCGCAGCCAACCGCCGGCGCGGGCGGCGGCCAGCCCCTCGTCGCCCTGAACCCACCAGGGATCGGGCGCGTTCAGAAAGACCACATTCGAAATTGTTTCGTCCTGCCGGACCCGGCAGGCGAAAATACCCGGCTCCCATTCTCCCGACACCACGGCCTTGAGCGAGTGCGAGCTCTGCTGCAATGGAGTTACCGCGGTCCAACCGGTTTCCGGAGCCGTCGGCGCATGCCCCGGAGTTCCGGCCGGGTCGTCGGCCAGGCGCAAGAACTCGACTTGGGCCGAGGCGGCGAAGCCGTCGCCGGCCAGGACTGCGGTATCGTCCGGCCGGAGCGGGTCGGAATGCCAAAAGATGGCCGGCGCGGCGGACAGGGAAGCGGACATTGATTTTTTCTCCGGATAAAGAAGCCTAACCTCAATTCAAAATAATACCGGCTGATTTTGGGGAACCTTTTTTTGCAAAAACGGTTCCTCAAACCCCGCCAAAAAACTCTCACCCGGCCCGAACGTTCGCCACCATAAATAATCGGCGCTGACATGGCCTAAGCCCAAAGAGAGCAGGCTTAAGGCAAATCGCGGCCGGGCGGCGGGGCCACCGAATCGCGTTCAACCAGACGCAAAGCATAGCGGAGGGATCGCGCCGGTCGCCTCCGCTCGTTGAGCAGGGCCATCAGTTCCGCGATCGCGTCCGCGGCCATCTCCTCCAGCGGCTGCTCGATCGAACTGAGGCGCGGCTGGCTGAAGCGACAGGCCTCGGTGTTGTCGAAACCGATGACGCTCAACTGCTCGGGGATCCGCCAATCCAGCCGACGGGCGCGGTTCATGAACCGCAGAAGGTGGACGTCGCCATACGAGAGGACGGCCGTGGGCGGCCGGTCCAGGCGGCGGAAACGTTCGACCACCTCGTCGACCAGACTCTCGGCGTCGGAATAATCCGGGGCCTGCGGCCGGGTGAAAATGATTAATTCGGCCGGGCACTCCAGCCCGGCTTCGGCCAGGGCGGCGCGATAGCCGGCAAAGCGTTCGCGCTGATGCAGGCCTTCGGCTTCGATCGGCCCCAACCCGAAGAAGGCGATCCGGCGGTGGCCGAGTTCGCAAAGTCGCCGAACGGCCAGGGTCAGGCCGCCGGCATTGTCCGGCATCAGCGTGGTCACGCCCGCGCCAGGCAGATGGTAGTTGAGCATGACCAGCGGCAGTTCCCGGCGCAGTTCATTCAAGCGGGCAGGGGCGATCTGGCCCTGCAATATCAGGCCGTCGAGCCGGTGCTGACGGACCGCCTCGGGCAGTTCCGCGCCTTCGGCCTCCAACAGCATGAGGTTGTAGCCGGCCAGACCGGCCGCCTGGACCAGCCCGTGATAGAATCGCGCGTAAAAAGCGCTGCCCAGATAGTCGCGCGGGGGCAGGACCGGGGAGAGAAGCAGGCCCAGGGTCTGGGTGCGGCGACGCGGCGGCAGGTAGCCCAGCTCGCGGCAGGCGCGCAGCACCTTGGCCCGGCATTCGGTGCTGAAGGCAGCATTCGGGCGGTTGCCCAGGACCATGGAGACCGTGGTCTGCGAGACTTGGGCCTGGCGGGCGATCTGCTGTTGAGTGGGCTTGGTCATACTAATAAATTAGTACATCAATCCGCAAAGTCAAGGCGCCGAGGGCGGCAAAAATATAACAAAACCACGATTTATTGGAAAAGCTGCGGGGAAAAATTGACAAAAAGCCAATAATATATTAGTATTAGATTGGCTAGGGTGATTAACGCGCCCCGGCGAAAGACCTGCGCAAGGAGAAGAGCGTGCGATATTTTCGGCATCTCCCCCGCGACCGGAGCGGGCAGTTCACCCTGGTCGAATTGCTGGTCGTGGTCACCATCATCACCCTGCTGGCGGCCCTGCTGCTGCCGGCGTTGGAAAAAGCCCGTGACGCGGTGCGCCAGACCGCCTGCGCCAACAATCTGCGCCAGATCGGCCTGGCCTTCATCGACTACGCTGGTGAAAACTCCGATCTGCTGCCCTGCGGCGTCTGGTGCAATGCCGGCAGCAGCATTCAAATCAGCTGGGACGATCTGCTCTCGGCCAGCCTCGGTCGGCCGCTGACCGCGGCCGAAATCCAGGCCGGCAACTGCACCGGCAAACCCATGGACCAGGTCTTTCAGTGTCCGGTCGATCCCAACCGGCTGAACAAGCGCCGCACCTACAGCATGATGCGGGGCGCCAATGCCGGCAGCGGCACTTTCCCGCCCGGGCTGCCCGCCGGCATCTGGGGCGTGACTTCGACCTTCACCGATCCCACCCCGCCGGTCTGCCTCTCTCTGAGCCGGCTCGAGGCCGCCAGCGGCACGATCCTGAGCCTGGAACGCCCCAGCAACGTCAACATCATGGGCAACGGCTCCTGCTCGGTCACCGACAATGTGGACAATCAGCTCGCCCTGCCGATCCTGCACGGCAGCGGCCGCTTGAGCAATTATCTCTTCTGCGACGGGCACACCCAGTCGCTGCATCCGCTCATGACCATGGGGCCCGGCGGCACTCCCACCCAGCCGCGGGGCATGTGGACCCGTTGCCGCGAAGACTGAGCCGCAAGGCCTGCCGTCCCATGCCCGCCAACCGCCAGAATTCGTATCCGGAATACGCAGCCATTGAACGTCGCTAGGGGCGACGGCGCGAGCCGTCCCTTTTTTCCGTTTGTCGGGGGAATACGCATGTCCAGCAACGCCAAGCCGGCCGGAGCCCGTCCCACGCCCCGGCAGCTGGAATGGGCCGACGCCGAAGTCGGCGTGATCATCCATCTGGACGTTCAGGTCTTCGAACCCACTTATCGCTTCCGGGAGATGCGTGGCTACACGCCGGCGCCGACGGTTTTCGCGCCTCCGGAACTGGACACCGATCAATGGCTCGACACCGCCCGCCGGGCGGGGGCGAAATATGCGGTTCTGGTCGCCAAACACTGCTCCGGCTTCTCCCTCTGGCCCACCCGGGCCCACGACTACAGCGTGGCCGCCTCCCCCTGGCGCGGCGGCCGAGGGGACGTGGTGGGCGACTTTTTCAAATCCTGCGCCAAATTCGGAATCAAACCCGGGCTTTATTGCAGCGCCGCCTGCAACGCCTATCTGAACGTCGACAATCCCGGCCGGGTCCTCTCGGGCGATTCGGCCGAGCAGCAACGTTACAACGCCGTGGTCGAGCAGCAACTCACCGAACTCTGGGGCGATTACGGTGAACTCTTCGAAATCTGGTTCGACGGCGGAGTGATCCCGCCCGCCCAAGGCGGCCCGGAGATCGTTCCCATTCTGGAACGACTCCAGCCCGGGGCGGTCGTCTTCCAAGGACCCGCCAACTGGCGCGGCCTGCTGCGCTGGGTCGGCAACGAGCGGGGCGAGGCCCCGTACCCCTGTTGGAGCGCCACCGATCGGTTGACCGCCGAAGACGGCACCACCGAGAAGCTGGGGATGGGCGGCAACCCGCTCGGTTCGGTCTGGGCGCCGGGCGAATCCGACATGCCCAACCGCGATCAACATCGGGCATTCCAGGGCGGCTGGTTCTGGCGGGCGGGCGAGGATCATCTGTTGTACTCGCTTGACCATCTGGTCGAACGCTATTATTGCAGCGTCGGACGCAATACCAATCTGTTGCTGGGCATGGTGATCGATAATCGTGGCCTGGTACCGGAGGCCGACCGCGCCCGTTTCGCCGAATTCGGCACGGCCATCGCCGCCCGCTTCGGCCGGCCGCGGGCTCGGACTGCGGGTTCGGGCCAAGCGCTGGAGCTGTCCCTTCCCGCCGGCGGCCCGGTCAGCCAGGCCGTGCTCGCCGAGGACCTGGCCCAGGGCGAGCGCGTCCGCCAATACCGGCTCGAAGCGCTCTGCGGCGGAGAATGGCGGCCGCTGGCCGAAGGCTCCTGCATCGGACACAAACGGATCGAGTGCTTCCCCGCGCTGGCGGCCGAAAAATTCCGGCTGACCGTGACCGAAGCGGCCGATGTCCCGCAGATCCGGGAGTTCGCGCTTTTCGAATAAAATTCGCCGCTTGCGCTTAACGACGACCAATTCCGGGGGAACTTTTTTGCAAAAAAGTTCCCCCGGACCCCTTTAAAAACTCTCCTCCAACTCCGCGATTTCGAGCGCTCAGATGGATGAAAGTGACGCTGGCCTTCTGCGTGCGATTTGTCCATCTGAACGCTGAAGAATGCGAAGCTGGGCCAAAGTTTTTTGAGAGAGTTTGAGAGAACTTTCTTTCAAAAAAGTTCTCTCAAAAACCGGTCTTCCAGCGTTTTTACTCCACCAGCATCAGCAAGGGATATAGATCCGGCCGCATGAAGGGCTCGGTCCCGGCCGGAGTCAGGGTCAGCCCTTGCTTACGGTAATCGCCGTCGCGGTCGTTGATGAGCACGGCGAAACCGAAGCTGCCGCCGGCTTGCAAGTTTACGGGCGGAATCTCGCTGCGCGGGAAGGCGAGTTCGTAAACGGTCTCCCGCGTTTGTTCGTTACGGCGGCAGGCAACCTGCACGGCCGGAGCCGGGCCGGTCTTGAGGAAGCCCAATTGCTGTTCCGGGGCCAGGTCGCGGATCACCTTGGCGCCGGCCGGATCGGGCCAGACGGTCAGGCTCTGGTCGTCGCTGCCGTAACCCTTGGCCCGCCGCGTGCGCGCGTCGCCCCAGCCGTCGAAGTAGATCTGCACGCTGTCGCCCTGCCAGGCGGGCGTGCCGGCCGCGGCCGGGTCGAAGCGGTCGTCGCGCACCCTAAGGCCGACGTAGAGGAACTCGCGGTCCCAGGCCAGATACAGATCGGCCGAGAGGTCGGAGGCGTCCCGCCAGACCAGCGGCGTCGGGTATTGGGCCTGCTCCTTCCGGGACGGGGCCCAGGTCTTGAGCCGGTGGGGCTGTTCCAACCGGCTGGTCGCCGGCCAGTCGCTCAGATCGCCGTCGATCTTGGGCGCGACCGGGGCCGGGTGAACCAGCAGCCGCTCCAGGGTCAGGGTTTCATGCAGTTCGGCATTCTGGCCTTCGGGCGCGAACTTGAGTTCAATGGTCAGAGGCTGCAATCCGGCCCCCGGCGGAGGCACGGTCAAGTTGCGGCGCCAGCTCTCCGCCGCCGGCAGTTCCACTGCCTCGGCGAACTGGCTTTCGCCGTCCACCGTAACGCTTAGTTTTCCATTGAGCGGACGGGAGAGCAGATTGTCCACGGTCAGTTCGGCCGCCTGCGGGGAGAGGAATTTGACCCCCGCCCGCCAGATCGAAGCGTTGCCCGACACCACCCGCCCGGCGAGCAGAGCGGCCAGGAATTTTTCCCGGTCCGCATCGGGCGCGCGAAGGAAGCAGGGGCTGGGGCCCAGTTGCAGCCGGCCGACAAATTCCTTGGCCGCCCCGTCCAGGCCGATCAGTTCGGTGCCGGCGGGCAGACCGGAGAATTCCAGCGCATCGCCTTCGGCCTGGCCCTGGTCCACGTCAGGCCGGTAATTCCAGAGCGCGGCCACGGTGCGGCCGTGCGCGTCGGCGAAGACGTAACAACGGATGAATTCGCCCAGGCCCACGTCGCGCAAAAACGAACTGTCGCCCAGCAGATTGCCCAGGGTGTTGCTGGCGAAAAGGGCCGCGCCGGGCAGGCCGTCCAGGTCCAGGCGGCTGTTGCGGTGGTAGCCCCAGTCGACCTGCATCTTGATCCGGTCGCCGTATTTCAAGCCCACCAGCCAGCTGCGAGCCGTGTAGGCGGCGCACACCTTTTCGCCCCAACCGAGATGATAGGAGAAAGTGCCGGCGCGGAAATGATCGGTCGAGCAGGCGGCGTGGACGTTTAGATTGTAGGCCGGCAGTTGATAATTCTGATGATAGATGCCTTCCGAAAACCAGACGTCGCCGGTGTAGCCGTGGCCGGCGAGCATCTTTAAAAACTCAGCCGTGTCGGCGTCGAGGTCCGGCTCCTCCGGCCGGGGGCGGTAGGGGTGGATGCCGATAATGTCGCAGACGTCCCGGCCGCCGGCATTGAGGAAGGTGTCCATCCAGCGGATGCCCGCGCCGCGATACATGTTGGCCGGATCGGGGGAGAGGATGATAGCCTGCGGGTTGCCGGCCCGGATGCCCCGGGCGGTGGCGGCCAGCATGCGCACGAACTTTTTCATGGTTTCCGGATCGCTCTGGTATTTCCAGCCCGGCTCGTTGATCGTCTTCCAATGGGTGATCTGCGGATGCGCGGCGGCGGTTTCGCGCGCGTAGCGCTCGACCTCGGCCAGACCGGCCTCGTCCAGCTCGAAATCGTCCTTCAGATTACGCTCGCCGATTTTTTCGCTGTGCTGGAAGATCGAGACCAAGGGGGCGATGTCGTGGGCGGCCAGCAACTGGAGGAACTGCGGCGGGTGAATGTTGCCGAAGTCGACGAACGAGCCCATGCCGGCCCGCTCCCAGTGGGCCAGCCGGCGCTCCCAACCGCCCTGCCGGCTGTCGCCGAAGCCGACCGCGAAGAGTCGCTTGTGCTTGTGCTGTTGGTGAAGGAAGGGGAAGCGCGCCAGGCGGAAGTAATCGCGTCCGGCGAAACCGGCGGCCAATTTGTATTCAGTCTCCAGAATGAAGAGTCCGTTGCCTAGTTCCTCGGCCCATTCCAGGGGCAGTTCGGCCGACCCCTGGGCGTCCAACGCGAAGGGCTGCGGATGGGCGCCGACCGGCTGGCCGAAGAGATCGGTGACCTGGATCTTTACCTCGCCGCGGGCCTGCGGTTCGCCGCTCAGGCGCAGGCGGGCAGAGAATTTTTGGCCGGGCTCCACGCAGTTGTTGCGCTCGGCGGTGAGCAGGGCCACGGCCAACGGTTTCTCCGTGTATTCGGTCAGGTCGCCGGCTTCCAGTTGGACCGCGTCCAGCCAGGCCTGGCAGTCTTCCGCCGGCTTGGGCAGGGCGAAGGCCAGGGTCAGGACACCGTTGGGCGCGGTCAGGCCGACCGAGTAGCGCTGCCAATCAGTGGTCAGGGCAAAATTTTTCTGGATCGGGAAGATCGGCCAGTCGGACGTGCGGGTGCAGAGATTGAGCACCCGCCCCTTGCGGTCGCCCTTGGCGTAGAAGCTGACCGTATAGGCCCGGCCGGTTTCGACCGGAATGGCGAAGGTCGAGACGCCGGCGGGATTCTGGTCCTTTTCACCACGCAGACAGACGCAGCGCTGGCCGCGATAGGGGTTTTCGGTCGTTATCTCATAATACTCGCCCAGCCGGGATTCAGTCATCCGGCCCAGCGTGTCGTCCTGCCAGTAGTGGAAATCCTCCTCAAAGCCCGGGTTCTGCACCAGATTCCGGCAGAGTCCGTAGCGGGGCAGGCGCAGGCGGCCGGCGGCCCAGAAGTCGACCCCGCCATAGGTTTCGTCCGAAGCGACCCGGACCGGCAGACGCGAGAAGTCGAGGTCGAATTCGACCCGGTTGTCGCGGGGAAAGAAGCACAGTTCGATCACCGGCGGCCGGATGGTTACGTTCTGATCCTTGAGTTCGATGTGGTCCACGGTCGCCGGCTGGTAGACCAGGCCGCCGGCTTGATGCGCGCTCAGCAAGGCGATCTGCCGGGCCTGGCCGCTGAAGAGCGAGCGGCCGTGCTCCGCCCCGGCGGCAACCGGCAGAGGCAGATGCTGGTCGTCCACCTGGGCCTCGCCGCCCGCCAACTGGCCGCGGGGCGTATGACTGTGGATGTTGGCCAGGGCGAGCAGTTCCTGAATCGGCCGCTCCGTCTGATAAACGAGCGAGACGCGCACCTTGCCATCGTCGCGCAGGGCATAGCCCCAAGTGATGGGCACGCATTCCTCGGGCGTGGCGCCGGGTAGTTTGCCGGTAAGAAATTTGCTCCGCCCGGCCGGATCGAGCTTGATCTCCCGATCGGTCAGGTTGCCGGCGGTGAACCAAGAATTAGGCCTGGCTCGCCAACCTTGGGAGAGGTGGATGGTCTGCCGGCCGCCGTCCTCGGCCGAAACCAGGATCGTGCCGCCGCTGTCCAGGTCAAGTTTGAGCGGACCGCAGACCATGCTGCCGTCGGCCTGGAAGACCGGCTCGGCGGCCGGGATGACCCGGGTGAGTCCGCCAATCAGCAGCAAGAGGAAGGACAGGCTGGTCCGGGAGCAGCAGTGGCACGGCGCGAAACGGGGCATGGAGATTCTCCTTTGGGAAAAACGTGACAAAGCTTTGAGTTTTCACCAGGCCGGATTGGGATAGCTGTAGATCGGCTTGTTGTCCCAGGCGCGCGGCGGGCAGCGCTGGATCTCGCCGTCGCCCAACGCCGCGGCGTGGCCGTCCGGGAACCAGAGGTTGGCCCGGTCGGCGTGGCGGCGGTGGATGACTCCGGTCCAGGAAACATCGAGTTGACCGTTTATCGCCAGGGCACAGTGCTGTCCGCCTTCCGTCCCGCCGACGATGGAGCTGTAGCTGTCACCCAAGAAGGGCACGCCGAGCTTGAGCGTTTCGAATTTCGGGCAGCGGGGGTTGACGGTAGCACCGAGCACTTCGCCCGGATAGTGGTAGGAGTTAGTCAGGCCACGCATACCGTAGGCCAGGCAGCTGCTGGCCTCGTGATTGGTCATGGTCCAGCCGCTGGTGGTGTGAGTCAGGGGCGGGGGCAGACTGGGACAGGAGAAAACATTGGGGAAGGGGTCTTTGGAGATAGCTCCGCCGTCATAAGAATTGAAGGCGGTCCAGATCTTGGGCAGATAGCCGAATTTCATCAGACTGTCCGGCCAATAGCGGCAGATGGTGATGTTCGGGTCGTCGTCCCAGCCATAAGGCGTGAGGCAATAACCCCCAAAATCGTCGGCGTAACCGCTGAGCGCCAGCCCGCACTGCTTGAGGTTGCTGGCGCAGGTGGCCTGCCGCGCGGTGGCCAGGGCCTTCTCCAGCGCAGGCAGGAGCATGGCCGCCAGGACGCTGATGATCGAAACGACCACCAGCAATTCCACCAGGGTGAAACCGGCTTGGGCGCGGCGGGACGAGGTGGCGGTGCGTTTGAAAATCATCTGCCAGACTCCTTCCGTTAACGAATCGAACGGCGACGCTTCGCCGGAATGATCAGGTAATGGACCCACCGCGACCGGCGGCAGATCGCTCGGAGTCGACTCCGAGATCGCGAGCGGCAGGATAAGCGCCGTTTCGGCCGAGGGGGAAGCTAGCGGAGCGATTACCGTATCAGCCAATTGCGCGCCGTATTCGACTCCGGTCAGTTCCGCCAATTCGGCCGGCGAGAGGCGCTCCCGGGCCTGAGCCAGCAGTGCGGACCAGGCCGGGTCGGCTTTTTGCGGTTGCAGGTCGGCCAGGGTTCGGCCCAGGCGTGTGACCAGGAAGCTGCCGCGGCTTTCAATGGCCGAGAGGGGCAGGCTGGCGCGGTGGAGGACTGCGCCCGGCGGCGGAGTTTTGCGGAAGGCCGGCGGCGCATAAAAGTTGACCGCCGCCGAGGCGAACTCGCCCCAACCATGAATGGCCAGAGCGCTCTGGTGGCTGACGACGATTTGCGGCTGATCGTGGGAGTTGCGGCTCCACAGAGACCAGAAAGTGCAGACCGCTTCCGGCGAGTCCGAATAGCCCTCGGCCAGTCTATACACTCCGCGCGCTACTTTCAGCCATTCGCCTTTGTTTAGATAGTAGGCATGATGGCTGTTGCTATAGCCGATCGAGAGCAGCTGAGTGACGGTGAAATAGCCGTATTGCCGATCGGCTATCTCTTTGAGCAGCTTTCGCCGTCTGACAATCGGGCCAGTTGCCGTCATTTTTAACCTCTATATAAATTAGCTAATTGGTGCCTTTTGCAGACTACTCCTTAAATAGATTGAGGCAAGAATATTGAATAGATTTAACGGAGCACAAAACCACCAAGTAATTATTCGACAAATACTTGATGGTTTTGGGGCGGTATTCTTTTCATAGGCTGTAATTGAGGCACAAAAGAGCCTAGCCTGGGTTTCCCCGGCGTGGTGTGCACCCACAAAACGTTTTGCGTACCCGGCAGGTTCAGATGATCGCGTTGCTCCCTTCCCCTTTGGGGAGGGTCGGGGTGGGGGAGGCCGCCTGGAGCGCAGCAAAACAGAATCCACCTAACCCCGGAGAACTGGAGTTTCCTTCACTCTCCCTCCCCCCGACCCCCTCCCAGAGGGAGGGGGAGACACTAGTACTACAGTAGCGGATTAAAAATGACGATAACTCCTTCAAGAGAAAGGAAT
>CAYMGG010000005.1:0-41547 GCA_964389915.1 uncultured Planctomycetaceae bacterium
GGGCGAGAGTTTTTTGGAAGGGTCAGGGGAACCTTTTTTGCAAAAAAGGTTCCCCGGAATCGGCAATCAAAGAGGTGAGCGATGGCTGATTTGACCGCGAAAATGAAGCGCCTGCGGGAGTTCATCCTGCCCCTGCTGCGCTGTCCGGCCTGCGGGGGCGGGAGCCTGACGCTGGGCGAGGAGGTCGCGTGTCCGGGGTGCGGGAAGAAATATCCCCTGCGCCACGGCGCGCCGGTCATGCTGCCCGATCCGGCGGCGGCCGACGCTTTTGATGCGGGCGTGACCGTGGCCAACCGCTACACCCGGCAGTGGCTGGACCTGATCGACCGCGCCGCCGGCGGACCGGTCCTGGACCTGGGATCGGGCAATAATCCTGACGCGTTTCCCAATGTCATCAAGCTGGAGGTCTTCGCCTTTCCCGAGGTGGACGTGGTGGGGCAGGCCGAGGCCCTGCCTTTCGTGGACGGGGCGTTCGCGGTCGTGATGTCGGGGGCGGTGTTCGAGCATCTGGCCGATCCTTGGCAGGCGGCCGCCGAGGTTGGGCGAATTCTGCGGCCCGGCGGCGAAGCCTATGTCGAGACGGCCTTTTTGCAGCCGGTCCACGCCTATCCGGCCCATTACTATAATATGACCATCGCCGGGGTGGAGCGGCTTTTCGGCGCTTTGCGGCGGATCGAGAGCGGCGTGCGCCCCTGGCAGTATCCGGGGCACGTGCTGGGCTGGACCCTTTCGGCCTGGGCCGGCAAGCTGCCGCCGGCGGTGCGGGAGCGGTTCCTGGGCTGCACTTTCGGCGATTTTCTGGCCGAATATCGCCGCGATCCCCACCATCGCCAGTGGCTGGAGGGTTTTGGGCCGGCCGATCTGGCGGAATTGGCCTGCGGCGTGTATTTCCATGGCTGCAAAGCCGCTGCCGGGCCGGCCTCGGACGTGTCGCCGCTGCCGACCTATACCACCGCGCCCGACGGGAGCAATGTTCCCGGCCGGCCCGAACCCCAGGCCGCGCCGAGCACGGCGACGGAAAAGGCCGCTTCCGAACTGGCCCGGCTGCGGGGCGAGGTCGAGCACTGGCGGGCCGAGGCCGAGGCCTGGCACGACCGGGCGGCGGTGGGCGAGGAGCTGCACCGGCGGGCCGCACATTCGTTGGCCTACCGGCTGGGCGGTCCCGGCCGCCGGCTGCGCCGGGCCTTTTGGGGCACGCGATTCACCGCCGCCGATCTGCGGCCCGGCCGGGGGGTTTGCCCGGGCGATGCCCCCGGTTTATGGCGGGCGGCGGACGCGGAGGCGCGGTTTCTTTTGCCGGCCCATCTGGCGACGGGCCGGTGGCGCTTGCAGTTAAAGCTGGCCGAGGTGACCGAGAGGTGGAACGCCCCGCGCCTGCGGTTCGATCATGGCGGCGGGTTTGGCTGCGGTTCGGTCTGGGAACTGCCCGAACCGGACGCGACAGGCGAGATCGTGGCAGAATATGACCTGCCCCAGCCGGCCCGGGCGGCGGCGCTGCTGGCGGGGGCGGCGGGGTTCCGGCTGGCGGAGTTTCGGCTGCGCAGCTAGGGTCAACACTTCATAAAATAGGGGCCGAATGCGGCGCGGGTTCTCAACCCGCGGCTGAACGGCAAAACCGGAGCGGTCGCGGACTGGAGAGTCTACGCCGCAGTGACCGGTTCGGCGCCTTTATATTTTGGAAGGGAATCGACCAAACAAGCATGAACGCCACCTCTTCCCCGCCTCCGGCGGCGGAATCGCTCTGGTTCCGTTTTTTCGCCCAATACGGGTCGACCGCCTGGGTGCGGCTCTTCTCCTTTGCCGTGGTGGTGCTGGTCCTGCCGCGTTGCCTGGACAAGCCGGGGCTAGCCACGGTCATTCTGGCCCTGACCTTTCTGGAGGTCTTGGCCCTGGTCTCGGACGCGGGCTTTTCCCAGTTGGCCACGCTGCGGTTCGACCAGGACCCGGCCGAGGGGGCGCGGCTCATGGGCCAAGCGCTACGCTGGCGCCTGGCCGTGGTGGGGGCGGCGCTGGGCTTGACTTGGCTGGCGGCGGTTCGGGACGCGACCCTGCCGGGCACGGAGCTCCTGCTGGCCGGGTTGACGCTGGCTCCCTACGCCTGGGTGCAGAATGCGCGCTCCTACTGGAACGCGCGGCGGCGGATCGGCCCCTTGCAGGCGATGTCGACCGTGGCCTATACCCTGGGCCATCTGGCGGCCGCGCTGGCGGCCCTGGCGGGCGGTTCGGAGCGTAGCGTGCTCCTGGGGCTGCTGGGTTCGTTCTGGGCCGAGTGGCTGCTCATCGCCTGGTTCGTGCGGCCGGAGCCGGAGCGATGCGCGGATTGGCGGCTGTACGGCTGGAGCTGGCCGGCGGGGGCGGGCTGGTGGCGCGAGCTGCGGCGGGCTCTGCCCTACGGCCTGTTCGGCATGGCCTGGATGATTTATCTGCGGCTGGACGTGTTTCTGGTCCAAGCGCTGGCGCCCGCAGAACTGGCCGAGTATGGCCTGGCCCTCAAGCTTTACAGCTTTGTTTTAACCCTGATCCAGGGCGGGGTGCTGGTGCTTTTGGCCGACAGCCGCCGGATTTCCGGCGGGCTGACCAGGCTTACGCCCAAGCGGCTGGGGCTGCTGGCCGGGCTGCTGATCGGCGCGGTCGGATTGTTCGTCTGGGGGCCGCCGCTGCTGGCGTCGGCCCTGCCGGCCAGTTATGCCGGCGTGGCCGGACCGACCCGCTGGCTGACCTTGGCCGGCTATCTGCAAGCCGGCAGCCTGGCCCTGGGCATTCTGATTTTGGGGGGGGAAGGGGGGCGGGGGCAGGTTTTGTGGAAGCTCTACCTGGTCGCCTGCGGGCTGGTCGCGCTGCTGGGCGTCGGGGAGGTGCAGGCCGGCGGACGGGGGGCCTGGGCCGAAAATCGGCTGATCGTGGACGGTCTGCTGCTGGCGGCCACCCTCTGGATTTATCGCTGTGATTCGCGGCACAAGGCCGGAGCTGGCGGGCCGGCGGCCAATTGACTTGGCGAGTGTCATATTGCATTGCGCCGCGGCGCTTGACCCCGGTGGCGAGGCTGCACGAACGCGCTAAAAACCTTGAAATTACCGCGTTTTTTGCGCTGCTCTCGCGTCGCTCCCTGGCGGAAGCACAGAGTTGGATTACAAAAGCCGCCGCTTCTAGGTCTGGCCATTTTTTTTTAGCCTGAAGGGGGCGGCCGCCCTAAATTTGGCTCCGGCCAAAGCCGATTTCGCGCGGAAAGCGAGCCGGGCAGAGGTCAGGCCGCAAATAAATAGTCTGCTTCTGGAGCGCCAGGTTTCAGATGAGCGGCGAAAACCGTGGTTTTACAGGCGCAGTCTAGGCGGGATGGGCCGGGCCGGGGCGGGGAAAAATACGCTTGAAATTGGTGGTGGGGGGTTGAAAAACCGTGGACAGTCAGTTATAGTGCTCGAAGTTTGGCCTCCGGATCGGGGCGGAAAAGGGTGCCGAAAGCTTTCAGACTCGGCGCCGCAGTGAAAGGAAAAACTCCGCCGCTATCGTATATTTCGACCGGAATGCTTTAGGCTTTCAGAAAAAATCGGTCGAAAATAGATTTTTTCATATTGACGGCGGTCGGCCAAGGCATTTGAATGGGTTCGAACTGGAGTTGCGCCCGGGGTTTTTTGGGTGGCGCTCTCCGGTCGCGAGGTTTTTCTGCGGGCGGGAGTGTGGAGGACGCGCCGGCGGAAGAGGTGCTGCGGAGCGGTGCTGGTCAAGGGTGGAGCATCGGGTCCGGAGCTTTTAACTTTTGTTTGGCTGTGGTTTTTTGGGGGTTGTTCGCAACAACAGTAAGCGGGGAATTAGGAGGAAAGGATTATCATGAGTAGGAAGATGGGATTCTGGACCGCGTCGTTCCTGGGCGCGGCGAGCTTTGTCCTTGCGGGGATGAGCTATGCCGAAGAAGTTCCGTACGTCGAGGGTCAGCAGCCCCCGGCCGCCGCTTGCGGCTACAAGTGGGAGCTGAAGACCAAGGCTGGTTGCGCGAAGAAGTATGTTCAGCGCATCCTGTGCGCGCCGGCGAGCACTCGTGAGCTGGTCATTCCGGCTGACTATGCGCCGCGCGAAGCCAAGATCATGGTTGCGCCCGAAATGAAGAAGGTCGTCTGCCAGCCCGGCGAGTACACCACCGACACCGTCAAGATCGAGTGCAGCGATGATCCGTATGTCTACGAGTTCGTTCCGCCGGTCTACGAGATGGTCGAGAAGGAAGTCGTGGTCGAGGAAGAGTCCACCGAGCTGTGCGTGACTCCGGCCGAGTACAAGACCGAAACCTGCAAGATCGCTGTCGCTCCGGCCCGCAAGGTCCTGCGCAAGATCTGCGCCTCCGAAGCCGCTGCGCTGAAGGCCAAGGGTGCGAAGGTCATCGAGAAGGTCGAGAATGACGGCTGCAGCCCCTGCAAGCAGACCACCGTCTGCTTCGTCGAGGAAGAGGTTCCCTGCAAGTGGACCAGCATCGAGAAGAAGGTCCAGGTCAAGCCCGAAGCCGTGACCGAGATCAAGATCCCGGCCAAGGTCTGCAAGGTCAAGGTCAAGAAGCTGGTCAAGGGCCCGGAGATCAAGAAGGTCAAGTGCGATATCCCGGTCCAGACCATCTGCGTCAAGAAGCAGGTCAAGAAGCCCGAAGTCAAGAGCGAGACCATCCCGGCCGAGTACGCCACCATCTGCCAGGAAGTCCAGGTCAAGCCTGAGGAAGTCCGCCAGGTCGAAGTTCCCGCCCAGTACAAGACCGTCACGGTCGACTGCGGCCAGGAAGAGAAGGTCTGGGTCAAGGTCAAGTCTGGCGACGTCTGCGGCACCTGCAGCGTCTGCGAGAAGAAGGCTCCTTGCAACGCCTGCGAGAAGAAGGCTCCTTGCGCTCCTTGCGCCGCCAAGCTGCCCAGCATGCCCGGCTTCGTCCCGGCTGCCCGCTAAGGTCGAATAGAAGTTACGACCATCTAGCAGCAGTAGAATAGGTAACACTCTGCGGGGTTTGAGCTTAGCTCAAACCCCGCTTTTTCGTTTCAACCGGCGACGGAACCCTGGGTTTTTGGCCGAATTTATTTCGCTAAAACGTCGACAATATGATGTAATGTATTCTGAAATAATGGAATGGATTGACTGGTGAATAAAAACATTTGCCCGGGTCCGGGCTTCGGCCGATTTGGGGAAAGACTGCGGGATTGACCCGGAAAAAGTGAAAGACTGCGGTTACTCTGCCGCATATTTACATATATATTGTTGCGCGCTCATGGCCCGGCGAGTCGGGCTGCGCGCAATAATCGCTATACTGTCTGGGCCGGCGTTGAAAGGGAGCGAGGTTTATGAAAATGCGAGTCATGCCCCTGGAAGAGCGGATTGTGCTGGATGCGGCCGGGTTGGATGCTTCCGACCATGATAAGGACCAAACCGACGCTCGCACCCACCTTCTGCAAGATGACTCTTCCGCGCCCAAAGATCCTGCCGCCGGAGACTCAACTTCTTCCGAAAAGAATGATAGTGCCGAGGATAGCGTGAACGTGCTGCTGGTCTCCTCGCACTTGCAGGGGGCCGAGGATCTGGCGGCCGCAGCCACGGACCAGGTTCTAACCGTATTGTTCGACGGCGAGAGCGGTTCAACCGACAAGATTCTGGACCAGATCCGCGACGCCTTGAACGGGCGCAAAGCCGACAACATCGCCCTGGCCACCCATTCGGCCGGGGTCGGCGCCTTCGATCTGACCGGCGATCTGGACGTCAGCGCCGAAAGTCTGGTGGCCAACACCCAGCTGGGGGATTTCTTTAAAGACCTCTCTTCGCTTTTGGACAGTGACGGTCGGCTGGACTTGATGGCCTGCAATCTGGCGGCCAGCGACGAGGGGCAGTCGCTGCTGCATGAGCTGTCCGACCTGACCGGACACGAAGTGGCCGCTTCCGACGACCCCACCGGAAATGTCAGCTACGGCGACTGGATCCTGGAAAACACTAGTCTGGACTCGACCGCCAGCATCGACTTGGCCGCCACCTATTTTGTCTGGGACCGGCTGGAGGACTGGGACGGCCGCCTGGCGACCATTTATTACGTGACTAGCGGCGCTGGGGCGGGGGGGGACGGCAAGAACTGGGGCGCGGCCTTCCACGATTTGCAGAAAGCCTTCACAACCGCGCAGGCCGGCGATCAGATCTGGGTGGCTCAAGGCACATATAAGCCGACCGAAACCGGCACCGACGTGCGGACCAGCACCTTTACTATGAAAGCCGCGGTTGAGGTTTATGGTGGTTTTGTCGGCAACGAAGGCAATCTGGGGCAACGAGCCGATTTTTCCGTGGATTCTGATTTTACCGGCAAAATCGGACTGGTCTCGCCCACTGATGATGTGTCCGCCATTACCAACGGGCGTCTGACTTATATCAGCGGCGATATCGGTACAGGCGGCGATTACAGCGACAACTGCTACACCGTGATCAACGGTGCGGCCGACGCCAAGCTCGACGGATTTATTATATTTGGCGGCAACGGTTTCGGTGAAAAAACCACCACCAGCGGCGGTGGCATGATCAACGACAAGATCGACAACCTGATCGTGGCCAATTGCACCTTCCTCAACAACCAAGCCAAGGTCGGCGGCGGTGTCTACAACGTTCAGGTCGGCTCGGGGACGGTCTTTGAGGATTGTGTCTTCTCCAACAACCTGGCCACTTCCGGCGGCGGCGGCGTGGCCAATACTGACGGCACGGCCGCACAGTTCAAGAGCGGCGACTCCGGCGCGGGCGTGATCTTCCAGGGCAATGTCGGCGATAGCGTTGATGAGGTCCTGACGCCCGGGAACGTGAACTACAACCAGACCGGCACGGGCGGCGGAGCCTACAACGTGGCTTCGACGGCGGTGTTTGCCGACGGCGTGTTCTTCGGCAACACTGCGGCCAAGGGCGGTGGTCTGGCTAGCAACACCTCCAGTACCGTGGTGCAGGACTCCGAATTTTATAGCAATACGGCGGTGAAAACGCCCACTGGCAGCGATTCTGACGGCGGGGCCTGCGGCGGCGCGATTTATTCCTATGTCGACGGCAGCGTCGCCGGCACGCTTAAGAACGACGAATACCTGCGCGTCTCGATCCACGACAACACGTCCCATAACGGCGGCGGGATGGCCACCTGGCGCACCAGCCCGACGCTGACCGAAGTCAACTTCTACCACAACTCCGCCACGGGCGTGGTCAATCCTGCCACCGGCATCTTCTACGATTATACCGGTCTGGGCGGCGGCATGTTCAACTATGACGCCACCCCCAAGATTTACGACAGTTCGTTCTGGGACAACGGGCTGGGCGCCGGCGGCGGCAACACCGCCGATCTGGACGGCGGCGGCATGTACAACCTGAGCGCCAGCGACCTGACCTACTCCTGCCGCCCGGTGGTGGTGAATACGGTCTTCCAGAACAACACCGCCGGCGGGGACGGCGGCGGCATCTGCGAGGTCTTTTCGCGCTCCGTCTACGACAGCTGCGTGCTGGCCGACAACATCGCCACCGGCAACGGCGGCGGCATCTGCGTGGAGGCCTATCGTACCGGCGCGACCATGATCAACTCGGTCATTTACCGCAATACCGCGGCCGATGGCGGAGCGGTCTACGTGGTCAACGCGGCGACGGCCGAGCTCTGGAACTGCACCATCACCCAGAACTCCAGCGGCGTACGCACCGGCGGCGGCTACGATACCGCGATCGATGTCTTCAACTCGATCATCTGGCAGAACGGGGCCTACGAGGTGAACGAGGCGAACAACACCGCCATCACCCTTACCTATTGCGACCTGAGCAGTGCGGTTCCCGACAAGATCGACAACTATAACACCCTGTATGTGGACCCGCTCTTCCGCAACGCCAACAACGCCATCGGCAGCGACGGCATCTGGCGCACCGTGGACGACGGCCTGCAGATTCAGCAAACCGCGCTCTGGGACCTGGCCGACGCCTACAACCCGCCCGACGTGGCCGACCGCGACGGCGACGGCAGCACCAGCGACCCGGCGCCCTTCGACGTCATGGGCTTCGATCGCTACCGGCACGACCTGGTGGACTGCGGCGCTTACGAGAAATACAAGGTCATCTTCGTGGACGATACCGCCCTGGGCGATCAGACCGGCAGCGACTGGTTCAACGCCTACACCGATCTGAGCCAGGCCCTGGCCTACGCCCAGTCGCAGATCGGCCTGTCGGGCGAAGTCGATTCGGTCTGGGTGGCCGAGGGCGCCTATACCCCGTCGGTGGATAAGAACGGCGTGGTGCCCCACGACACCCGGGACTGCACCTTCGCCCTTTACGACAACCTGGAGCTGTTCGGCGGCTTTGTCTCGGGGCAAAACCGGCCCGACCTGCGCGACATCGACAACCATGTCTCGCTGCTGTCCGGCGACATCAACGGCGACGATGCGGGCGGCTTCAGCAACCGCGTCGACAACGCCTATCACGTGGTGATCGGCGCGGCCGACGTGCTGCTCAGCGGCTTTACCATCACCGGCGGCTCGGCCGTCACCAGCGGCGGCAGCAACCCCGGCGCGGAAGGCGGCGGCGGCCTGTACGTCAAGAACGGCAAGGGCATGGTGGTGCGCGACTGCACTTTTGTCGCCAACCAGGCCCTGCGCGGCGGCGCGATCTATTACGAGGACGACGCACCGCTCTACAGCACCGACGTGGCCGACGGCCTGCTGATCGTCAACTGCATGTTCAGCGGCAACCAGGCCTACGACTGGGGTGGCGCGGTCTACATCCCCTCCGGCTCCCTCTTCGTCTGCAATACGGTCTTCACCGGCAACGACGGCGGCGGCTGGGGCGGCGCGATCAGCAACTACTCCGACAAGGACAGCTACCTCTACCTGGTCAACAGCGCCTTTATCGGCAACCACGCCCAGTCCGGCGGCGCGCTCGAACTCGGCGCGGTCAGCGGGCGCGACGAATACAGCGCCAATGTCATCAACTGCACCTTCACCGGCAACCGGGCCGTGCGCGGCGGCGTGGTCACCATGTTCCCCAACGTGGACGCCAAGTTCACCAGCTGCCTCTTCTGGGCCAACCAGGCCGACGATGCGGCCTACAAGAACTTCTACGCCCAGGACAACCTGGTCTTCTATGACAACGCCGGCGATTACAACCAGTTCCACGGCCTGCGGGACTCGGCCGTGCTGTTGCAGGCCACGCTCCTGGAGGACGGCATCCCCGCCTGGAGCCATATCGAGAATCACGGCGGCACCCCGGACCAGAACCTTTTGGATCTGAAGTACGACTATATCCAGAATACGGTGACCGTAGGCTGGATCGAGAACGGGCGCTGGGTTGACAAGGACAACATGGACTCGCCGGTGGCGTTCTACAATCCGCTGACCGGCCTGACCACCATTATCTGCAACCCCTTCACCGGTTCGGAATACGAGGAGTTGAAGGACGGGACGCTGTATTCTCACTGGCTGACCGACCAGACCTCGTGGGAGAACAACGTTTTCGTCGGCCTGTACCTCGAGGTCGACACGCTGTCTAAGAATTCCAGCAACGAGGCCCGGCAGTTCTACATCGTCGGCAACACCGCCAACACCATCACCGTGCTGGGCGACGTTACGGGCCTGGTGCAGCGCGGCGACTCCTTCACGGTCAACGATCCGCACCTGGTCAACGGCTCCCAGGCCAAGGACGCCGGCCACGCCAACTTGACCCAGGACGGCCAGTACATCAGCAACCGTGAACTGCTCGACGACTTCGCCGACGTGGACGACGACGGCAATGTCTTCGAGATCATCCCCTTCGACGTCACCGGCGAGCGGCGGCAGACCACGGTGGGCGAACGGCACGATATCGGCGCCTACGAGACGGCCATCGAGCGGCCCAAGCGGCCGCCGGCCGTCTTCGTGCTGACCAAGCCCGACGGGAGCACGGTGGTGAATCATACCACCGACTCGAACGGCAACATCGTGGCCAGCTACGACAGCAACGGCAATCTCAAGGTCGGGCTGCCGGCCAGCGTGCTGACCATTCCCGAAAATGCCGAGATCGACTACGTGCTGGCGACGTTGGTCGCCACCGATCCCGACGGCACGGAGCTGACCTACTCGATCGCCGACGACGTCTGGCATTACTATCAGGATCCCAACAATCCCGACATGTACACCGGCTGGCGCTTTATCGTGGTCAAGGACGGGGGCACCTGGTATTTGAAGTGCGACGTCCGCTACATGCCGGGCGACGTTTACGATGCGCTGGATTACGACAACCCGGCGAATTTCGAGAGCAATCCCAACAACGTGCCGTCCTGGACGATCACCCTCTGCGCCACCGACAAGGACGGCCAGACCTATTACTACGACGTGATCGGCGAGGTCATCAACGACGTCGACGAATACAACCCCGATTCCATCAGTCAGAGCGACAAGGACTTCCTGCCCAACGACGGCGATTTCGATCTGTACGTCAAGGAGAACGTCGAGGGCTATCCGCGCTATAACGGCGACATCGCCGACCTGACCATCTACGACTCGGACAACCCGACCAACGACTATCATTTCATCTACATCCGCAACCTTGGCGACACGGACGTGCTCGACGCCGGCAATGGCTGGCGCTTCGCGACCGACCTGTTCGAGCTGGATGTCGGCAAGCTCTGGCTCAGGCAGGGCGTGACTCTGGATTACGAGGTCCAGAACACCTACACCATTCAGTTGATGGTACTCGACGCCGGCGGCCGCAGCCAGACCGGGGCCAAGTGGGACAGCGCCACCCAGCAGTGGATGAGCTGGAACAGCGGGACCGGCACCTACGAGTCCGGCGGCCAGCCCAGCTACATGACCGTTACCATCCACGTCGAGGACGTCAACGACGCGCCGACCGACATCTGTGTCGTGGGGACCAACGACGCCGGCGTCGAGGTCAACGCCCACCTGGGCAACCTGAATCCGCTGGACAACTCCGCCGACCGGATCGCGGTCGAGGAGAACCTGGTCGGCGCGAACATCGCCACCCTGCACATGGACGGCACGACCGACGACGATCTGCTGCGCGGCCCCGACGGCAGCTACCTGAACTACAATTTCGAAGGCGGCGACAGCTTCGACCGCCTGCCCGAGTACCATTACTACCAGTTCAAGAACGCCGACGGCTCCTACTCGAAGGTCACCCTCCAGCCCAACGGCACCTATCGCACTGTCAGCGAGGACGGGCTCTTCGTGATCGAGTACTCCTCCAACGGCAGCTGGTACCAGCTGCGCGTGGCCGACGGCGCTTATCTCGACCACGAGACCAAGGACAGCTACAAGCTCTGGATCCGGGTCACCGACCGCGAGGGCCTGACCTGCGACCGGATGCTCTGGCTGACGGTCACGGACGTCAACGATCAGCCGGGCTTCATCGCTCCGGGCGCGGACCTGCCGACCCAGACCGAAGACCTGACCGCGACGGCCAATGCGGGCATGCTGGTCTCCGACTTCCTGGCCGCCTCGGTGCGCGACACGGACGATCCGGCCAACAGCGTCGGCCTGGCCGTCTACGGCCTCTATGCCGGCAACGCCGCCGACCGCACCGACGGGATTTGGCAGTATCAGGCCGGCGGCGTCGGCGCCTGGGCCGATATCGACGCCTCCAGCCTGAGCGCTTCCACCGCCCTGCTCCTGGCCGGAACCGACCGTGTCCGCTTCGTGCCGACGGTTTACACCGACGACACGCCCGACGGCGCGGCCGGCACCAAGGTCTGGTTCGCCTATTACGCCTGGGACGGCACCGACGGCAAGGCGGCCCATTCCTACACCGGCGACATCTCGGCCTCCCGGCAGGGCAGCCTGACCGAGCGGCTGCGCAGCGCCTACAGCGAGACCAACGCCGTCGCCTACCTGGACGTGATCAACGTCAACGACGCGCCGGTTCTGGCCGTGAGCGAGGTCTACTCCCTGGCCGACATCGAGCAGGGCACGGCCGCCGGTTCCGGCCAGAGCGTCACCGAGCTGCTCCTCAGCTACTCGGGCGACGCGATCACCGACGTGGACATCAATCCCTCCGAGGGCATCGCCATCGTCGGTCTGACCACCTCGATCAACGGCCAGTGGGAATATACGCTCGACGGCGGCGCCAACTGGCTGGCCGTCTCCGGGACGGTCAGCTCCAACAACGCCCTGCTCCTGCGCGCCGGCGACGAGAACGTGCGCCTGCGCTTCAACGCCCTGGCCTCGGCCGGCGCGGGCGCGGATACGGGCGGCCTGCGCTTCCTGGCCTGGGACGTCACCTCCGGCCACATGAGCGGCAACTACATCGACGTCGCCTCCTACGGCACGGGCGGGGCCTCGGCCTTCAGCCTGCTCAGCCGGCCGGGGACCATCGCGGTGACCATCAACGAGCGCAACATCCGGCCCGAACTCGACAACTCGGGCGACATGGTCCTGACCTCGATCGAGGAGGACGTCGCCTCGGCGGCGAATCTCGGCAACAGCATCTACGACCTGATCGCCGGCGCTGGCGGCAACCGCATCACCGACGCCAACCTGGGCCTGGCCAAGCCGGTGGTCGAGGGCATCGCCGTGGTCGGCGCCGCGAGCACGGGCGGCGAATGGCAGTATACCATCGACGGCGGCCTGACCTGGCTGTCGCTCTCCGGGGCGAGCGAGACCTCGGCCGTGCTGCTGCGCTCCGACAACGTGACCAATCCGGGCGCGGCCGACGCCAACACCCGCGTCCGCTTCGTGCCCAACGCCGACTGGAACGGCGAGGCCACGGGCCTGATCTTCCGGGCCTGGGACCAGACCCGCTTCTACAACGGGCAGGTGGTCGACGTCTCGGCCGTGGGCTTTGCCGACAACTCGCCCTTCAGCACCCAGACCGAAACCGCCCGGATCCTGGTCGAGGGCGTCAACGACGCCCCGAGCGACCTGACGATCGACAACACCACGCTCAAGGAATACGACTCCAGCGGCGTGGGTCTGGGCAGTCTGGACGGCGACCACGTGGCCTGGCTGGGCGTGACCGACGCCGACCAGGTCTTCGGCGACACCTTCGTCTACGCCTTGGTCGACGACTACGGCGGCGCCTTCGCCCTGCGCGACAACGAGCTGGTCGTCAAGGACGCCAGCAAGCTGGACTTCGAGACCCAGCCGCAGGTCTCCATCACCGTGCGCGTGACCGACGCCGGGCTGTGGGGCGGGCCGCCCTACTCCTTCACCAAGACCGTGGTGCTCAATCTGACCGACGTCTACGAGCGGGTCAACGGCGCTCCCACGGACGTGACCATCTCGCCGGACTCGGTCCTGGAGTACGACTCCACCGGCGCCGGCCAGGGCTCCTATCCGGGGCTGCTGGTGGGCTCTTTGTCGGCCGCCGACCCCGACAACGAGGTGGGCGACACGCACACCTACGAACTGCTCGACAGCGCCGGCGGCGCCTTCAAGCTGATCGGCGACCGGATCTACGTGGACAATGCGATGCTGCTGGACCGCGAAGCCACCGAAAGTCTGACCATCACGGTGCGGGTCACCGACGCCGGGCGCTTCCTGGGCACCCAGCAGTCGCTGGTGGACACGGTGACCATCCATCTCGGGTCGGTCAACGAATACGCCCTGACCGACCTGGGCGTGACCAGCATCAGCGGCGCCGGCGGCGCCACCTCCGGCTCGGTCATCCGCGGCGGCAGCGTGGACGAAGCCACCTCCGGCGCGCGGATCGGCGGACTGATCGCCACCGACCGGGACGTGGCCGACACCTACTCATATGCGGTGATCGGCTCCAACGCCGCCTATTTCGAAGTGGTCGACGGCGTGCTCAAGCTGCGCAACGGCGTGAGCCTCGACGTGGACAAGCAGGATCACTACCTGGTCACGATTCGCGCCACCGACGGCGGCGGGCTGGGCCACTCCATCGAACGGACCCTGGACGTCAAGGTCAACGACATCCTCAACTGGTACGAGCACGCCGACGAGGCGGCGTCCGATCTGGCCGGCGTGCCCACCGGCGGCACCTGGAGCGCCGGCGAGTACCTGGGCAGCGACACGCTCACCGCGCTGTCCTCGGGCGGCCTCCGCCACGGCGGCGCCCTGGCGCTGACCTCGGCGGAGATCGGTCTGGGCTCCCGCTCCTCCTTCGCCTTCGAGGGCTCGGCCTTCGACCGCTACGCCGACTTCCGCCAGATCATCAGCGAACTGCGCGGCGGCGGTACCGAGTTCCATCGTTCGGCCGAGTTGGAGGTGGAGCTGACCCTGGGCGGCCTGCGCTGGGGCGACCGGCTGGTCGACCAGGCGGCGCTGCTGCCCGACCTGGGCCGGCTGCGGCCGCTGCTGACCGAGTACATGGACCGGGTCTTCGCCGCCGAAACGGGCGTCCGGCAGGCGGCCATGACCTTGGAGAAGCTGGTCCAGGCCCAGGCCGGCCGGCGCGAGGAGGAGCCCGAAGGCCTGCCCGTGGCCCTGACCAAGCTCCAGGAGGCCAACAACGAGTTCGATCTGCGGCTGCGCGAACTGCGCGAAGCGATCAAGGTGGTCAAGTCCGGCCAAGTTGCGCCCGACGCCGACCTCCAGCAGACCCGCGAAGCGATCAATGCGGCGGCGGCCAAGGCCGAATCGGAAACCGCCAACGAGGCCAAGGCCAAGAGCAAGGCCGCGCCCGAACCGCAGCCCGTCCACTAACTCGGACCGGACCCCACACTTCTTGTCCGAGGCGCGGGAAACCGCGCCTCGGACTTTTTTGCCGGCGACTGCAAGCTTGCTTCCGGGCCGGCGGGAGTGTAGATTTTAGCTATTCCGAATGGCGGGCGTTGCGACGGACGGGAGCATTAGGGCGGAATCCGTGGTCCGGCGGACGATCCTCGCCATTTGCCTAACCAATAGCTCGCGAGGTGGGTTCAATATGCAGGATCTGGCTGCGGACCAGGAACTGACCGACGTATTGTTTCATAAAATTGCGCACTATGTTTATGAACACGCCCGCATCAATCTGACCGAGAACAAGCGCGAACTGGTGCGCGCCCGGCTGGGCAAGGTCATTCGCCAGCGCGGCTTTGCCGGCTACCGCGCCTATTACGAATACATGGCCGCCGACACTACGGGCGAAGCCGTTCAGGAGGTGATGAACGCGATTTCGACCAATCTGACCAGCTTCTTCCGGGAGAATCAGCATTTCGAGTTCATCAGCCGGCAACTGCTGCCCGAGCTGATCAAAGAGAAGGAGGCGGGGCGGAACCAGCGGCTGCGGGTTTGGAGCGCCGGTTGTTCCAGCGGCGAAGAGCCCTACACCTTGGCCATGGTCCTGCACTCCGGGCTAGGTCAGCGGCGCGGCTGGGATCTGCGTATTCTGGCCACCGACATCGACACCGAGATGGTGGCCCATGGCGAGCGCGGGGTCTATCCCGCCGATCGCCTGCGGACCGTGCCGCCGCCGATGCTGCGGACCTATTTCCTGCGCGGCGACGGCAAACAGCAGGGCTATTACCGGGCCAAGCCCGTGCTGCGCGAGCTGATCCGCTTCCGCAAGCTCAATCTGATGGGCTCCTGGCCGTTCAAGGGCGGGTTCGATCTGATCTTCTGCCGGAACGTGATGATCTACTTCGACCAGCCGACCCAGGAGTTTTTGGTCAACCGGTTCTACGAGATGCTGGCCCCGCGCGGGCATCTGTTCATCGGCCATTCCGAAGGTCTGACCGGCGTGCGACACCAGTTCAAGTACGTCCAGCCCACCATTTACCAAAAGCCGGTTTGACAATCCCGCCACGAAATCATAACCTGAACGGAAGATCCACTTCATTTGGCGACGGCCGCAGCGCTCCGAAGTCTGCCAACGCCGAATTCGTCCAGCCGCCCGCGCGAAAAGGCAAAGCCGGACGAGATTTTTCGGGCGGGCGCGGGGAACCGTTTTGGCGCAAAAGGTTCCCCAAGGCCGGCCAAAATCAGATTGAGCGGGTAGGGAGGAACGAAGCATGCGCGTCGGCGGATGGGCGATTTTGGCCTTGGGCGCGGTGGCGGCAGGCGTCTGGCTGGGTCGGCAGCACGGCGACGGCTTCGCTCCGCCCAACTCCGCCTGGCTGGAGGTCGCGGCGACTCCGGCCGGCGCGGCGGTGGAGGTGGACGGCCGGTTCGTGGGCGTCTCCCCCTGGCGGCAGCGGCTGGAGCTGGGCCGGCATGTGCTGCGTCTGGAAGCCCCGGGCTACGCGGTTCTGCGCCGCCCGGTCGAACTCGACGCCGACCGGCGGGAGGATTGCCGGCTGGCTTTACGTCAGGCGGCCACGCTCAAACTCCAGTCCCAGCCGGCCGGGGCGGCCGTCATTCTCGACGGCCACGTACGGGGGCGCACGCCCCTGGTCCTGACCGAACTCGAGCCAGGCGAACACGCGCTGGAAGTGGCCCAGACCAACTATTTCTCCGCTTTGCAGACTCTGGACCTCAAGAGCGGCGAGACCCGCGAGCTGTCCGTCAGCCTTAAAAACCGCCAGGAGGAGGTCTATCGCGCGCGTCTGCGCAAGGACGAGGGCGACCTGGCGGCCTATAACGATCTGGGCGAGCTGTTCTATGTGCAGGGGCGCTATCCGGAAGCGGCCGAGGTTTTTGTCCGGGGGCTGTATTTCGCCGAGAAGTACGGCGGCCGGGACGCCTCCAATCGGCACAACGGCCATAAATTGGAGCACGAAGCCCGCGACAAGCACACGCAGAAGGAATTCTGGGAGTGTCTGGATCGGGCCTTGATGGCGGCCGTCAAGGCCGATCAGGTTTCCCCGCCGTTGTTCAAGGATTTCCTGCGGGCCAACATCCGGGAGCTGGGCGAGGACTATGCCGAGACCTTCCGCAACCTAGCCTTCAAGCACGAAGACCAGGATCTCTACCTGGTAGAGCTGGTCGATTATTTTCGTCGGGTGGCCAAGTACGATCAGATGCTGGCGGCGCAGCAGGCGTTGGAGAAGCGCAAGCTGAGCAACCCTCAGGAACTTCAACGCGCGGTCGAGATTTTGCTGTCCGCGTGGGAGCAGGTTCCCGTGCCGTTGCGCGAGAAGGTCGGGCATGGGTTGACGGTTTTCTTCGACCTGGCCGAGACCCGGCATTACACCGGGCAGCTGGCGGCCATGCTCTGCTACGGCCGCGCCCGCTATGCCGCCTTGCAGGGCGATCAGAAGGCGTTTCGGGAGTATCTGACCCGCGCCACCAGCGTGGCCAACGCCGACAAACGGTTGCAGAACCGCTGGCGGCAGGAGTTGGCCGGGCACTACGAACGGTTGGGCGACAAGGCCGCTTCCGCCCGGTTTTATTCGGAGATCGTGCGCAGCAATGTGACTAATGACCCGCTGGTCCGGCAGGCCGGCGAGAAACTCAAGCAAATGGGGATCGCCGTCTCCCGGCCCGGCCCCGAGTTTCTGCGTAACTGGCTGATGGTCGGCCCGTTTCCCAGTCCCAACGGCGAAGGTTTCGCCAAGATCTATCCGCCCGAGAAGGAGCCGGTCAGCTCCAACGCCAAATATCCCGGGTCTGCCGGCCAGGTCGGCTGGCGTCCGGTCAAGTCCCCGCAGGATTACGTCGACCTGCTGACGGCGTTCAAGCCGAATGAAAATGTGGTCGTTTATGCCGTCTGCTGGGTCAAACCGGAGAAGGCCGGGCCGTTCAAGCTGCTCGTGGGCAGCGACGACGGAGTCAAAGCCTACGTCAACCGGCGCGAAGTTTTGGCCAATCCCACCTGGCGGGGTGCCGAGCCGGGTCAGGAAGAGATCAATATCACGCTGAACGACGGTTGGAACGAGATTCTGGTCAAGGTGAACAATGGCGGCGGCGGGTGGGGCTTTTTCTGCCAGGTCTTGGACGAATATCATCTTCCTCCGGCTGGTCTAGTGGTGCGGTTGACTCCGCCTCCGGCGCCCAAGCCGGCGCCCGCGCCGGCCAAGGCGCCGGCGGTTGCGGCATCTACCCCTCCTGGCGCCAAGCCGGCTACCGCTCCTGCCCCCGGCCCGACCAAGACGGAAGTCAAGCCGGCGGCGGCCCCCGCCCCCGGCCCGATCAAGAAGCCTGAAGCCAAGCCCGAGGCCAAAGCTCCGGCGGCCGCGCCGGCCCCGGCGGCGGCGCCTGCGGCCCCCAAGCCTGCGCCTGCGCCAGTTCCGGCTAAACCTGAAGCCAAGCCCGAAGTCAAAGCTCCGGCGGCCGCTGCGACCCCGGCGGCGGCAGCGCCTGCGGCCCCCAAGCCTGCGCCTGCGCCAGTTCCGGCCAAACCGGAAGCCAAGCCTGAGGTGAAAGCTCCGGCGTCCGCACCGGCTCCGGCGGCGACTGCGCCTGCGGCCCCCAAGGCTGAACCTGCGCCAGTTCCGGCCAAACCGGAAGCCAAGCCTGAGGTGAAAGCTCCGGCGTCCGCACCGGCTCCGGCGGCGACTGCGCCTGCGGCCCCCAAGGCTGAACCTGCGCCAGTTCCGGCCAAGGTGGAAGCCAAGCCTGAGGCCAAAACTCCGGCGGCCGTACCGGCAGCGGCTGCGCCCGCTGCCCCCAACGCGCCCGCCGCAGGCAAGTGACCAGATGGAAAAAGTTCTGCATTTGACCAGTGGTGATTGCGCCGGAGGAAGTCTGGCCAAATCCGGGGTGCCGGGCGAAGTTTTTGTCTGGCACGACATCCTGTACGATGGCCCGCGCCGGCCCGGCTGGCCGGATGCGCGGCAGTTGGCGGCGCGCGCCAAGTTTATCGAAGTCGCCACCGGCGGGGGCCTGCGCCGGCAGGAAGTGCTACCGACCTTTGAAAATCAGTATCGTCGCCTGGCGGATGCGGCGGCGCATGAGCGCGTGGTGCTCTGGTTCGACGCCTGCCTGTTCGATCAATCCATGTTGGCTCATATTCTAGCCTGCCTGCCTGCGGCCGCGCGGACCAAGACCGAACTGCTCGTGGTCGACGCTTTTCCCGGAATTGAGCTCTACAATGGCTTGGGCCAGCTTCAGCCCGAGCAACTGGCCTCGTTATATGGACAGAAATGTCCGGTTACCCCGGAACAATTCGCGTTTGCCGCCCGGGTCGACCAAGCCTTCGCCAATCAGGATCGGCAAGAATTGGAGCGCTTGGCGCAAATGCCCGCGGCGCCATTGCCGGCAGTTCCAGCCGCGGCGGCCCGCTGGTTGCAGGAATGGCCGGACCCGGCCGACGGACTGGGCCGGATGGAACGCCTAGCGCTGGCGGCGGTGCGTTCCGGCTGCCGGACGCCGCGGCAGGTCTTTGCGGCCGTGGCCGCCGGCGATACGCCGCCGCAGTTCTGGGGCGACACCACGCTCTGGGCCAAGCTCAATGGCCTGTCCGAACGTCGGCCGCCGCTGGTCCGGATCGAAGGCCCGACTCCTTTCCTGCCCCAATGGGAAGCTACGCCGGAGCGATTGGCGGAGTTCTCGTTGCTTCCGGTTTGACGACCGATTTTGGGGGGACTTTTTTTCGTAAAAAAAGTTCCCCCAAACCCCTTCAAAAACACTTCCACTTGGCTTCGCCGGCTCGGCGTTCAGAGAGACGGATTCAGTGTCGAACAAGCGCGCGCCGGTTCGAAGGTTAACCACGCTGGATTTGTCCATCTGAACGTTCGAAATTGCGAAGCCGGATGCGAGTTTTTTGAGGGGGTTCGGGGGAACTTTTTTGCAGAAAAGTTCCCCCGGAGTGGTGACCACGGGGCTACTTCCGGTCCCGCCCCTTGCCCGAATCGGTGATCTCCACTAGTTCTTCGGGGTACGGCGAGAGGATGGCCTGGGCCAGCAGGTATTCGTTATTCACGCGCAAGGCCCAGGATCTGACCAGCGACAGCGGCACGCTCAGCGGCAGCCCGCCCCGCCGGTATTCTTCCAAGACATCCAGAAAATAGCCCTTCTCCGCCGGGTTGAGCGTGGTCTTGAAATAGCCCAGCAGGTGCTGAAGCACGTCGATTTGCGACGTTAGGCGCGGCGGGGTAGAGAGGAGTTGGCGCAACAGCGCTTCGTAGGCGGCGCGGACCTCTCGGGTGGAGCGGTGTTCGTGATTGGCCACGATCCGGCCGAGTTCCCGGGCCGCTTTCTGGCCGTGGCAGAGGAGCAGATATTTGTGGGTCGCGTGGTAATCGACCAGTGCCCCCGCGTCGGCCGCCGGGCGGCGGCGCAACTCGGCCAGGGCGAAGACGGCGCGCAGGTAATGATCGCGGATCACGAAGTTGGTCAGCCGGCCCTCGTCTTCGGCCGGCGTGCCGGCGAAGCGTTCCAGTACCCGGCCGCCAAGGAAGCCGCCGACCCGGCCGACCGGCGCCTTGCTTTCGGCGTCACGGTGCAGTTTGACGTCGCGCAGGCCGCAGGAGGGCGAATCGCTTTTAAGCAGAAATCCGTCCGGCTCGCCGGCCTCGTCCAGCAGCAGCTCGACGTAAGCGCGCATTTCGGCGGTCAGGTCGCGGCCGGTGGCCGGCTGGACCAGGCGCGGCGCGTCTTCGCCCTGAACGATGCGGATCGGGTGGCGGGGGACGCCCAGGCCCACTCCGCACTCCGGGCAGACGGTCGTAAATTCCACGAAATCAGCCAGCTTTTGGACAAAGGGGGCGGAAATCTGGGCCCCGTTCCAGCGGCAGGCCGCAAACCCCAGGCAGCGGCTGACCACGATCCGAGGACGAGGGAAGGCGCGGGTCATGGCTGGGAGGTCTCCGGAGCGGCCACCAGCCAGACGCTTTTGGTGGCGTTGATCTCCGGCGGCTTGTCGCGGAACCGGTCGGCCAGCGGCAGCCGGTCTTCGCGCAAAGCCTCCAGGCTGGGGCCGTCGAGCTCGCGGTCGAAGATCTCGACCTTCAACCCGGCGGCCTGCAGCATTTCAACCAGCTCGTCGGGCCGCACGCGGTTCTGGTAGGTGAAGCGGTTGCCGGCCCAGCTCTGCCACTCGCCCTCCGAAAAGCGCAGGAAATTGACGGACGTGATTCCGCGATCGGAATGGGAGAAGTGGTCGGAGAGGTCGAGGAAATGCACGACCCGGCCGTCAGCCCTCAGCACCCGTCGGCCTTCGCGCAGAATTGCCGCCAGCGAAGCCAGCGGGACGTGCTCCAGCACGCCGGCCGAGAGGTGATAGTCGAAATCGGTCGCCGCCAGCGGCAGGGCGACCGCGTCGACCGGAGCCAGATATTCGAGGTTCAGCAGGGCCAGCAGGGCGGCGATGTCGGTCGGGGCGCTCAGCAGACGTTCGAATCGCGCGGCGAAGATGCCGGGCGGGGCAATGCCGGTGAACAGGGCGGCGCAATCTTCGGGCCGGGTCCGCAGCCAGGCCAGGTCCGCGGCCACCAGTTCGGGATTGAGGCGGCGCTCCCGGTCGACCGCGACGATCCGTTCCGCGCCGCAGAGCCAGAGGGCCAGCGGCAGGCCCAGGCGTCGCCCCGGGCCGACCTGGACCACGGCCTCCCCGGCCGTGCCGTAGCCGACCCGGCGCAGGTAGTCGACCACCCGCGCGCCGAGCTGGAGCTGGGCGATCGGCCCGGGCAGGTCCGACTGGTTCGGGCGCGGGCAGAGCAGGTCGCGCACCGCCTCGCCGCAGCCGCCGGGCAGCCTCGCCGCCAATTTTTGCAGGCCCGCCTTGAGTTTCCAGTTCAAGCCGCGCGCGCCTCCCTGCGCAGGTTATCAAGCCTTGAGCTTGAGGGCCAGGTTCTGATAGGGCTTGAGTTCGATGCGCAGAAAGCGTCCGCCCGCCCAGGCCGACCAGTAAGGATTATGCCGGTTGTAGTCGTGTTGGCCGATGTAGCGCTCGTCGATGGAGTTGTAGATCACCTGGTACTCGCCGTCGACCGGAACGTAGAGTTCGGCCTGGACCGGCACCTGCCAGGGGGCCTCGTTGCGCACGAAGATCAGATCGTCGCGGTGGTCGACCCACTCGCCGGAGTCGAACTTCTTCAGCCCGCCCCAACGGATGAAGGAAAACCATTTGTGTTCGTTGTTCGAGCCGATCCGGTCGTAGCTGAGGTGGTCGCGCCGTCCCAGGGCCGGCTCGCGGCGAAGGATTTGATTAAGGTCGTGGATGTTGGCGGTCATCTGCTGCTGGTGGAGCTTGGCCCCGGGGCCGGTCTTGCCCCAGTCCAGCGGGGTGAAGATGTTGAACCAGCCCTCCTCGGCGAATTCGTCGCCCTGGAAGAGCATGGGCGCGCCGGGGCGGAACCAGTTGAGCGCGGCCAGCCCGATCAATTGCAGATGGCTGCCCAGCTCGGTGATCAGCCGGGTCTTGCCGTTGGCGCATTCGTCGTGGGTGTTGATGGGATTGACGTATTCCTCCTCGTGGGGGTTCTGCAGGATGATCTCGATGTGCTCGATCTTCCGGTGGGCCACGGGGATGGTCAGGTACTTGCGGATGCGGTGCATCTCGCCCATGTTCTGGGCATAGGTGAAGCCCAGGCCGCCCCGGTCGACCGGCACGGCCAGCCGGGGCAGAACCCGGCGCGAGTCCTCGGCGATGGTGATGAAATGCGGGGCGGTGTGGGCCAGGCGCTTGTGGAAATCGCGGAAGAAGAAGAGCGCGTCGAAGTCCACGCACTCCGAGAGCCAGTAGCCGCGGTCGGGGAAGTGGCGGTCGCCGCCCAGGCTGTTGAAGACCTCCCACTGCTCGGGCGAGACGCCCGATTTGTCGTTGCGCGGCCAGTCCCAGAAGCCGCGGTCGTAGTCGAAGAAGAGCTGGGCCGAGACCGCGTCGATGCGCGCGCCGTCGACCTTCAGTTCGCGGTGCAGGTAGGTGCAGATGCCGGCCAGATAGTCGCGCACGTAAGGCGAGCAGTGGTTGTAGTTGCGGGTCTGCCACTGGTTGTTCCAGCCGCGCGGGCCGGCGTGATGATAGAGGTCCGCGCCGTCGTAATTGCCCAGCCCACAGTCCCAGTCCTGCACGCCGAAGCCCAGGGGCACGTCGACGATCACGCCCAGGCCGGCCTGGTGGCAGCGGTCGACCAGATATTTGAAGTCGTCGACCGTGCCGTGGCGCTCGGAGAGGGCGTAGGGGCAGCCGACCAGATAGCCCCAGGACTCGTAGATCGGCGTCTGGAAGGGGGGCATGATCTGCACGTGGCTGAAGCCCAGGTAGCCGACGTGACCGACGATCTTCTCGGCCATCTCCCGGTAATTACCGGGCTGGAACGTGCCCAGGTGCAGTTCGTAAATGGCCATGCCGCCGGCCGGCGGGGTCCAGTCGGGGCATTGCCACTGATAGTAGTCGGGGTCGGTGACCACGCTGTTGTAGACCCGGCTGCCGCCCTGGCCGTAGCTGACGGCCAGTTGCCGCGAGAAGGGGTCGATCCGGGCCATTTCGTAAGGATGCTTCAGATAGGAACGGTGGTTCTTGATCAGATATTTGTAATGCGCGTTGGTCAGGTTTTCGGGGATTTCGATCGACCAGTCGCCGCGGTCGTCGCGCTCCAGCCGCTCGGGGCGGCTGCCCCAACCGTTGCCCTCGCGCAGGAGCAGGATTTCGGTCGCCTCCGGAGCATGGACGCGGAAAGCGGTTCGCCCTTCGCGCGCGTGAGCGCCGTAATACAAATAAGGATAATCTCGGCGCAACTCATCGGCCGAGCCGGCCTGGGCCGGCGGGGCGGAAGGCGCAAAAGAGGTCGGTCCGGTCGGCACGGCGCACACTTCCGGCTCGCTCTCGGCCGGGGCGGTGGGCGCAATGTCGACAGCCGGCGCGATAATAGCTTTTTCGCGTTTGGATTTCTTTTTTTTCATGCGTCTCTCTTGAGCTGACAGTCCATCCGGGGTGGTCGATAGAACGTTCCACCGCGCAGTATAATCGGTTCGGCGAGATTGTAAAGCGGTTGGCTGGTGGTACCTTCCGGGCCGGTGTCCCATGTCGGGAAATATTTTGAATTGACAAGGGCCAGACTGCCGGCTAAACTATGAATAATAATTAGCGAATAATTATTCATAGTTGGCGAGAGTTCAATGCCCGGTCTGCAAAACGCCGAAGCCACTCTGCACCTGATCGCCCGACTGGCCTATCAGGACGACCTGCCCCAGCAGCAGATCGCCCAGATGTTCGGCATTTCCCAGGCCAAGGTTTCGCGCCTGCTGGCCCAGGCCCGGGCTTGCGGCATTGTCCGCATTTCCGTGCGCGAGCATGACGCGCGCCAGCCTGAACTGGAGGCGCGGCTGCGGGACAAGTACGGGCTGGCGCAGGCCATCGTGTTCGAATTGCCCGAACTCTTTCAGCCCGAGGAGAAACGCCGGCTGCTCGGCCTGCTGGGGGCACCGGTGCTGGCCGGGCTGATTCCGCCCCGGGCCGGCATCGGCCTAGCCGGCGGCCGGACCATCCGGCAGTTGGTGCTGGCCCTGGCGCGTCACGAGTTGCCCGCCGGGCTGACCGTGGCCGCCCTGATGGGCAACATGGGGCATCAGGCCATTCCTTCCGACGCGGCCGAGATCGGCCGGCAATTAGCCGAGATCGGGAGGGGCTCATTCCTTTCCCTCAACACGCCGGTCTATATCTCCGACCGGCAGACCCGCGACGCGCTGGCCGCCGAAGCCCAAATCAAGGCTGTTTTCGCCGCCTATCGCCGGCTTGATCTGGCGTTGATCGGTGTGGGCACGCTGGAGAATTCGTTCTTTCAGGAGCGGGATTTTTTCACCGCTGAGCAGTTGGCCGGCTTGCGCCGGGCGGGGGCGGTGGGCGAGATCTGCGGCCGGTTTTTCGCCGCCGACGGCCGGGAGTGCGCCACGGAATTTCGTGGTCGCGTCTTGGGCATCGAACGGGCTGATCTGGCCCGAATCAAACAAGCCTATGCCTTGACCTGCGGCGCGGATCGCGTGCCGGCGCTGGCCGCCGCGTTACGCGGCGGGTGGGTCAACTCTTTGTTGATCGACCACGAATGCGCCCAGGCCTTATTGCACCATTCGGCCGCCGTAGGCAAGGAACGCTGACGCTGAATTCTTCCAGTTGAGCGCTCGAAACGGCGAAGCCGGTCGAGAGTTTTTTGAAGGGGTCTGGGGGAACTTTTTTGCAAAAAAGTTCCCCCGGATAAACGGAGTTTTTACTTCGGGGTGCTTAAAGGAGAGTCCATGAAAGCCGCCGTGCTGGTGAGTCCCCGCAAGATCGAGATTCAGGAGCGCCCCCTGCCGCAGCCCGGGCCGGGGCAGGTACGGCTCAAGGTGGCGGCCGTGGGCGTGTGCGGTTCGGACGTGCACTATTACGAGCACGGCCGGATCGGTTCGGCCGTGGTCCGTTATCCGACCTTACTGGGGCACGAGCCGGCCGGCATCGTCGACGCGGTCGGGCCGGGAGTGAAGCTGGCCGTGGGCACGCGGGTGGCCATCGAGCCGGCCGATCCGTGCTATGTCTGCGAGACCTGCCGTTCGGGTCACCCCAACGCCTGCCCGCAGGTGAAGTTTCTGGGCACGCCGCCGCACGACGGGATTTATGCCGAATATCACGTCATGCCCGAGCACTGCTGTTTCCCGATCCCGAGCAATCTGTCGCTGGTCGAAGCGGCGATGCTTGAACCTTTGGGCGTGGGCCTGCACGCGGTCGAACTGGCTCGACTGAGGCTGGGCGACCAGGTGGCCATCTTCGGTTCCGGCCCGATCGGAATCGTCACTTTGATGGCGGCCAAAGCGGCGGGGGCCGGTCAGGTGTACATGACCGACCTGGTGCCCGAGCGGCTGGAATTCGCCCGGAAAATGGGGGCGGATGCGGTATTCGACGCCCGGGAGGGCGATCCGGTGACCTGGGTCAAGGAATTGACCGGCGGCCGGGGTGTGGACGTCGCCTTCGAGGCAGCCGGCCAGCAGGCGACCGTCAAGCACGCCTGCCAGACGCCCAAGGTTTGCGGCACGACGGTAATCATCGGCATTCCCAGCGTGGACGAATTCCTTTTCCCCATGCACGACATGCGGCGCAAGGAGCTGACCGTCATCAACTGTCGCCGTTCGAACTGGGAGGCCCTGCGCTGCCTGGATCTGGCGGCGACCGGCCGGTTGGATTTAAAGCCGCTGGCCACGCATTTCTTTCCGTTGGAGCGGGTGACTGAGGCTTTCGATCTGGTCAACCGCTACGCCGACGGCGTGATCCGCGCGGTGATTCTGCCTAATGCGGACCTGAATCCGCAGGCTGCGGGTTGAGCACTGAGCGCGGTTCGCGGGTATTTATCCAATAGCCGATTTTATGAAAAGACAAATAAAGATGAGAAAAAAGCTCCCGGTCATCGGCCACCGTGGCGTGGCCGCCATTTGTCCGGAAAACACCTTGCCCTCGTTTCGCCGGGCAATCGAGTTGGGGGTGGACGCGGTCGAATTCGACGTGCATTTCACCCGGGACAAGGTCATGGTCATTCATCACGACGTCACGGTCGACCGTTGCAGCAACGGCACCGGAGCCGTGAAGGATTTGACCTTGGCTGAGTTGAAGGCCCTGGATTTCGGCGCGAAAAAGAGCCCGGAATTCGCCGGAACGCGGATTCCCACGTTGTCCGAGACGCTGGATACGATCTACGGTTTGAACGAAGACATGTACCTGCTGGTGGAACTCAAAGCCGACGACGCGGAATGCACCCGCGCGGCTTTTACGGAGATCAAGCGGCGGGGCAAGTTGGACCAGACCTTGTTTCTCTCTTTTCTGCCCGAGCAACTGAGGCTTTTGCGAGAGCTGGAGCCTGGGCTCAAGCTCCAGGGGTTCCCCGATCGCTACCTCAAGGCTCCACCGCCCGCCGGAACGTATGAAAATTACGACAAGATCTGCATCTGGCTCTCGGAGCTGACGGCGGAGGAGATAGATTTTTTTCATCGTCAGGGAATCGAGGTCGATACCTATGCGGTCGATACAACCGAAGCGCTGGAAAAGGCGTTGGCCCATGACGTGGATTCCATAACCACCAATGCGGCGCATCTGATTCTGCCCTGGCTCAGGGAAAAAGGACTGCACTGAATCGGAGGATGTATGACGGCCGGCAAAACGTTGGAAATGGAAATATTTTGGCAAGCGCATCGCGGCGGAGGTGGGGTGGAACGGCCCGACAATACGCTCTGCGCCATCGAATACGGCTGGAGCCTGGGGGCCATCCCCGAGGTGGACATCCGGCTGACGGCCGATGGCGTGCTGATCTGTCTGCACGACGACACGCTGGAGCGGACCACGGACGCCCCGGCCGAAATCGCCAAGCGCCCGGCGGGAGAGCTGAGCTTGGCGGCCGTGCGCAGTTGCGATGCCGGGTGCAAATTTGCCCCGATTTACGCCGGTGAAAAAGTGCCGACGTTGGACGAGGTCTTCGCCCGGCTCAAGGCCGACGCCCGGCGGCGACTGTACGCCGATCTCAAGCAGCATGATGAAATGATGCTCGATCGACTGGCCGAGCTTGAGGCTCGCCACGGTTGCCTGCGGCAGGTGATCGTTTGCAGCAATCGTCCGGAAGTGAACCGGAACTATAAGCGGCGGTTTCCGCAAATCCAGACCATGCTCTGGGTGGGCGGAACATCCGCGCAGATCTGTTCGACTTTCGCCGAACAGGTCCGGGTTGAGTTTGCCGACCACGACGAGGTACAACTGCACCTGTTCGCGCGGCCGGCCGCGGCGGCGGGCGAATGGTTTTTTGATCTGCCGGCGGATTTCCTGCGCGAGGCCCTGGCGCAGGCCGGTCAGGCGGGCGTCCGGCTCCAGGTCTTCCCCTGGACCTTCACGAACGAAGCGATTTTCGCCCTGCTGGATTTGGGCGTGCGCGGTTACGCTACGGATGAACCGCAGCGGTTTCGCGAGGTGCTGCGGGAATGGGAGTCCAGATAGTGATCGAATTTATGAAGGATTTGGCTCGGCGGGCCGGTAGCTATGCGCGCGAAGCGCGCAAACGGCTGGACGATTCGATGATCTCTACCAAGCAGTCACCCATGGATCTGGTCACCGTGGTCGATCGCGAGGTCGAAGAGCTGGTCGTCGGCGAGATCCGAGCGCGGTTTCCCGATCATGGCTTCTGGGGTGAGGAGGGCGGCCAGGTCAATGCCGAGGCCCGGTGGCAGTGGCTGATCGATCCGATCGACGGCACGACCTCCTATATCCACGGTTATCCGTTTTATTGCGTGTCGCTGGGATTGCGGGAGGCCGGCCGGCCGCAGGCTGGCGCGGTCTACCTGCCGGCGTTGGACGAATTGTTCTGGGCCGAGCGCGGCGGCGGGGCTTGGTTGAACGGGACGCGAATCAAGGTTTCGGCCCGGGCGCAGTTGTCCGAGGCCCTGCTGGCCACGGGCTTCGCCTGCATCCGCGCCCGGCAGGATCGCAACAACCTGCCCCGTTTTAATCGCCTGGTGCCGCAGATCCAGGGCATCCGACGCTCCGGTTCGGCGGCCGTGGACCTGGCCTATGTGGCTTGCGGCCGGCTGGAGGGCTATTGGGAGGACGGGGTCAAGCCCTACGACGTGGCGGCCGGCGCTCTGCTGGTCGAGGAGGCCGGCGGCCGGGTGGCCGATCTGACCGGCGGCGAGCGTTATCCGGATTTGGGCATCGTGGCCAGCAATGCTGCCCTGCATGAGCGACTGGTCGCGGCTTTGCGGGAGTGAATTTCACTCCGCCGCCGGCGGAGCGCTATGCCGACGCAAATGACTGACCAGCCAGTAGACTACGACGTAACCGGCCAAGCCCAAAGCCGCCCCCACCAGGCCCGAACCGAGCATCAAAGGCCAGAAGATCTCCTTCCCGAGCTGAAAGAGCTGATGCAGGCTCTCGCGCACGCCTTCGGTTTTAATAGCCCCAAAGACGTCTTTCATCTCGTGTTCGAATTGGCGCAGGGTCGGCCCACCCAAGATCAGTCTTCCCACCCAATAATTGAATCCGAAGATCGGTACGGCCGTGGCTGGATTGGTCAGCCAGATCGGAGGAAGCGCGGCCAGCGGGTTGGCGCGCAGGGCCAGGCAGATCGGCACGGCAATAGCCATCTGCAGGCCGATGGTGGGCGACCAGCCGACGATGAAACCGATGGCCGTGCCCAAGGCCACCTGATGCGGGGTGGACCGACTCCAGATGATTTTTACAAACAGATCGGCGGCCGGTTTGAACCAGCGGGCGAAGCGCGGATGCTCAAGCAGGTGCTTGGCAAAATTCATGGCTGAAGACCAGTTTGGCGTCGGAGTCGGCTCCGCGGCGAAAAAGCTGGCCGCGTTTCTGATAATTCATTCTTGTCCGCCGGGAGAAAAAATCAAGCCTGTCCGCAGTTTTGGCCAAGCGCTAAGCAGCCAAAGCATATGACGATAGTTTTGACATCAAATTGATATGAGCCGAACAGGTTCAAATTCCGCCGACCTAGAATCTTCCCCTCTCCGCTCCCGAAAAGACAAAGCCCGCGCGAGTTTTTGGGGGGGCAGGCGAGCTTTTTTTGTAGAAAAAGTTCCCCTAAAAAACCGTGAGGGCGACGCAGGCGTCGCCCCCACGGCGGAATGTGCGCTGGCTGAGTCCGGCTTAGGGCTGGGTGATGACCCGGAAGCCCAGGTTGGTGCGGGCGGCCAGGTCGGCCTGGACCTGTTTCCATTCGCCGTCTTTGGCGGTCGCCGCGCCGGCGAAATAGAGGCAGGGCTGGGGTGCCTGCCACTTCTCGCCCGATTGCAGGGCCACGTCCACCGCACGGCGCGCGTCGGGATGCTGCAAGCCGGCCTTGTCGGTGAAGTAGGAGAGCGTGAAGGCATTGGTCGGATCGATCGCGCCATAACACAGGCCGGCCTTTTTATCCTCCCAGTAGCCGGTCTGGTGGGCCTCGTCGTCCGCGGCCGAGCCGGCCAGGTTTGAGGGGGCGAAGTGGAAATAGGCGCAGAGCTTCCAGGGCCGGGCGTCGGCGTTCTCCACCCACAGCAGGCGCGCGGCGAACCAGTTCTGCTCGGGATAGATATAGGTCCGCACCCCGACCCGGAACTGACCGGCCGGCTGCTCGGTTTTCTCCTGCTTGCCGTCGGTATTGACCGCGGTGATGACGCCGGCGTTGGCGTCCTGCCGGGCCATGACGGAGTCTAGCACCAGTCGGACCGGTCCGGAGACGGCCTTGACTTCGGTCAGCTTGTCCGGTCCCGCCCACATATCCTGGGGCAGGGCCTGATGGACCAGGGGATGGAATTTGCCCAGTTCCGCCCCGTCGAGTTCGATCCGGTCGAACAGTTCGCCCGTACCGGCCAGCTTGCTGATCTTCAGCCGGCCGGAAGCGAGTTCGAAAGTGTCACCAGTCGACGTGAATTGGATTGCGGCCGGGGCTGGTTCGGCGGCCTGATCCCGCCGGCAGACGAGCAGGGTCCGCGCCGCATAGGGCGCCAGTTCCGGCACCTTGACGCACAACTCCGCGCCGTCGGCGAAGAGGTCGACCTGGGTCGGCAGGAACACTGGTTCGCCCGCGGCCGACAGTTCGGCCACGGCGAGTTTGCCCTGGTTTTCTGGCGCTTTCAGATCGAAGGGCAGATCGGTCTGGCTCAGGGTCAGGAAGGCGTACGGCATCGGCTTGGCAGTGGCGTTGTAGACGACCACCGGAGCCAGGCGGGCGGCCGGCAGGCCGGCCGCGTCGCCGACGGGCGTGAAGGTGACCTGGGTGGCGGAGTTGTCGGCCAGATTGACCTCGACGGCATCGCCCGCGTTCTCCACCGCGCAGCGCCAGAAATGCCCGCCCGCCTTCGCGGCCGCCGCGCTTTTAAGGCTTTTGGTTTCGCCCGGGGCGAGGGTCAACCGCTGCTCCTCGACCTGGCCGTCTAGCCAGAGCTGCGCCCGGCAGTCGGCCGGCTGGCGGCCGGAATTAGTGAGTTGGAATTCGCCGTTCTGGCCGGCGGCGACGGCCAGCTCGGCGGTCAGGCCGAGGTGGATGTCGCCCACCTTGGGGTTGAGCGCGGTGGCGGCCTTGGTCAGCAGCTCCCAGGGCTCGTCCTGCTCGGTCACCAGCCCGTAATTGGAGTCTTCGGGGAACCATTCGCTGATGCCCAGGGCCGGCTGGTCGACCCACATGAAATAACTCGATCCCGCCAGGCAGGGCAGGCCGAAGAGCAGTTTCTGAAAGGCGGTGAAGGCGAAGGTCTTTTCCGCCTGGGTGTCGACCCGCTGGCCCGCGCCGTGCTTGCAGGGCAGGCCGCTGTCATACGAGGGGAAGGACCATTCCGTCACCCAGAGCGGCTTGCCGCCGGTCCGGGCGTAAGTCTGGGCAAAGCCCTCGGCTAGCGGCCGGCGTTCGCCCTTGACGTTGGCGTAGACCTCGCCGGTGGTCAGGTCGACCTTTTCGTAGACATTGGTGGTGACGATGTCGCAGTACTGGCCGCAGGGCCCCCAGGCCGGCTCATAAGAGGGCGAGAAGAGGCCGGCAAAGCGGCAGCCGAGGAGCATATGGTTGGGGTCGACCGCGCGGATGGCGGCGGCGGCCACCGAGAAGTAGCGCTCGGCCACGAAGCGGGAGAATGCGGTCTTGGCCGCTTCGACCGCTTCGACGTTGGTGCCGGTCAGGACGGTTTCGTTCAACAGCTGGTCGAAGGAGGCGAGTTTGGCGCCCCATTCGCCGTTGAGCTTGTCGACCGTGCCGTAGCGCTGGCGCAGCCAGTCGACCACGGCCGGCTTGGCCGAGTGGGTGGCCGGCTTGGCCATGCACTCTTCGAACAGCCCGTAGCTGGTCGAACGGGACTTGCCCCACCAGGCCAGTTCATTGTCGAGGAAGTAGCCCAGCAGCCAGGGGTCTTCGCGGTTGGGGGCGCAGAACTCCTCGGCCCGCGCCCGGCAGTACTCCTCGAAGCGCGGGTGGAAGACGTTGGGGAAGTACGAGCAGGGCGTGGCCTTGCCGTTTTCGGGGAAGGTGATCTGATAGGCTTCGCCATAGCTACAGAAGATGCTGCCGATGCTGACGAAGAGCGTGTGAGCCATCCCCTTGTGATAGGTGAAGGGCACGCAGCCGGCGCCGAGGGAGTTGAAGCCCCAGGCCTTTAGGCGGCTAGTCGCATTTTCCGCCCAGGCTTCGGGGTTGGGATATTTCTTTTCAATGTTGCGCGCATAGGGCGAGTAGCCGAGGGCCTGACACCACATGCCGCGGTTGCTGACGTGGTCGGTGGCGATGATGTAGAACCCCTGGCCCTGCGGGTCGATCACCCACCAGCGGTCGTCCTGTTTTTCCACGTGAAAGAAACCGGTTTTCTGGCCACTCACGCCCGTCAATCCGGGCCGGTCATAGGCGGGGAATTCGACCTTGGTTTCGGCCGGGCCGGGCACGGTGTCGGCCACCGTGGCCTTGAAGTCGCGGAAGGCGGCGGCGAAACCGCCGTTGTCCACGCCGGGGCGGCCTGAGGCTACGGCCGCGTCGTCCAGCTTCTGGCCGGACTGCCAGACCAGCTGGCCGGCGGAATCATAGATCTGGCCCAGCATCTGGCCGGGTTTCAGTTCCAGCACCATCCGGTAGGTCTGATTGTACTGCCATTCAAAGGGCGGCAGCTTTTCCAATGGCAGCGGCGGCAGCTTGCTATTGGCCAGCCAGGTTTTGGCCCGCATCTCGGACAGCTCGACGTAATGCTTTTTGCTTTTTTCGTCCTTGGTGTCGGGCGATTCGACCAGGGCCAGATGCCAGAAGTTGTCCGGGTCGGTATAGATGGCCGCGCCGGCCACCTTCCATTCCGTGCCGACCGCCCGGCTCAGGGTCAGGGCCACCTCGACCCGCACGCTGCGGCCGTAGGGGGAGTTCTTGGGCACGGCGAACTGGCGGGCGCCGAGTTCGTGCCGCAGGGCGCCTTCGCGCCACTCCCAGGCGAAGCCGCATTTCCAATTGTCCTGCAAGTTCGGGGCCGCCTGGCCGGCGGCGAAGGTTTCGGCGAATGAAAAGGGTTCATCCGCGCGCAAAAGCGCGGTGGCGCCCAGACTGAGGATCAGGGCGAGCAGCAGATACTTGAGCAGCGGGTGGCGGGTCGACGATTCGGGCATGGGCGCAGTCTCCTTCTTGGTAAGGGGAGGGGAAACGATTCCCCGCAAATTTAGCGCAAGCAAATCGGCCTGGTGGAACCAGGCGGGCGATGATCGGCCGCTCAGCCCGCGGCCGCAGAAGATGGCTAAAAGGGGGCTCGGGCGCGGCCTTGGCGTCGCTTCGTCGCTTTCGGCGTCTGCTCCTGCGCTAAAGGCGCGCTTCGGCAGCCGCTGTTTGCGATTGGCGTTCCCTGGCCGTGCGCCCGATAGGCCACTTGCTAAGGCGCTAGTAATAAGCAAAGGGTGCGATTTTCGGCCAAGGAGCGGCGGAGCGAAAGGCATTTTTGGCCGTGGTTTTGGCCAAAACGCCGAAAGCGCAGCCGCGACGAAGGCTCAAGCCGCAAACTTTGATTATCACCGGCGACTAAACACCTGTTAACGTGACACGTGTCCGAAAATGTCGTCCTGGTTGAGCGCCAGTTCGGTATAGGCCCGGGCCTGGACGTGATTGTCGAAGAAGAGGTTGTTGCTTCTGGTTTTTTCGCCGTGAACGGCGTGGGCTTCGAACCAATAGGTCGAAGAGCTGTTCCAGGGGTTGTGCAACGGGCAGAAGACCGATTGGTGGGTGAGCGCGGATTTGGCGTTCCAGGAATCCAGCATCTGCGCCACGCGGGCCGGGGCGTTATAGCGTCCGGGATTGATCCATAAGCCGTAACCCCAGGCATGGGACATGTTCTCCACCACGCCCAGGCCGCCGCCCCAGTTTAGCCCGCTCTTCGGAATGGCCGGGCAGCGCCAGACGCCTTCCTGGGTGTTGCCCAGATCTTCGCTGACCCACTTCTGCAACGGCAGGTAACTGCCACTGACCAGCGTATTTCCCCACCAGCGCTTCGGCACATAATTCGTCCAATCCGGGCCCGTATTCATGGCCGGGATGAAACCGGCCCACTCGCCGGCATAGGTGCTGAAGGCCAGGCCGAATTGGCGCAGGTTGCTGGCGCAGGAGGCGGCGACGGCCGCGTCCTTGGCCTTGTCCAGCGCCGGCAGCAGCATGCCGGCCAGAATCGAGATGATGGCGATCACCACCAACAGCTCGACCAAGGTGAAGCCAGCCTCGCGGCGGCGGCGAATGGCGGGGGCGCGATCGCGTTCGGGGGACATGGCCTGGCTCCTTGACGCTGTGGCCCGGGCCTCCTTTTCAGCGGAAAAGGGGACTGCCGCCTCCACTTCGGAGGGGGCTAAGGCCGCTTGGGCTCTAAAATCGGCCGCCGCCGTCAGGTTGTTGATTGAAACGGCAGCGTGCGAATTTGTGACCAGTGAACGGGCCGGCCGGCTGGTTTCTTCCGCTTCCAGCCAGAGCGAAGTTTCGGCGGCAACATCAAGCCTGGCGCCGCCAAGGTCGGCCGCGGCGAGGCTCTGTGCTTGACGGGGGTCGATCAGCCCTTTGTGCAGAGCTGATTCTACCATATTCTGCAGGTTTGGCCAATCCCGAGTGCGTTTGAAATAGTCCTGTAGCGAGCGCAGCGGGGTGGTCAGGCGCAACGCGCCGATTTCGACCACTTCGCCCTGGGTGGGCAGCCCTTTGGCAATCTGCAATTCCGGCGGAGTTTCCTTGCGGAAAGCTTTGGGCACGGTCAGAAAAACCGGTTCCCGCTCATCCGGGGGCAGCAGACCGAAAAAGCGCAAGGTGGTCGGCTCAGTGGCCACGGCCTCGATTCGATCCTGACGGTTGCGGCTCCAGAGCAGCCACTTCATGATCCGTCCGGCCAGGTCTTCGGGGTAACCGGGCAGGCGATACAGGCCTTTGGCGATGTAGAGCCATTTGCCGATTCGGCAGCGGTAAGCGTGATTGTCCATTTCAAAGCCGCAGTGACTGGCTTGCTTAGCGGTGAAATATCCTTCCTGGCGCTGGGCGATTTCGCCAAGGCGCTGGTTTTTGATTGCCTGAGGAAGATTGATTTGGTGGCGCATCTATAGTCCGGCCTTAAATACCCATCCAAAGCTAGGCACAAGCTGGCACAGGCAACCGGAATATAGTCTAGCATAAAGTCGTAAATGAGCCAATCAATACCTTGTAGTCTGTCTGCAATAACTGGTAAACATGAGCATAACATGTTTAATTACAATATATAGAGAATTTTAAATAAAACTACAAACATCATTCATGGTGATGGACTAACTGATATCAGAGTCAACCGCAACGCTTGATGGTTCAGCTTGAAATTCGGTAAGCAAAAGTCCCGTAATGTTGAGAAATTTGATTCAATTCTGACTGGATCAAGCGAGTGCGATGGGTGTAAAGCAGGTCGAATATTCCGCCCTGATGGGCTGTACCATTGTTCCAGTCGTCGAAAGTCAGGGCGCGCTGTTGAAGCCCGGCTTCAAGCAAGATTTTTTCTACGGGCAATCCCGGATAGGAGATCAAGCCGGCGATATTGTATCGGGAAAGGTAAGGGCGTTTGGCAAACCGCTGTAAATAATTGCGCGCAATCTCCGGATAATCGCCGTTTTCCCAGGGGAAGCCGACGATGAAAGCCATGGTATAGGGGATTTGCGCTGCGTCGGCGGCATCCAGCGCAGAATCGATCATCTCATCGGATAAGGGTTTAAGGATTTTTTCGCGGATTTCCGCTGTAGCGCTTTCAATGCCGAAATAGAGATGGCGCAAACCACTGGCTTTTAGCTGGGCGAGCAATTCCCGGTCGCGTAAAAAATCGGCCCGGGCACCCGTGGTCCAAGGGATCTGGGCATTGCGGCGCAAGATTTCCTGGGCCAAGGAGTGCAGCAAATCCTCATGGCGGAACAACTCCAGATTGGTGACGCTGCCGCCGCCACAATGCTGTTGGGCGAAGAGGAACTCTTCGACAAAAATTTCCGGGGACCGGTGGCGCATGCGAGTCAGGCGCAGGGGGCAGAAAATGCATTGTCCCGGGCAGCCACGTGTGAAGATCTGTTCAACTCCGGGCGGGCTCCCGGGATTTTCCTGAAAATACCGGAGGTATTCTTCACCGACAAAGGGCAGGTGATCGAGAGTTTCGGCAAAAGGTCGGGCTTCGCCTTGCTGTATGGCTCCGCTCTGGTCGCGGCAAAGGATGCCGGCTTTGGGTCCGAAACCGCCCGGCGCCCGTGTTTCGCCGTGTTCGAGGATCGCGGCGACCGAAATTTCCTTTTCGTGGGGCAGAACCGCGTAATCGACCGCTGGACAGAGCTCCATTGCCCGCTGTTCGAAGTCGGGAAAGGCGTCGTAAATGACCAGGATTGTGATTAGGTCGGGCTTCCAGCGCTTCAATGTTTGAAAAACCGGGAAGGCGAGCGCGGCAGCCAAATTCCAAGGCGCATAGAGAATTACGGCCCCGGTTTGCCAGGAAACAGGGAACGGCTGGTCCAATTTGTAGCGCTTTACGCTAGGGGAATGGCCTTTTTTCCGCAGATATGCGGCTAGGTACAACGCCGCACAAGGATTGGCATTGCCGGCTTGGACGCAACATTCTTCTACATACCATCCTGCCGGCACGAGAATCAAGACCTGTCGGCTTGTATCCTTGATAAGCACGGAGTGGTTTCTCCTGAATAGAAAGATAGTTATGATGAAATACTTTCCGTATAGCGAAAAAAGCCGGCCATACCTGGACGGTTCCCCTGCCGCCGATCGGCAGGTAGGACAAAAGCGGTTGTTTTCTGGGAAAACCGGGATTTAACGGCCCATTACCGCGGTCAGATCCGCTAGCTGCACCTGCAATTTCTAGGCTGGGCCAGAGCCGTCTTAATGGGCGTTCGTCTGAAAACCAGGGCGGCCGGACGGCCGGAAGATTCCCTTAATTTTCAGACCACTCCCTAGACGTCTTGTTGGCAGACAGCGCCTAGTCGGGACCGGCTGAAGGGCGTTATATCCTTAAGTGCTAATTGGGATTGAAGGTTCCACTTATGGCGGAAGGCCCGGGGATGTCCAGTCAATTCGGGAGGAAATAATACTGCCGGGATTTGGCCCAGGAAGGTCGTTTTCAGAGCCGCAGCATGAATCTTGGCGTGAACGGCCGGGTCTATCGCCGGTCTCAGCCGGTGACAATTTTCGGGCTATAGCCGAACCCTCGCATTGGCAACAAGTATGGAGGCACCATCTGATGCCTGACCCGTTGCGCCGGAGTGGTTTTTCTTCCAGGTTTCGCGCAGCCTGGGTAAGGGGAGCGGGCCAACGTGAAGTCCGGTTCCAGCTTGGCAGGGGATAAAAGCAGGCGACAAGAGTGCACTTCCGGCTGAGCGGCGATGGTTTGGGCGCATTCAGACGGAGTAGGGTAACCATATTGCTATGGCGTCCGAAAACAGTGATTTGCCCACGCTAGCGGCGCCAATGATGATACGTAATGTCAAGGAGGGGTTCAAGCTTTGATCAACGCGGATAGGAAGAGATTTGGCCGACTCCAGCCGATTTGCCTTCGGTATGTCCGTTCCATAAGGTGGGGGGGGGGGGGGGTGAAAAATCCGGCCCGGCGCTTGAGCCGGTGTCGCGGCGCTGGAACGCGCTAAAAACTCTGAAATTGCCTGGCTTTCTAGCGCGGTTTCGTGGCCGCGCCTGGGCTGGAACGGCCGGCCGTCCTTTTTCACCGGTTGCTCAAGCCACGCCGTCGAACATGCGGCCGAGCCTGCCGGAGAGGGGGCCAAGCACTTCGTGCGACGTGAAGCGCAGGTTTTTCGAATGTTGGCCGATCCAGCCTTTTTGGGTGATAGTCTGGGTCTTGCCCATGACCCGGTCCATGCCGTTCACCACATCCAACGCGGCGATTTTGGCGTCAGTCTGGCTGATCAGACCATCGCCGGGGCGGGTGGGTGGAAATACGGCCGCCTTGATCGTGTTGTTGACTTCATCGCCCAATTCGGCGAAAGCCGGCAGGCCCCGGTCGGGAATGCCCGGTGGGTTGTGCGGCAGGGTGATCGTTCCGGGCGAGAGTTGAGCCGGCGGGACTACGGCCGGCCCCAGCGGAATTCTCCGGGGCGGGACCACCCCGGTCAGGCCGGTCAGGGGGAGGATGATGTGCGGCGGCAGAACGCCGGTGTAATAATTGTCAAGCGGCATGCGCGAGGCCTCCTTGCCTCGGTCAATGCATTCCCCCGCCGTCGCGATCCGTCGCGGGCGTTACATGTAATGTTCGGCTGTGCGGGGCCAAGCTGTCGGGAAAAATCGACCGGAGCCAAAAAACCCGCCAAGGATGGGCGAAAGACAGGTCGCGCCGCTGTCAATCAAACAGAGTCCAGCTAAGCGGGAAATTTTTCGCGTAAAGGATGCGTTGGTGGGTTTCGACGCCAGACTGCGAAGTTGGGTTAATCTGCGGACAACGCTACGGCCGGAACTTGGCGCTAAGCGGCGAAGCTTTGAGCGAATCAAATCGACGCGGGCCGATCAGATCTGGATCAGTTTGATGAATCCGTCGAACCCCGCGGCGCGCAGGACTTGTAGCACGCTCTTCTGGGCTTGGACGGCCAACTTCTTGCCCGCGGCCTGGGCTTGGAAGAAGGTGGCGGCGATGATGCCGATATAGGTGCTGTTGATGTAGTTGACTTCGGTCAGGTCGATTTTAAGGTCTTTTTCCGCGCTTTTAAGCAGATCGCCGCAGGCCTTGTCAAAGGACAGATCGAAATCCTGCCGCAGATCCTTGCGGACATGGAGGATGCCTTGCTCGATGAAAAGGTCTTTCATGGAAGTCTTCTCCTGGCGGCGATCATCCCCGCGGTCTTGAGGCGGCCGGCCAGCAGCGCAGCCGCAGTTTTTTTCGCACTTATTTTTCGGGAATGTAATAAAACAGTCGGGAGAGGTCAATTTAAAAAACCTGGAAATACTTCAGGTTGCGCCGAATGGCGGCCGAAAAAGATAGAGGACCGTATAGTTTCGGACCACCGCGTCCGGGCGGGGAGGGCAGTTGTCTCCAGGCGCCGGTTGACACTGTGTGCGCGGCTCTGTATAAAGTCTATAAAGCTGTAACCGAATAAACTGGGCCAGGTTCAACAAGATAGAGCGGTTGCGCCGGCGGCAGATTCCGGTTTTTGAGCCCCGGTAATAAATAAAGGTTGCATGCTTCAGCCGAGGAGCGACAAAGCGCTAGGAGGGTTCTGGCGGCCATTAGGCAGGAGCACTCCGCTAGCGTAAGCGACGCAGGATCACGCGGCAGCCTTGTTGTCACCGGCGCCTTACCGACTTTGGATTGACGGGAGTTCAGGCAGTTTGGTCCCAATCGGGAGCGAGAGCGATGGCGGCACGTGAAGCGTGGGGACTGGATATCGGACAAACGGCCCTGCACGCGGTTAAGCTGCGGCGGACCAAGGATGGCGCGGAAATCGCGGATGCCTATTTCCGCAAACTCGGGACCGTCATCGACGACCCCAAGTACGATGAAAAGGTCGCTTCCGCCCTGGCGGAGTTCGTGCAGGAGAAGAAGGTCGGCACCACCCCGGTGGTGGCCTCGCTGCCGGGCTTTACCACGCTGTTCCGCGAATTCCCCATCCCGGTCTCCGGCTCGGTGCGCATCGAAGAGATCGTCACCTACGAAGCCAAGCAGCTCATCCCCTATCCGCTCGAAGAGGTCGTCTGGGGCTTCCACCAACTGCGGCGCGACGACGATTCCGGCGAGGTCCAGGTCGCCCTGGTCTGCTGCCGGCGCGACATCGTCGGCGGCCTGCTGGCCATGCTCGACAACGCCGGGCTCAACGTCGAGGGCTTGAACGTCAGCCCCCTGGCGCTGGTCAACTACATCATCTACGACCAATCGCCCGAGGAGACGGTGCTGCTGCTCGACACCGGCGCGCGCAGCACGGACTTCGTGGTTTTGGACGGCGAGTCATTCTGGCTGCGTTCCATCGGCGTCTCGGGCGGCGACCTCTCCAAGGCCCTGATGGGCAAGTTCAACATCTCGTTCGAGGAGGCCGAGAGCCTCAAGGGCGACATGGGGGACAGCAAGCAGGCCGACCGCATCTTCCGGGTGGTGACCCCGGTCCTGCGCAACCTTTGCAGCGAGGTCCAGCGTTCGCTGGGCTACTACCGCAGCATCTTCCGCGGCGCCAAGGTGGGCGAGATCGTCTGCGCCGGCAACACCTTCCTCCTGCCCGGCATCGACCAGTTCGTGGCCGACAACGCGGGCCTGCCCTGCCGGGCCCTCGACGTGCCCGAGTCCCTGCCGGCGGGCGCGACCGTGGACGAGGAGGAGCTTTCGACCAACCGCCAGGTGCTGGGCACGGCCACCGGCCTGGCCCTGCAAGGCATCGGCCTGGGGCATGTCGAGATCAACCTGCTGCCGCGCGAGCGGCGGCTGAAGAAGCTGCTGGCGGCCAAGTTCAAGTTCGCGGTGGCCGGGCTGGTGGTGCTGATCGGCGCGGTCGCCCTCAATCTGGCCTTCTCCGGCAGCCGGGCGGGCATCTTCGGGGATCTCACCTCCCAGGTGGCTCAGCTCAAGCAGCAGGCCGACAAGGCCGCCGCCGAGTACGCGACCATCGAGAAGGAATTCAAGCCCGAGGAGGAGCGCAACCGCGCCCTGGCCAACGTCGCCCCCAGCCGGGGCTTTCTGATCGAGGCCAGCGGCAAGGTTCTCGACGTGGTCGAGCGGCTCAACCGCTCGCGCGGCGGGGTCAGCGAAGCGGAGTTCAAGACCGCTTTCGAGCGCGAGCGGATGCAGCGGCTGAGCGAATGGCCCGATCTGCGCCAAGACAAGGACCTGCTGGCCAAAATCGACGAGCAGCTCAAATACCGGCTCCAGTGGCGGTTCCGCCGGGCGCGGCGGATCTTTGCCGAGAACATGGATTACCAGGTGGTCGACGGCAAGTTCAAGAAGGGCAAGGACGCCGCCGCACCGCTGGAATTCGTGCTGCCTGAAGAGCTGGGCGGCCAGAGCGCGGCGGTCGAGAACATGTCCCGCTCGAGCCTGAGTCGGACGCGGCCCGGGTCGACGACCGCCGCGGCCGAGGAGTTCGTCACTCAGCCGGTGGTGCAGGTCACCTTTGCGGGCTTCCTGGTCGGCGACAGCGCGCGCGACGCCCTCGAGCTCAAGGACGAACTGGGCAAGATTCCGGGCGTGCTCACCAAGCCGGTGATCTTCAAGCACACCACCAACGAGCAGAACGACATCATGCTGCCGAAGGTCAAGAAGCCTACTCGGACCCGGATCGGCGAGACCCGGGGGGCCGCCGTCCCGGTACCGGGCAACTTCGACCTGGGTGGCGGCGAGGGCGCGGCGGGCGATGACGCCAACAAGGTGGAATTCGAGACCGACCGCGAACGAGTCATCCGGTTCACGGCCATTTTAATCTATCAGCCCCAGGGAAATTGATATGGAAATCGTCAAGAAATACCTGGTCTGGATCGTGCTGGCGGTTTTGCTCCTGGTCCTGTTGGGCGTGCAGTTCTTCTGGGTCGGTGGGGTTCGCGCCGGCGCCGCGGCCGAGCATGACGAGGTGAAGAAGAAGATCTCCGCCGTGACGAGCATGAACAGCTCGATCCGCTCCTATCCCACCAAGCTGGATCTGGAGCAGGCGCGGGAGCACCTGGCCTTGATCCAAAAAGAGGGGCGCAACATCCAGCAGATCTGGCGCAAGCTGACCGATGGCCTCAACCGGGATATGTCGAGCGGCGAACGCGAGAAGGGCGAGATCCTCAACTCCGAGACCAAGGAGCCCGTGCGCTGGGACTACTTCGCCACCTTCCTGGTCGGTCGTTACCAAAAGATGCTCCAGGAGACGCGCGAACGGCTGGCCAAGAACATGACCCCGGCCCTGGTCGAACGGCTGGCGGTGGACATCTCCGCCTCCGATCCTCAGATC
>CAYMGG010000005.1:41557-45275 GCA_964389915.1 uncultured Planctomycetaceae bacterium
GAGGCCGCCAAGCCCCAGGCCCAGACCCGGGCCGCCGCCGAAGCCGAGCGGGCCGCGCGGATCTTCGGCGAGAAGGGGGTCGTGCCGCTGGATGAGAACGAGAGTTTCGTCGACACCACCACCAACACGCCGGACATCGCCAAGGGCTGGCGGTACTGGCGTTCCTACCTGATCGCCGAGGACGTGCTCGGGCGGGCCGTGGCCGAGACCCGGGCCCAGGTCAAGCGCTGGGTGCCGGTGGTCAAGTCTACGGCCAAGCCGGCCGGCGAGGAGGCGGGCGCCGCCGCAGAAGAGACCGCGCCCGCGCCGGTGGTCACCGAAGAGAAAGAATTCCCCGACTGGCGCTTCATCGAGAGCGTCTATCTGTTCAAGGTCGAAGGGCCCGAGGTGGGGACGGCCGTGCTGCCCGGCAAGGACGGCAAGCTGCCGGAGAAGAAGAAGAGCGTGGTGGCCGTTACGGCCAAGCCGGGCGGACTGGGCGCCGCAGCCATCGCCGCCGGCCTGACCGGCGCGCCCGGGGGCGATTTCGGACCGGGCGGCATGCCGGGCGGCATGCCCGGTGGCATGCCGGGCGTGCCCGGATACGGCGTGAGAAAGACCGAAGAGAAGCCGCCCGAAACCGCCTATCACGACGTCTTCACCGTCACCATCGGCCTGACCGGCCATCTCAAGGCGATCGAGGCCTTCATGGCCAAGTTGCTCGAAGCGCCGGCCGGCCGGAACTGCCCGGAGATCTTCTATATCCCCGTCTCCTTTACGGTCGAGCGGTTTCCCGACAATCAGGTGATGGGGGTCTTCGATCCGGTCCAGCTCAAGGACGAATCCGCCGCGGTCGCGGGCGGCGGCCCCGGCCTGTTCGGCGCCCCCTTTGGCGGCGGCCGGCGCGGGGTGACCGAGGCGGCGAGCACTGCCGGGACCGGCGGCGTGCCGGTGCGCCGGGTGGCCGGATCGGACTACGAGCCCGCGGTCCGGGCGACGCTGGTCTACAAGGTCTACCGCTTCCGCTTCGCCGACACAGACAATGTCGACGCCGAAGAAGCGGGGACCACGGGGAAATAAGCCCACTCTAGGGGCGTTATTGGGCGACGCGGAGCATTGCCGGGACTAGGGCTGTTCGGGAGGCTGTAAGAGACATGATTGCCCGCTTCAAGTATTTCCTGCTGGCGCACGGTGAAAAGCTGGCTTTGCTGATTGCCGTGGCATTGTGCTCCTGGTCGGCGCTCGACAATCTGCTGCGCGATCCCAATGTGCTGCCCCTGTCCGAGGGCGAGCTGTTCAAGGTCGACCCCGAGGAGGTGAGTCGCAATCTGGACCGGGTGCGCAGCCACCTGAACAACGCCAAGACGCACGTCAAGGAATTGCCGACGATCACGCTCTTCGCCGAGAAGCTGGAAAAATCCAGCCAGCTTTCGGCGGCCCTGAGCAAGCCGAGCGATGCGGAGTGGGTCGCCTACGCCCGCCCGCCCAAGCCGCAGAAGATCGAGACCGGTCTCTGGATTCCGCCGGATAGCGAAGACCCCTGGCCGGAGTACGTCACCCAGCTGGGCGCGCCGGCTTCCTGGGAGTTGGAGGTCGGCGGCCGGCAGGTGGCCGTCAGCTGCCAAGGCTCCCCGGCGATGCGCTGGCCGGAGCCGGATTCGGTCAAGGTTTCGCTTTATCGCATGGCCGTCGGCGAGGCCAAGGAGGATCTGACCCAGAACGTGCGAGACGGTTACCGCCGCCGCGCCGCCGGGGTGGAGGTCAAGATTGCCGAAATGCCGGCCGCGCCGGCCGCCCCCGCGGCTCCGGCCGCTCCGGCCGGCCCGCGACCCGGGGCTCCGGGCATGCCAGGCATGCCGGGTGAGCCTGGTTTTGGCCCGGAATTCGGCTTTGGGCCAGGCATGCCGGGTGGTCCTGGCGGCCCTGGCGGCCCGGCTGGCCCGGGCGGAGCCCCCAAACCTCCGGCCGGCTTCGGCCGGGAAGCGGCGGCGTTGGGGATGCCGACGGCACCGATTGAAATGGCCGCGCCCCTGGCCGCGAATCTGCCGGGCAGCTACGCCGAATACGTCTCTACGCTCAAGGAGCGGGGCGAGGCCCTGGTGGCCGACGTCACGACCCTGGCCGAACCTTCTTCGCTGCGGCGCGAGCCGAAGTGGGAGTTGGTGGCCGACGATCTGCCGGCCTATGACGAGCGGCCGGAATTGAAGGCGATTCTGGAGAAGGGCGAACTGCCCAAGTCCTCCGCTCCGGGTAACCGGCGGCCGGCCGGCGCGCTGCCTGGAGTGGCTCTGACCACGCCTGCCGCACCGCTGCCGGGCCTGACCAATCCGGCGGCGCCCGCGGTTCCGGGAGCTCCGGCGGCTCCCGCCCCCGCCGGGGCGCCGGGGATGGCCGCGCTGCTGGGCGGGAACGAAGCGGCCCTGCCGGGGGCGATGATCGGGGCTTCGGGCGCTTCGGGCATCGACCTGCACCAGGTGCTGAACCAGAAATACGAACCCTATCAGCCGCGCTATTACGCCTTCCTCGACACCAATGTCGAGGAGAACGTGATCTACCGCTACCGGTTGGTGGCCCGGTGCCGAGTGCGCGACATCCCCGAAGAGATGCGCCAGGACCTGCGTTATCGGTTCTACGATCTGCGCGCCGAACTGGGCGATCTGGGCGTAACCTCGTTCTTCTACGCCTTCACCTCGGCGGAGTTCACTGATTACCTGAAACAGGAAAAGCCGGCCCTGGCCGACGTGGGCGAACCGACGCCGAAGTATCTCAAGGACCCCAATACCGGCCAGAAGAAGGGGCTGCGGGGTTCGGGCGGCGAATTGACCAAGCAGGGCCAGGCCTTCCGCAAGGAAGAATGCTACAGCGGTTTCTCCTATACCGACGTGATTCTCACCCCGATCCGGCGGCGGATCGAGCTCTCAACCGTGAATTTCCCGCAACCCGGCAAGGAAGGGGCCATTCAGGTCTCCGTGCGGGTCGAATTCGTGGCCGACGACGGGTCCATCAAGAAGAAGACCTACATGCTGGATTTCCCGGCCACCCTTCCGGTCACGGTGCGCGAACTGGTCAAGGTCGAGAACCAGAAGGTGCTCTACGGTGCCGACGGGATGCCGCAGGAGAACGATCTGGCCACGATCTACGGGGGGATGAAGGATCTGGCCGCCGTTCCGATCGGCGCGGTCGAAAGCATCGCCCGCAAGGATTGGGATTTCACCACCGGCTGGGAGATCATCGACGCGCGCCTGGCCAAGGTAAGCAAGCGGCGCTACAAGCGGGCCGACACCGACTCCAAGTGGCAGGAGGTGGGCACGCCCTTCCCGCTGGATACGCCGTACCTGGTGGTGCGCGAAACCAATGTCCGCCCCGGCCAGGCGCCGCGGTTCAAACGGATCATCCGCAAGGTGACCGTCAAGGAAGCCACGGACACCCAGAAGGAAGAGCTGGAAATCGACTGGTGGCCGGAGCTCCACCAACAGATCCGCGCCAAGCTCAGCCGGGAACGCCCGGCCGAAGCGGCCCCCGCGGCCGAGGGCGCCAACAAGCCGAAATAAGCCCTATCTCTAAAGAGGCGTCACCCTGCCGCGCCCGGAGCGATCCGGGCGCGTTTATTTGATCTGGGCCGGCCGTCGTGCGTACCATTCGGAGCAGCGCTAGCGCTCCGGCACTAGAGCAATTTAAGAAAACCTATAGACCTGAAAATTTCAAAATTTGCGGTGGATCACCCGCCCCCACCCCGACA
>CAYMGG010000006.1:0-17174 GCA_964389915.1 uncultured Planctomycetaceae bacterium
GGATTGGTATTGTTGCGGCGGCCGCCGAGAGGTCCGGCCGGTGGTCGCCTTGGTTTCCGGGCTCGGTTCGGCCGGGGCGGAGGCGGTTTTCGGCTGGGCGGGCGCGTTGGCCGGCCGGGCCTGGGCCGGGTCGGCCAGGAAGACCAGTTGCCCGCCGCCCACCGCTTCAGGCGAGAAGCCTTCCTGGTTGGCGCGGGAGGCGGCGCGGCCCCAGAGTACGGTTGTACCGCGGGGAATGAGCACGCGTTCGGGCTGGGCGGCGTTGCCGCCACCCGGCAGGGCCAGCTGCTGGGCGGCCTGGCCGGGAGTGGCGTACTCCTTGGCGCCGTACCAGTGGCCGCCATCGTCGGCGCCGGCGTAGCGGAAAACCAGCAGGTCGCGGTCCAGGCGCAGCACCTCCGGTTCGCCGGCGAAGCGGCGGCGAACCTCGGCCCGTTGGGCGGGCGGAATCAGTTTCCAGGCCCCGGTCTCCGGCGTGGCCGGAGCCTTGACCCCGCCCGGCTGTATGCCGGTCGGCGCCATCTCACCGCAGCCGGCCAGGTTCAATCCGCAGAGTGCGACCCAGGCGCATAATTGCCAGTTGCTGATTTTCAAAATAGGGGCTCCATTATTCCGCGGCCGTTAATTTATGCTTCGGACAACGTCTTGGCGGCGGAGCAAAAAGGCGACGCATTTTTCGGCAGCGGCATGGCCAGAGTTTGAAAGCATATCTTATAGATTGGGCCTAGGTGGTGCCAGAAAAGAGCGGTTTTCGGTGTTTGTCTGAAAGCGAGGGCCTCGATTGCGTCGATGCGGATTTTCGGTTCAGACTATCCCCGACAGCTCATTTTGTCGAAAAAGCTAGTCGTAGGAATAAAAATACCAGTTCCGCAAGTTCCCCGAATCATCGAAGATGAGCACGTACTCCGACGCTCGAAAGGTCTGTTGGTAGTACCAGCGCTCGTAATCACCTCGGTCCAGGCCACGGTATTCCTGAACCAACGCCGGTTGGCCCAGGACTTTTAGCGCTTCGGCCTTGGGGCGCCCGCGCAACTGGTCCAGGGTTGAATGGTCGAGCCACTCGACGCTGGCGTAGATGAGCCCGCCAATCCACAGGCCGAAAACCGCCAGGACGAATGCGGCTTGCGCCGCAGTTCTTACGGTAGATTTGACCCGGTCGATAATCATAATGGGCCGAAATCGGTATAGAGGCCGCGGTCCGCAAAAGCCCTTTCGCTTGGCGGAGCGAGCCCGTCCGGCCGTCCGCTAGAACCGCAAGGATTCGGTGATCACCTGGAATACGGCCTGATAGTTGGCGTAACGGTCGGCCGGAGCCCAGAAGGAGAGGCGATAGCTGCGGCCGCGCTTGGGGATCACGTACTGCTGGCAGCGCAGGACCGTGCCGCCCTGGGTGCAGGTGAAGTCGATGAAGAGCGTGCTCACCGCATAGGGCCGGCCGAAGGTGACGATGCGCGAATCGCGGTTGCGGAAGCTCTCCAGGCTCTTCTCCAGGCTGGCCACCACCCGGTCGAGGCTGGCGTCGTTGGCCCGGAATTCGGTGGGCAGAGACTCGCATTTGACGCTGGCCTGGCCGTCGTCGCTCTTCAGTTCCACCGAGTTCAAGGTGACCTTGCCGGTCCACTCGTCGGGCCGGATCAGCGAGAAGCCCCAGTAGAGGTTGGCCAGCCAGCGGTCGTCGACCGCCACATAGGTGCGCTTCTCGCCCGGGATCAGGGTGTGGCGGCTGACCTGCTTGCCGGCGCCTTCGGTGCGCTCGTTGACCTTGGTGGCCGAAACCAGCTTCATGAGCAGGTTGCTCTGGCGCAGGGTCCAGGCGAACTCGTCGCGGGGCTGGCCGTCGCCCGTGCCCCGGGCGGTCAGCATATAACCCGCCGGCAGGCCGACCCGGTTGACCGTGGTGTCCACCGGCACCCAGTTGCCCGCGATCCAGACCTCGCACCAGGTGTGATAGACCGCACGCTCGCGCTGGATGATCAGCCCCTTGCAGTGGCGGGTGGGCAGGCCCAGGGAGCGGGCCAGGCTGGCGAAGAGGTCGGCGTGTTCGCTGCAATCTCCCCGCCGGCTTTCGATCGTGCGCAGGGGGCCGTTGTTCAGGGCGTCGCGTTGCTGGAATTGGACCTTCTGATTGACCCAGCCGGCCAGCAAGGCCACGGCCCGCAGGGCGTCCTTCTCGCCGCGGATGATGTCGCGGGCCAGGTTCTGGATCTCGCGCTTGTGGGGCCAGATGTTCTCGGCCTTCTCTAGGTAGGGCTGGATCTCCGGCGGGACCTGCATCGGCAGGCTGTCTTTGCGCAGCCGGGGGGCCACGCGGTTCAGCGTGACCTCCAGCGTGCCGCCATCGTCGTTCAGGGTGTAATACTCGCAGGGCGTCAGGTGCTTGCGCCAGTCGGCGGCGGGTTCGAGCTGGTAGACCAGGGACGAGAAGTTGTCCCAGGCCGGCAGTTCGAAGTCCAGCGGGACCGTCGAGTTGACCCGGGCCAGCGGCGCTTCGCGCTCGGCCTCGGCCTGGGTCACGGTCCGCACCAGGAGTTCGGCCGATTCCAGGCGGACCAGTTCGCCGTCTTCGGTGAAGACCATCCGCACGGGCGTGCGCCCTTCCTGGCTGGAATCGACCAGCCAGACGGGGGTCTGCGTGCCCAGGAAATCCTCGGTCGCCTTGCCCTTGACCACCGCCCGTTCGGTCACGACCTTGCGGTCGGAGCGGTTGAGCACCTGACCCTCGAAGTTCTTGCCCTCTTGCAGGCCCTGGGCGATCAGCCAGCCCGGTTCCAGACCGAACATCACGCCCTTGGGCACGGCCACGGTCTGGCGGTCGGCCCCGCCGGCATTGACGGTTTCGAACTCGGCCTGGCCGTTCTTGATGGTCACGGTTTCGCTGCGCCGCTCGGTGCCGCTCAAGGTGACTTCGTTGGCGTAGAGGGCCAGCCCTTCGGGCGTGGTGATGGTTTTGCGCTGGACGGTCTGGACGAACTTGGTGTTCTCGCGCAGGATCTCGGTGGTCTGCTCGGTTTCAGTCACCAGGCAGGCCTCGCTGTTGTAGGTGCTCTTGCTGCGGATGCGGAAGCCCTTGCTGCGCCGTTCGCCGTCGGCCTCGACCACGAAGTAGACCTTCTTGCCGTATTGGGCCGCGGCCTTGTGGCCGGGGATGACGGTGTTGGCGGCCTTGTTGCCGATATTGCTCAGGCCGTGGCCCACGGCCTTGAATCCGCCGCTGACCGAATCGGCGCAGCCGGTCAGGAGGAGCCCGCCGGCCAGAAGGAAGATCGCCCGCTTCATGGGATGTACGTTCTCCGGTTTCAAAAGCCGCGCCGGCCGGATCCTCAGGGACGTTCCGGCCGGCGGCGGAATCAGGCGGTTAGCCCTTGATCAGGGCGCGCAGGTATTTGAGGTCGTCGCGCAGCTTGGGTTCGGTGGGCACGGCGGAAAAGTCTTCGATGCCCAGCCAGCCCGCATAGCCGCACTTCTTGAGCGCGGCCACCAGGTCGGCCCAATCGACCTGGCCGTGGAGCAGGGTGTCGGCCGCGGGCCGCCAGCGCAGGTTGCCGTCGCGGTCGGCGGCGGCGATGCCCCAGGCGGAATTCTTGACGTGCACGTGGGCCAGGTAGCGGCCCAGGATCTCCAGCCCCATCTGCCACTGCTCGTGCCCCTCCTGGACCATGTTGCCCGCGTCGTGGATTATGCCCAGTTCGACGGGGGCGAAATGCTCGGCGAAGCGCCGTGCGGCCGAGCAGGAGGGGATGATCGTGCCCATGTGGATTTCGGCCAGGGGCTTGACCCGATACTTGGCGCCCAGGGCCACGACTTTTTCATAACCTTTGACGCAGCGCGAGAGCAGCTTTTCATACTTGGTCTTGCCGTCGTAACGCTCCACGCCCACCCGCACCGCGCGCACGCCCAGCACGTCGGCGGCCTCCATCACCCGTTCGATCAAGTCCAGATCGGAGTATTTGAGGTAGGTGGTCAGTACGGGCATGGCCAGCTTGTGTTGGCGGCAGAGCCCGCGCAGATTGGGCGCTTGTTCGACAATGGTGCGCGGATCGATGGTACAACGGTTGCCGTGCCAATAATCGATCACCGGTTCGCCGAAGGCCGGCGGCTCGGTCACGCGCCACTCCACGCCGTCATAACCCCATTCCCGCAGGTGGGCGGCGGCCTCTTCGGGCGTGTATTCAGGCAGGCAGACGGTGAAAACCGCGATTTTCACGGGCCGAACTCCCGGCGGAAAAAGGCAGAATAAACTATAAAGATTAGAGCCAATAAGCGGATAGATGCAAGAAAAAACTGCGCGGGAAAGGCATAACTTTTGCTTTGGGAAAATCTGGGGCTTTTCGGCATGCAATATTTATGCCAAAAAGGCGAGCCGGATGGTTTTTGATTTGACGCTGGGGCGGCAATAGGTTATAGAGCGCAACCAACAAAGCCAAAAGCGGCGAGTTTAAGCCAGGCAAAAAAAGCGGCCTTTGGTCAGAAAAGTGAAGCCCGGCTGTCGGCTACCGGCAGCGGCCACGCACTTTTGAGCCGGAGGGTCCGCCACTTATCCGTTTTAAGGGATACTTGGCGGAGTAATCAGACGGGCGTAAATTGAGCGCCCGGGTTTTCGCGGCGGAGAAGCGTTATGGCTGACATTTCCCAAGGTCTGTCCCTGCAAATGTCGCAGCGGATGGAAATGGTCATGACGCCGCAGATGATCCAGTCGATGGAGATGCTGCAACTGCCGATCATGGCTTTGGAACAGCGGATCCAGACCGAGCTGATGGAGAATCCGGCTCTGGAACTGACTGAAATGAAAGAAGATGGCGATGAAGCGGAGGCCGCGGCGGGCTTTGACGAAGACGAGGCCGCTCCGCCGCTGGACGAGCCAGCCCCGGAAACTTCCGTCGATCTGCGCTCGGTCGACGAGCTGGATTACGATTGGGACGGGTATTACGAGGACGGCTCGCCCCGCCGCCGTTCGGCCGGCGAGGACGATGAAGAATACGACCCGATCGAGAGCGCGGCCGACACGCCCGATTCGTTCCGCGAATACCTGGTCGGGCAGCTCTCCAACCTGGAGCTGAACCCCCGGGAACGACAGATCTGCGAGCGGATCATCTACAGCCTGGAGGATAGCGGCTACCTGCTCACTCCGCTGCTCGAAACCATTGATCCCGAGCTTCAGCCGTCGGCCACGCCCGAAGAGTTGGAAGCGGCCCTGCTGGCGGTGCAGAGCCTGGAGCCGGCCGGCGTGGGCGCCCGGGGGGTCAAGGAGTGTCTGCTTCTGCAGATCGACGCGCTGGGCGACCACGATTTCGAGCGGCGGCTGATCGAGAACCACCTCGAAGACCTGGCCGCCAACCGCCTGCCGCAGATCGCCCGCGGTCTGGGCTGCACCCTGGAGGACGTCAAGGACGCTGCGACCTTTATCCGCAGCCTCAATCCCCATCCGGGGCACGCCTACAATCCGGGCGAACCGCCGCTTATCCGGCCGGACGCGATCTGTGAACCCGACGAGCGCGGCGGTTTCGAAGTCCGCCTGCCCGGCGGCAGCCAGCCGGACGTCTCCGATCTCTACCTGGCGCTATTCGACACGACCAAGCGCGGCCGGCAGCTGCGCGACCGCCTGCTGGCCGACCCGGAGCGCGCCGATGGCTTCAAGCAGATGCAGGCCGCGGTCCGGGGGGGCGAGACGGGCAAGCTGCTGCGCGAAAAATACCAGGCCGCCCGCTGGCTCATCACCGCCATCGCCCAGCGCGAACGGACCCTGCTGCGGGTGGCCACCGAGATCGTCAAGGCCCAGACCGATTACCTGGCCGGCCGCAGCGACGCGCCGGCCCCGCTGATGATGCAGGAGGTGGCCGACCGGGTGGGGGTGGACATCAGCACGGTCAGCCGCGCGGTGCGCGAAAAATATCTCGACACGCCCCGGGGCCTCAAGCCCTTGCGCATGTTCTTCACTCGCGCGGTCGGCGGAAGCACGGTCTCCACGCCGGAGAACTCCAACGCCCAGATCAAGAACCGGCTGCGCGAACTGATCGAGGCCGAGGACCGCCGGCATCCGCTCAAGGACGACCAGCTCCAGGAGATGCTGCTCAAGGAAGGCATCGACATCAAACGCCGCACCGTGGCCAAATACCGCGCCGACCTGGGCTTCCCGGCCCATTCCCAACGCCGCGAGTATTAGCCGCTCCGGGGGAACTTTTTTGCAAAAAAGTTCCCCCGGACCCCCTCAAAAAACTCTCTACCGGCTTTGCCGTTTCGAGCGTTCAGATGGGCAAACTCGGCGTTATCCCCATTCGTGTGACTCGCCCATCTGAATGTGCTGGGAACGCGAAGCGATTTCTGGGCGTGCGGCACGCACTTGCAAAAAAGGTTCCCCTGAAACGGCCTCAATTAGCTGGAATTGATATAATTGGCATTGTGCGGGGGTGGTACGCACATTCCGATTCAAAGCCAAAGAGTCCGGGGGAGAAATCCCCCGGACTCTTTGGCTTTGAACGCGACGACGCTTAAGGCTGGCAGGGTGCGCGCAAAAATTGCTGGCCCGGTTCGAGGGACGCGGCCCAGGGGGCGCCCGCCGGGATCGGCCGGCCGGAATTCTTTTCCAGCCAGTCGGCGTAGCCGGCGCGGCCGGTTTCGCGCAGGCGGGCCAGGTATTTGCGGGTCTCGCCGCTACGGTCGTTGGCGTGGAGCGGGCCGCCCTCGCGCATCACGATCCACATCGGGTCGATCGGCCGGTCGGCCGTGCGCATCATCTCCGCCTGCCAGGCCTCCAGCCGCCGCGTGCCTTCGGCCACTAGCTCGGGCTTCTGCCGGGCGAGGTTGGTCGTCTCGTGCGGATCCTGGGCCAGGTCGAAGAGCATGTACTCGGGGAACGGCTTATAGCCGGTGTGGTAGGTGCGGATGAACATCCAGTCGTCCCAGCGCACCCCGCGCTGACAGCTCCAGGCGTTGTTGGCGATGACCAGGTCGCCGCGCCCTTCCTCGCGGCCGGTCTGGACCGCCTCGGCGAAGCCGCGCCCGTCCCAGTCGGCCGGCACCTTGATGTTCAGCAGTTGCAGCAGCGTGGCCGAAAGGTCGCTCTGGTAGTGAAGCGCCCGGTCCACCCGGCCGCCGTCGGTCAGGCCCGGCCAATACAGCAGGTAGGGCACGCGGCAGGTGATGTGGTCGGCGGTCTGGTGGTCGCCGTAGACGCCCAGTTCGCCGTGGTTCTCGCCGTGGTCGGAGGTGACGATAATCGCCGTGTCGTGCAGTTTGCCCTGCTGTTCAAGCTTTTCGAGAATTTTGCCGATCCAGAGGTCCGCGTACCAGATGCCGGTGTCGTAGCCGTCGATCCAGCGGTTGAAGGCGGCGCGGTCGCGGATCTGCCCCAGGTCGCGAGGGAAGTCGCGGCTGCGGTCCACGGGGCTGTAGCCCGAAACCTCCTGGGCCGAGTGCGGGCCGTAGCTGTGCCAGTGGTGCGTGATGCGCTCGTCGGTCATCCAGTCGGGCGCGGGCTGGCCGGCGAAGGGGTCGCCGTGTTCGGTCGGGGTACGGAAGAAGGTGTGCGGATCCCAGACATTGACGTGGAGGAACCAGTCGTCGCGGTCTTGGTTGCGGTCGAGCCAGTCGAGGGCCAGGGGCACGACCTGATCGGCGCGCTCCATGCCGCCGAGGCCGGGATTGTACATCTCCTTGAAGCCGGAGTAGAACCACCAGGCCGTGTGCCGCTCGGCGAAGGGCGAGATGCTGACCGGATGCAGGCCGGCGTACTTGATGGCGTGGGCCAGGGTGTCGCGAGCCCGGGCGTGGCGGAAGGAGCGGCCCGCGCCCTCGGGCTGCGGGTCGGCGCATTCGCCGCCGTGGTTGATGAGACCGGTGTGGATGCCCAGCCGCCCGGTCCAGCACGAGGCCCGCGACGGCAGGCAGGGGGCGTCGGAGGCGTAGCAGTTGTCGAAACGGATCGACCGGGCCGCCAGTTGGTCGAGATTGGGGCTGGTCGGGCGGCGGTAGCCGTAGCAGGAAAGGTGATCCGGCCGCAGAGTGTCGATGTCCAGATACAGAACGCGCATTTCGCCTTCTCCTTGAATTTAGTCCCGGTCCAGATGGTAACGTTCGTCACCGACCTCGGCTTGCAGGGCGTGCAATTGGTCCTTGAGCTGCCGCTCCACCTCCGCGTAGGCCGGGTCGGCGTGGATGTTGTGCAGTTCGTAGCGGTCCTTTTCCAGGTCGTAGAGCTCCCATTCCGGATCGTAGCATTCGTCGACCGCGCCTTCCTGGCCCAAGGCGTCGTTGTAATAGTAGATCAGCTTGTGAGTCTTGGTCCGCAGGCCGTAATGGGCGTAGACGTTGTGGTGCGACTTGTGCATCCAGTAGCGGTAGTACATCGCCTCGCGCCAGTCGGCGGGCGTCTGCCCCTCCAGGAGCGGCAGGAAGCTGCGCCCTTGAATCTCGGCCGGCACGGGCAGGCCGGCCAGTTCGAGGAAGAGCGGGGCGAAGTCGACGTTGAGCACGATGTCGGAGTTGACCGAGCCCGGCGCGATCCGGCGCGGATAGCGGATGATGAACGGCATGCGCAGCGACTCTTCGTACATGAAGCGCTTGTCGTACCAGCCGTGGTCGCCCAGGAAGAAGCCCTGGTCCGAGGTGTAGATCACCACCGTGTCGTCGGCCAGACCTTCGGCGTCGAGCCAGTCGAGCACCCGGCCGACGTTGTCGTCGATGCTGGCGATGACCCGCAGGTAATCCTTGATGTAGCGTTGATAGGCCCACTTGCGCAATTCGGGTTCCGGCAGTTCGTGATTGATGTGGCACTTGAGATCCTGGGCGTTCATGTCCACACCCACCCGCATCTTGGCCGCCGCGGCGGCGGTCCGGCCGGCGTAGTCGTCCAGCAGGGTCGGCGGTTCGGGAATCTCCTCGTTCAGGTAGAGATGGGCGTGCTTCTCGTCCGGCTCCCACTCGCGGTGCGGGGCCTTGTGATGATAGAGCAGGCAGAAGGGCCGGTTGGGGTCACGCCGCTTGAGCCAGTCCAGGGACATGTCCGTAATCAGATCCGTGACGTAGCCGCGTACCGTGCGTTGCTCGCCGCCATTGGGGTCGGGGAAGATGAATTCCGGGTTGTGGTACAGCCCCTGGCCGGGCAGCACGGCCCAGTCGTCGAATCCGGTCGGGCAGTGCGCCGGCCCGGTGCCCAGGTGCCACTTGCCGAAAATCGCGGTCTGATAGCCGCTGGCCTGCAGTTCCTTGGGAAAGGTCCAGAGCTGGTTGTCCATGTGCGTGGCCAGGGTGGTGACCTGGTTGACGTGATTATAGGTGCCGGTCAGGATCGAGGCCCGGCTGGGGGTGCAGATCGAATTGGTGCAGAAGCAGTTGTCGAAGCGCATGCCGCCCTCGGCGATACGGTCCAGCTGCGGCGTGCGGTTAATCCGGCTGCCGTAGCAGCTCATGGCGTGCGCGGCATGGTCGTCGGACATAATGAACACGATGTTGGGACGGGAAGTTTTCATCTTTTCTTTCCTTGAAAATCTGGGGAGCAAGAGCCGTCGGGAATTCAATCCGCCTGACCGAGCGTTTCGGCCGCGCGCAGCAGTTCGGCCGGCGGCTGGGCGCTCTGGCCTTTGGGCAGGGGCAGATGTCCGGCCAGGGCCAGGACCGCGCGCAACCGGCCGCCGGACCGGACCGGACAGGCCGCGCGACGCACGCCGTTGCCGTTGAGGAACGGATCGATCGCCCAACCGGCGGCGCGCGTTTGCCCGACGAGCGCTTCGGCCGCCGCCGGCGTCAGCGATTCCCGCACATCGTCGGCGGAATAGACGTTGGGTTCCTGTAGGGGCGGCAGCGCCTCGGACGCAAAAGCCCGGCCCACCCGGATCACGGCCTCCATCTCGCCGTCCCAGGGCCGGACAAAGCCCACCGCCGCCCGGACCAGGACGATCGCGCCTTCGGGATGCCGCTGCTCGATCATCACCAGGCCGGCCGGGCCGGGCGTCCACCACTCGACCGTCTGCCGGGTGGCGGCGGCCAATTCGGCCATGACCTGCCGACGGGCCAGCGTTTCATCCCGCTGCCGCAGGGGAATAAGCGCCTGCAAGCCCCGATAGTTCCGGGTCTCGTCCTTTTCGACCACGCCGGATTCGACCAGCACCTCCAACAACCGGAAGACCGAAGCCTTGGGCCAGCCCACCTGGCGGACGATCTCCTCCAGTCCGCGCGGCCGGCCGTCAGCCAGCAACCCGATCAAAGTCAGACCCCGCGACAAAGCCGGCGCGGCGGAAGCGGATTCGGTCTTTTCAGGAACGATGAGCGAAGGCATAGTCAAAATCCACTAATGGAACAATTTCATATAAGATATAAAACAGGAATACTCCATGCTTTCCGGCTTGGCAAGGGGCAAAGCCGAAATTTTCTAGGCAAAGCGGCTGTAGGTGTCGGTTGGTTTAATTTAATTCTTTATTTGGATGGATGTTATGTTTTTAGGCAATCCAAAGCCAGGGGGAACTTTTTTGCAAAAAAGTTCCCCCTGACCCCTTCAAAAAACTCTCAACTGGCTTCGCTGTTTCCATAGGCCAGATGGCCAATTTTACGGCCATTACACTCGTGCGCTTTGTTCGTCTGGACCGGTCGGAGGTTGTTGCATTTCCACTCTACGCCTTTTCCTCTAAATACTTATGATTATCTCTTAGCGTCCGGTCAAATGGTGGAGCAGTTGAGCCAGGGCCGGCTCGATTCCGAGTTCATGGGTTGGCAGGCGCAAGTCCGGCTTTTCGGGCGCTTCGTACGGCGCTTGGACGCCGGTAAAATCGGCGATCTCCCCCGCCCGGGCCTTCCGGTACAATCCCTTCGGATCCCGGGCTTCGCAGACGTCCAGCGGAGCGTCGACGAAGACCTCCGAGAATCGGTCCGGCCCGACGATGGTCCGCGCCTGCTCCCGGTCGGCGCGCAAGGGCGAGATGCAGGCCGTGATCACGATCATCCCGGCTTCGTTGAGGAGGCGGGCGACCTCGGCCGTCCGCCGGATGTTCTCGGAGCGATCCGCGGGCGAAAAGCCCAGGTCGCGATTGAGCCCGTGGCGCAGATTGTCGCCGTCGAGCACGTAAACGGCCCGCCCCAGGCCGTGCAGCCTCTGCTCCAGGGCCTGGGCCAGGGTCGATTTGCCCGCCCCGCTCAAGCCCGTCATCCAGACGGTCCGGGCCTTCTGCCCCAGGAGCCGCTCGCGATCGGCGGGCGTCACCCGGCCGACCTGACGGGTGAGATTTCGCCCGACGGCCGCTTCGGTCGTAATGGCCGGCGGCGGAGCCGCCTCGGCCGCGGCCGGTTCGGGTTCGCCGCGCGGGGCGGAGCGCTCGATGATCATTCCCGCGCCGGCCGTGCGGTTGGTCTGCGGATCGATCAGAATGAACGACCCCAAGGCCCGGTTGCGCTGGAAGCAGTCGTGCGCCAGAGGCTTGAACAGCTCCAGCCGCACCCGGCCGATCTCGTTCAGCTCCAATTGCGCGGCCGGCTGGCGGTGCAGTTCGCCCGGATCGATCCGATAGTTCAGCTCCGTCACGCGCGCGCGCACCTGGTTGCTGGCGTGCTTGACCAGGTAGGTCTCGCCCGGCTTGAGCGGGGTCTCGTCCATCCAGACCAGCATGGCCTCGAGTTCGCGCTCCATTTTGGGCTGGTTGCCGGGGAAAACCAGCAGATCCCCCCGGCTCAGGTCGATCTCGTCGGCCAGGGTCAGGGTCACCGCCTGGGGGGCGAAAGCGTAGGGCTGGTCGCCCTCCCAGGTGACGATCCGCTCCACGCGCGTGGTCCGGCGCGAAGGCAGGGCCAGCACTTCGTCGCCGGGCCGGACCACGCCGGAGGCGATGGTGCCCGCATAGCCCCGAAAGCCCTGGTGCGGGCGGCTGACGTACTGGACGGGGAATCGAAAGTCGATCAGGTTGCGGTCGGCGCCGATGTAAACCGATTCCAGATGGTGCAGCAAGGCCGGCCCCGGATACCAGGGCATGTTTTTATCGCCGCGTTCGACCACGTTGTCGCCGCGCAGGGCGCTCAGCGGGATGAAGCGCGTGTCGGCCGGCGAGAGGCGGGTGGCGAAGTCGCGGTAGCTTTCGCGGATCTCCTCGAAGCGCGCGCGGCTGTAGCCCACCGCGTCCATTTTGTTGATCGCCACCACCACGTGGGGGATGCCCAGCAGGCTGGCGATGAAGGCGTGCCGCCGGCTCTGCCGCCGCAGGCCGTGGCGGGCGTCGACCAGGATCACGGCCAGCGAGGCGGTCGAAGCCGCGGTGATCATGTTGCGGGTGTACTGCTCGTGACCGGGACTGTCGGCGATGATGAAACGCCGGGTGGGGGTGGAGAAGTAGCGATAGGCTACGTCGATGGTGATGCCCTGTTCGCGTTCGGCCCGCAGTCCGTCGGTCAGGAGGGCCAGGTCCAGTTCGCGGTTGAGACGCTGCGAATCGCGCCCCACGGCCTCCAGCTGGTCGGCGTAGATGTTCTTCGAATCGTGCAGCAGCCGGCCGATCAGCGTGGATTTGCCGTCGTCCACGCTGCCGGCGGTGGCGAAACGCAGCAGGTCGCTGCGGCGGTTGGCCGTCAGCAGTTCTTCGGCGGTGGCGAAGGCGGCGGCCATCAGAAATAGCCCTCCCGTTTCTTCTGTTCCATCGAGCTGTCCTGGTCGTGGTCGATCACCCGGGTGATGCGTTCGCTGTTCCGGACGAGGAGCATTTCCTCGATGATCTCGTCCAGGCTGACGGCCGCCGAGGGGATCGCCCCGGTGCAGGGCCAGCAGCCGAGCGTGCGGTAGCGGCAGAGCCGACGCTCCGCCTTTTCGCCCGGCCGCAGGCGGGAATGCCCCTCGAAATAGGGAATCAAGAGGCCGTTGCGCTCCGTCACCCAGCGTTCCGCCGCGTAATAGAGGGGGTTGATCGGAATCTCCTCCTGGCGGATGTAATGCCAGACGTCCAGTTCGGTCCAGTTGGAGAGCGGAAAGACGCGGATCGACTCGCCCGGATTGTGGCGGCTGTTGTACAGATTCCAAAGCTCGGGCCGCTGATTCTTGGGGTCCCACTGGCCGAGTTCGTCGCGAAAGCTGTAGACCCGTTCCTTGGCCCGGCTCTTCTCCTCGTCGCGCCGCGCGCCGCCGAAAGCCGCGTCGTATCCGCCCGCGCGCAGCGCCTGCAACAAGGCCTGGGTTTTGAGCTGACCGCAGCATTTGATCGTGCCCCAATCCCAGGGGTTGGCGCCCTGCCCGCGCGCGTCTTCATTGGTAAAAACCCGCAGGTCGGCGCCTAGCTCGCGGCAAAAGCGGTCGCGAAACTCGTACATCTCGGGGAATTTCAGGCCCGTGTCCACGTGCAGCAGCGGGAACGGCAGCTTGCCCGGATAAAAGGCCTTCTGCGCCAGGCGCACCATTACGGACGAATCCTTGCCCACGGAGTAGAGCATGACCGGCCGTTCGAATTCGCCCGCCACCTCGCGCAGGATGTGGATGCTTTCGGCCTCCAGCAGCTTCAGGTTGCCGAGGCGGTAGTTTTCCGGCCCGGGCCGGCCGAATTCGCCGGCGGAGCCGGTCCGGGCGCGGTTTTCCGGAGAGACCGGAGGTGTGACGGCTTCAGGCTGAGGCATGGCTGAACTCCGCATCGTTTGCCGCCGGAGTCCCGGCGGCCGGGCTTTCGGCGCGGTCGAAACTTCTGAACCGCTTGGGCGAGACGCACACGCGCTCGCCCGGCTTCAGATCCAGCTCCCGCAACTGTTCGTGCGAAAGCTCGACGCACAACTGCCCGCCGTCCGGGCCGGACAGCTCCACCCGTGCCTGTGGGGCGGCGGAGAGGATGCGCTCGACCCGCGCGGTCAGGGCCGGCTCGGCCGGCGCCGCGCGCTGGATGGCCAGCTCGTGCGGCCGGACGTAGAACTCGCCGGCTTCGGCCGCGTCGCGCCGGGCGTGGAAGAGATTGACCTGGCCGATGAAGCGCATGACGAATTCGTTGGCCGGCTGGTGGAAGATCTCGTCCGGCGTCCCCTCCTGCTCGATGCGGCCCCGGTTGAGCACGACCACCCGGTCGGCGACCTCCAGGGCCTCCTCCTGGTCGTGGGTGACCAGCACGCTGGTCAGGTTGATCTCGTCGTGCAGCCGGCGCAGCCACTGGCGCAATTCCTGGCGCACCCGGGCGTCAAGCGCGCCGAACGGTTCGTCCAGCAGGAGCACCCGCGGCTCGACCGCCAGAGCCCGGGCCAGAGCCACGCGCTGGCGCTGCCCGCCCGAAAGCTGGCGCGGATAGCGCTTTTCAAAACCCTCCATTTGGATCAACCGCAGCAGCCGCCCCACCCGGTCGCGGATCTCGGCGCGGCCCGGCCGGGTCGCGCGCGGGCGCACGGTCAGCCCGAAGGCGATGTTGTCGAACACGCTCATGTGGCGAAAGAGCGCGTAATGCTGGAAGACGAAGCCCACACCCCGCTCGCAAACGGCGCGGCCGGCCAGATCCGCATCGTGAACCCGCAGGACCGCCTCCGGCCGCGGGTCGGGCGTCTCCAGCCCGGCGATGATCCGCAGCAGCGTGGTCTTGCCGCAGCCGGACGGGCCCAGGAGCGCCACTAGCCCGTGGTCGGGAATGGTCAGGTCAATATCCCGTAGGGCCGTCACGCCGCCGAATGATTTGCTGATGTGTCTGAGTTCGATGCTCATCTTTGCCCTTCCGTTCGCCGTCCGGCTTCAGGCCGCGGGCGATCCGCTCCGCCACTCCAGCAGGCTCTTGGCCGCCAGGGTCAGGAAAGCCAGCAGGGCCAGCAGCGAGGCCAGCGAAAAGGCGGCGGCGAAATCGTACTCGTTGTAGAGGATCTCCACCTGTAGCGGCAGGGTGCAGGTTTCGCCCCGGATCTGACCGGAGACGACCGAGACCGCGCCGAACTCGCCCATCACCCGCGCGTTGGTCAGAATGACGCCGTAGAGCAGGGCCCATTTGACGTTGGGCAGCGTCACCCGCCAGAAGATCTGCCCGCCCCGCGCGCCCAGGGAGAGGGCGGCCTCCTCCTCTTCCTGCCCCTGCTCCTGCATGAGCGGAATGAGCTCGCGGGCCACGAACGGGCTGGTGACGAAGAGCGAGACCAGAATCACGCCCGGCACGGCGAAGATGACCGGGCAGCCGTGCGCTTGCAGCCACGGCCCCCACCAGCCCAGCCGGCCGAAAAGAAGCGTAAAAAGCAGCCCCGCAATGACCGGCGAGACCGAGAAGGGCAGGTCCAGCAGGGTCAGCAGCAGGCTGCGGCCGCGAAAACGGAACTTGGTCACGGCCCAAGCCAGCAGGACGCCGAAGACCGTGTTGACCGGCACGGTGACCGCCGCCACGCCCAGGGTCAGGCCGATGGCGTGCGCGGCGTCGGGCTCGCGGAAGCTGGCCAGACAGACGCCCCAGCCCTTGGCCAGGGCCTGGGCGAACACCGCCGCCAGCGGCAACACCAAAAACAGGCCCAAAAAGATCGTCGCCCCGCCGATCAGCAGCCGGCGCAGCCAGCGCGGTTCGCGCGATCCGGCGCGCGGGTTCATAGAAGCTCTCCGCTCAGCCGGCGCTGACTCCAGGCCTGTAGCAGATTGATCGCCAAGAGCAGCGCAAACGAGACCGCCAGCATGGCCGAGCCCAGCACCACCGCGCCGGCATAATCGAACTGCTCCAGTTTCATCACGATGAGCAGGGGTACGATCTCGGTCTTGAGCGGCAGGTTGCCGGCGATGAAGATGACCGACCCGTATTCGCCCAGCGCCCGGGCGAAGGCCAGGGCGAAGCCGGTCAGGGCCGCCGGCAGCACGGCCGGCAGAATCACCCGCCAGAAGGTCCGCCCCGGTCCCGCGCCCAGGCTGGCGGCGGCCTCTTCGACTTCCGGGTCCAGATCGGCCAGCGCCGGCTGGAGCGCGCGGACCACGAAGGGCAGGCCGATGAAGATCAGGGCGATCAGCACGCCCGCCGGCCGGAACGCCACCTGGAGGCCCGCCGCGTCGAACCCCCGGCCGAGCCAGCCGGTCGGCGCGTAGAGCGTGGTCAGGGCGATGCCGGAGACGGCCGTGGGCAGGGCGAACGGCAAATCAACCAGCGCGTCCAGCAACCGCCGGCCGGGGAACTCGTAGCGTGTCAGCACCCAGGCGACCAGAAAACCGAAGACCAGATTGAACGTGGCCGCCGCCAGCGAAGCCCCCAGGCTCAGGCGAAACGCCGCCCCCACCCGCGCGTCGCCGGCGACGCGCCAGACGTCGGCCGCGCTGACGTTCAGAAGTTTGGCCAGGAGCGCCGCCAGCGGCAGCAGGACCAGCAGGCCCAGATAGGCGCTCGCCAGGCCGAGGCTCAAGCCGAATCCCGGCAGCGCGCCGCTGCGACGCCACGAAATCGTCCGGCTCATGGTTTCACTTTCCCGGGTGATAGATCTGGTCGAAGAGGCCGCCGTCGGCGAAATGCCGCCGCTGGGCGGCGGCCCAGCCGCCCGCGACCTGCTCGACGGTGAACAGCTCGAGTTTGGCGAAGCGCTGCCGCAACTCGGGCGGCACGCCCTGCCATTCCACCGGCCGGTAGTAATGCCTGGCCGCCAGGGTCTGGCCGACGGGCGTATAGAGAAACTTCAGATATGCCTCGGCCACCGCGCGAGTGCCGCGCCGGTCGACCACCCGGTCCACCACCGCCACCGGCGGTTCGGCCAGAATGCTGACCGCAGGAATGACCATTTCAAAGCGGTCCGCGCCCAATTCATTCTGCACCAGGAACGCCTCGTTCTCCCAGGAGATGAGCACGTCGCCCAGGCCGCGTTGGGCAAAAGTGTTGGTCGCACCGCGCGCGCCCGAATCGAGGGCGATGACGTTGCGGAAAATGTCGGCCACGAATTCGCGGGCCCGCGCTTCCGCCGCCTGTACCGTGGCCGCCGCGGGCGATTTCAGCTGCTCCAGATCGCCCAGTTCCCGCTTCAGGCAGTAGCCCCAGGCGGCCAGGTAATTCCAGCGCGCGCCGCCGGAAGTCTTGGGGTTGGGCGTGACGACCTGCACGCCGGGGCGGGCCAGATCGGGCCAGTCCCTGATCTCCCGGGGATTGCCCTTGCGGACCAGGAAGACGATGGTCGAGGTATAGGGCGCGCTGCCGTGCGGCAGACGCTTTTGCCAGTCGGCCGCCAGGATCGTGCGCTCGGCGATGGCATCGATGTCATAGCCCAGCGCCAGGGTCACGACGTCGGCTTCCAGGCCGTCGATGACCGAG
>CAYMGG010000006.1:17184-44649 GCA_964389915.1 uncultured Planctomycetaceae bacterium
CCAACAGTTGGGCCGGTTCGGCCAGCCGGTCGATGTCGCCGGCCAGGGCCAGCGTGACCACGTCGGCCTCCAGGCCGTCGATCACGGCGCGGGCCTGCTTGCCCGAGCCGCCGTGCGACTGGCGGACGTTCACTTCGCGGCCGGTGGCCTCCCGCCAGTGCCGGGCGAAGACGACGTTGAATTCCTGGTACAGTTCGCGCGTGGGATCGTAGGAGACGTTGAGAATGGTCTGCGGCGCGGCTGCCGGCGGCACGACCAAGCCGGCGGCGCGGTTGCTCCGGCCAAAGAAGAGGCAGATGCCGCCGGCAACCACCAGAACCGCAGCCAACGCACCGATGGTTCGCACAAGCGCTCCTTGAGAAGCGGTCGAGTTCCAGCTCAACCGCAATTGCCTGAACGCCGCCGGGGCTCGGGGGGCCTGGGGACGAGATGAAACTCGCCCCCTCCCCCTGGCCGATTCAGTCGATATGGAACACTTCACGCAGCTCCCGGGCCACGGGGCTGTTGTCCGGATTGGAAGGCATGACCTCCTTCATGTAGGCCCACCATTTTTTACAGATCGGCGTGGCGGCGATGGCGTTCCACTGCGCTTCGTCCTTCAGCTCCACGTAGCTGAAGAGCTGGCGGGTTTCCGGATGCAAAAAGATCGAATAGTTGCTCACGCCGTGGGCTTTGAGCGTCTCCTCCAGTTCCTTCCAGATCGGCCGGTGACGCTTTTCATATTCCGCTTCGCTTCCGGCGTTGACCGACATGACATAGGCTTTGCGCAGCATGACCAAGTTTCTCCCGTCAGCGTTTTTGAATTGACCTACAGGCGCACGATGCGCTCGGTCTCCAGCGATTCGATGGCCGCGGCCAGCACTCTCTGGGCGGCCAGGCCGTCGGCCCCCGAACCGTCGATCTGCTCCGGCGCCACGCCCGAGTTGACCTGCTCCAGGAACTTGTGGATCCGATTGCGGAAAGTATCCTCGAAGTCCCGCATCCCGCCGAAGACCGGATTGGTGTAGACCGTCTTCTCCAGATTGCCGGCCGGATAGAGGGTGGCCTCGCGGTACATGTCGTCGATCACGAAGCGTCCGCCCGTGCCGGCCACCTCGCAGCGTTCCATGGGATGGCCGCGCTCGATGTCGTAGCTGCCGGTCAGGCCGCCGACCATACCGTTTTTGAAGCGCAGGCTGATGTGGGCCGTGGACCAGATCTTGCGCCCCGGGGCCTTGAGCGCGAAACACTGCACCGCCTCCACGTCGCCGCAGAAGTGGCGGATGATGTCCATGGAATGCGGATGCAGCGCCTTCAAGTGGAAATAGGGCGAACTTTCGTTCGGGTTCATGATCCAGATGTTCATGTTGACGAAGAGCAGCCGGCCCAGGCGGCCTTCATCCAGCCACTTCTTGGCCAGGTACGCCGCCGGGGTGAAGCGGTGGTTGAAATCGATGCCCAGGCAGCGTTGTTTCTCGCGGGCCTTGGCCACCATCCGCTCCGCCGCCGGGATTTCGTTGCTGATCGGCTTCTCGCAGAGGACATGACAGCCGGCATCCAGAGCCTGCAAGGTTGGCTCGCAATGGTCGCTGCCGTATTCCTGGCCGCCGGTGGCCACGCTCACCACGTCGGGCCGAAGCTGCGCCAGCATCTCCGGAGCGCTGCCGAAACATGGCACGCCGAAATCCCGGCCGCCCGCCTCGGCGCGGTCGGCCTGACGGTCGCAGACGCCGACCAATTCGGCCAGGGGGGCGGCCTTATAAATACGCGCATGGCGGTTGCCGATCGGGCCCATGCCGATGACACAGACGCGCAACATTTTTCATCCTCCCGCGACAGCGCCTGTGGCGCAGTTGGCGGGCGCGGGTCGAGCGCTCGCGCCCGTTCGATCGCCTAGAAACCGTATTCCTGACGGGCCGGGGCGAAACAATCGAAATCGTGCCGGCCGGGATCGGTCTTCCAGCGGCCCAGCGCCTCCGGCTTGACCGGAATCCGGGCCAGGGGAATGCCCAGGAATTTTTCCAGCCGAGTCAGCGTCTCCTCCTGGCGCAGCACGAAATCCTCCAATCGCACCTCGATCCAGTTCTCCGGCCGGGGCGTAGCCTTGACCAGGTCGTACTGATACTTCCAGGAGATGGCCCGGCGTTCGCGCTCGTCGGCCGTCTCGGGGTACTCGATGGCGAAATCGCGCAGATTGTCGGTCAGGTGTCCGCCAATCACGCAATCACGCGGATCGCGAATCCAGAAGATGTACTTGATCTGGGGAAACATCCGCCGGATCCAAGGAAAGGCCAGCGTGGTTTCGGGGATCTTCCAGCCCCGATGATCGGCCGGGCTTTCCAGCACGGTCTGCAAAAACCTGCGGATCAGCTCCTGGAACTTGGGGGGGATCTCCATCGTGTGCAGGGCGCTGAAATCCCAGTTCAGCCCGCCCTGCCATTTGACGTAAGGGCCGATGATCCGGCAGGCTTCGTACATGGCTTCCGGCGGCAGCAGATCCCCCGCGCCGTTCTGCGGCGCGCCCATGAACACGCCGCTGGCCGTGAGCGTGTGGGACATGGCCCGCGTGCCGGAATGGCCCCGACCGATGACAGTGACGAGCATGAAGGACTCCTCTGAAAGTCGCCTACTCCACTGGGGAGGGCTTATTTCCGGATCGAGCCGGATGTCCGGACTCGGCCGAGACCGGAGCGGGAACGAGCCGGAGCTTGTCCCCGCCCCTTCTCGCCGCGCTAGAGTTTCTTGGCCCCGCGCTGGGTCTGCAATTCCTTGGCCTGCAGCCCCTTGGCCGCCTTGGGCGAACCGATGTGCATGCTGGTGTAGGCCTGCTGCGTGCTCGTGAACGGACCGCAGCCCTTGCCGTGCCAGTTCAGATTGGTGAGGATCGGATTGGTCCGGCCCGTTTCCTTTTCGCGGCGCTGAATATGGGCCTGCATCCGCCCTTCGAGCAGCTTCACCACTTCCGGTTCGCGCTTGGCCAGATTGACGTTCTCCTCCGGATCGGTGATTAGGTTGTACAGCTCGACTTCGGGCTTGCCGTGGATGTCCGGTTCCAGCGCGTGGATCAGTTTCCACTCCGGCGTACGCCAGCCGTGCTTGCGCATCCAGGTGGCCTCGGTGATGTAAAATTCCGGCTCAGGCGTGCGCGGCCGGCCCTGCATCAGCGGCAGCAGGCTGCGGCCGTCAACCTTGTGCTTGTACTTCACGCCCAGCAGATTCATGATGGTCGGCATGACGTCCTTAAGCTGGCAGTATTCGGCGAAACGCTGCCCCGCCGTGATCTTGCCCGGCAGGACGAAGGCCAACGGCACCCGCAGCGTGCACTCGTACAGACCGTGGTGGTCGAAATAGCAGTCGTGGTCGTACAGCGTCTCGCCGTGGTCGGAGTCGACCACGACCAGGGTGTCCTCCTCGATGCCCAGGTCTTGGATGGTGGCGAAAATATTGCCGATGGCCGCGTCCATGTACGCCAGCGCGCCGTCGTATTGGGCGATGATGTAATCCTTGTCCGTGCACTTCGGCGGGAACCAGCTGCGGAAATAATCGGCGAACGGCTTGAAGTCGTAGACCGGATCGAGCGATTTGTTCTTGGGGTCAAGTTCGTTCTTATCGTAGAAGATCCGCTCGAAGGGCCGAGGCGGCAGATAGGGCGAGTGCGGGTCCATGTGTCGCAGGAAGAGGCAGAAAGGTTTTTTGCCGCCGGCCAGCCGCTTGAGTTCGGGAATGGCGACGGCGTTCAGATTCTCCGCCTTGGGACTGCGTCCGTTCTCCCACGAACCCCAACCCTCGAAGTCGAGGTAGTTCTGAAAACCGCGCGAGGCCGGGTTGCCGCTGAAGCCCACGCAGGTGGTGGCGTAGCCGGCCGCATTGAGCAATTCGGCCAGGGTCGGCAGGTCGGGCCGCAGCCCGCCCTGATGGCGCAGGGCCACCACGTCCGTGCCGAACACGTCCATGCCGGTGAACATGGAGCTGTAGCCCGGGGTGGTCGGAATCGAAGGACTGAAAGCGTTTTCGAACACCGCGCCGCCGGCCACGAACTTGTCGAGGTGCGGGGTGGTCAAATGCCGGTAACCGTACAGGCTCATGTGGTCGACGCGCAGGCTGTCGATTCCCAACAGCACCAGGTTCAACTTGCGGGACATTTTCCCGACTCCTTCTAGTCTTGGTATTGGATTTGGATGCGCCGCCCCTGGGCGGCCGATTCGAAACTCGCCAGCATCATGCTCAGCACGTCGCGTCCCTCGCGGGCGGTGGCGATGGCCGGGCGCCGGCCATGTAGAAATTCCGCCAGCGGCTGGGCCAACCCGCCGATCCGGTCGCCCTGGCCGGCGACGTCGGGCAGCCCGCTGGCGGTCCAGCCCGCGTCACCCTCCAGCCGCCACTTGAGCTGGATCGCGCCTTCCGGCCAGGAGGCGCGGCCGCTCACCCCGTCGCCGTAATTGCCGATGATCGATCCGCGCTCACAGATCACCTCCAGCGTGTTCTCACCAGCCACGGCCGCGAAGCTGTCCGAGACTTCAGCGAAGGTGCCGTCGGCGTAGCGGAAGACGGCGATGCCGTTATCGTTGGGGATGCGCGGATTGCGCAAAGTGCCCAGTTCGGTCGTGACCGTGGCCGGCCGGCCGAGCAGCCAGTAGACGAAGTCCATCGGATGAGCCGCGTCATCGGCGTAGATGTCGCGGTTCAGTTCCGGCTGGACGTGCCAACTGCGGTCAAAGTCCTTCATGTTCTGGGTGGCCAGGCAATGCCGCCGGCGGAGCATGTAGATCCGGCCGAACCGCCCCTCGGCCAGCAGTTCCCGGACCCGCACGTTGTGCGGATCGACCCGCATCTGCCAGGCCAGAGTGAAAGGAACCTTGGTCTTCTCCACGGCCGCCACGATCCGGTCGGCCTCGGCCAAGGTCAGCGCTAAGGGCTTTTGCAGAATGATCGCCTTGCCCGCCACCGCCGCCTGTTCCACCAGTTCAGCGTGAAACGCCGTCTCCGCGCCGATCACCACGGCCGCAACGTCCGACCGAGCCAGCAGCTTGGCGGCCGAGGCGGCCTTTTCAATTCCCCGGGATTCCGTCGCGGTCGCCAAGCGCGCCGCATCGCGATCCCAGCCCGCCACCAGCCTCACGCCCAGCTCAGGCGTCTGCCGCCAGCGGTCGCAGTAAGTGCCCACATGGCCGTGGGCAAAACCCAGAATGCCCAAACCGATCGGATTCATTATTCACCTCGCGCCCAGGGCTTTGAGGCAGGCGTTCATGTAGCCGTAGCTTTCGGCCGCGATCACCGTGCGGCGCGGCAATTCGTAATCGCCCGCGCCGATCACCTCCAGGCAGACGGGGCCGGAGTACTTCCCTTTGACCATGGCCTGGAAATATCCCTGTAAATCGATCTCGCCCCGGCCGCAGGCCTGGTGGCAGGGATCGCCGGGCTTGGGGCCCCGGTCCGGACAGTCGCGGATGTGAACGTGCTTGACCCGCTTCAGCACGGCCGGCAGGGCCTCGGCCGGATTCTCCTGGCCGCGATAGATATGGCTGGGGTCCATGTCCACGCCGAAGGCGGGGGATTTGATTTTCTTCATGGCCCGCAGCGTGGTGGGCGTGTTGTAGATCGAACTGTTGACGTGGGCCTTGCAGCAGAGGGTAACGCCGTGGGCGGCCGCCTGCTCGGCGCGCTGGGCCAGCAGGGCGGTCTGGCGTTCGAAATCCTCCTCCACGTCCGACTTGCCGCCGGGGCCGACGTTGATGATGGGAATGCCGATGGCCCGGCCGGCGGCGAAAGCCTTGAGCAGCCGATCCTCGTCCAGCGAGGCCACCTCCATGCTGAGCAGTTCAAGCTTATGGGTCTCGGCCAGTTTCCGGATTTCGTCGGCCTGCTGCTCCCAGTGGTCCAGATCCAGGTGTTCGCACATGCCTTTGATGGCCGAGAGTTCGATGCCATCGTAACCGGCCCAGGCGACGTGCTGCATGGCCGTGGCCAGGTCGTGGTTTTGAAAAAGCACGGAATTGACGCCCAGTTTGATCATTTTCCATTTCCTTTGCGCAGTTATCGGGGGCGGCCGAATCCGCTTCGGCCGCGCAGACTAGATCCGCTCCACCCGTGGGTCGCCGTGGATGGCCGGCAGCGGCTGCGGCCGGACCAGCTGGCCGCCGGTCTCGTAGGACTCGATCACCGCCCAGATGTATTCGAGCGTGGCCAGGGCGTCGCGGCCCGAGGAGCGCAGATGCTCGCGCGGCACGCCGTTGGTGACGTCCTCCAAAAAGGCGTGGATCCGGCGGGGGAAAGTAGCGCCGAAATCCGTGACGCCTGTGTTCAGCGTCTCCGGCGTCGGCGCCTTGCCGCCCTCGGCGGCCGCCCAGTAATGCAGCTTTTCCACGCAGTTCTCAATGCAGAAGGTGCCCTTGCTGCCGGCCACTTCGCAGCTCCACCAGCCGCCCAGGCCCCAGGGCGCGTCGCCCCGATGGCTGAGCAGATATCCCACCGTGCCGTTGGCGAAAGTCACGTGGACGCTGTTGACCGAAAGCAGCAGATCGCCCTGGTTGCGGCGGAAGCCCGGCTTGTCGGCGAAGGCCTGGACCTTGGTGATGTCGCCGCAGAAATGGCGCATCACGCTGAAGGGATGGGTCAGGAAAGCCTTGATGTGGGCGTAGGGCTGGTTGAAGCGGGGGCTGGGCTTGAGGGCGTAGCCCTGCTCGCCGCCGTGGAAGCCGATCTTGAAGAGCAGGTAGATCAACTCGCCGATCTGGCCGTCGGCCATGTATTTCTTGGCCCGCTCGGCCGGTTCGGTGAAGTAATGGTTAAGGTTGCAGCCGAGGTAGAGATTTTTTTCGGCCGCGTAGCGGACCATTTCGCGGGCCTCGCCGATGTCGTTGGAGAGCGGCTTTTCGCAGAGCACGTGCTTGCCGGCCGCCAGGGCCTCCATGGTCGGCTCGAAGTGCCAGCTGCCGTTCTCGTAGCCGCCAGTGGTGACGTCGACGACGTCGAGCTCTTCGTTGGCCAGCATATCTTTAAGGCTGTAATAGGTTTTGACGCCGTACTTCTTGGCCGCCTCGTCGGCCTTCTCCCGGACCACGTCGCAGACCGCCACCAACTTGGCCAAAGCGTCCTGCTTATAGCTGGTCGCATGCGTGTTGCCGATGCCGCTCATTCCCACCACGCCGACCCGAACCGGCGCCTTGAGCTTCAATTCCGCCCCCACGATTCTCTCCTTTTTAAAACCGTGAACTCGCGTGACAATTCGAGCCTAGCCCGGGCGGGACGGTTCGGCCTTGACTTTTCACCTAAAAACTAGCACGATCCAGGCAATGAAGATGCCCGTTATCGGCCGCGATGTATTCCCCGATCCAGCCTTCCCGCTGGTCTGTCGACGTATTGCCAGCCATGGCAATTCCTCGATTTTGCACCAGCATGCCTTTCACGAGCTGGTGGTGATCTTCTCCGGCCAGGGCAAGCACCTTACGGCTGTTGAGGACTATCCGATCCAGGCCGGAGACGTGTTTCTGATTCACGGCGAGATGGGCCACGGGTATGCCGACACGCGGGAATTGGGGTTGTTCAATATTCTGTTCGATCCGCGGCGCTTGCGGCTGCCGCTGACCGAACTGCGGGACGTGCCGGGCTATCAGGTCTTGTTTCTGGTCGAGCCCAACCTGCGCGAACGCGGCCGGTTCCGCGGTCGGCTGCGCCTGCCGCCCCGCGAATTGGCCGAAGCCGTCGCCCTGATTGCCCAGTTGCAGGAGGAATTGGACAAGGCCCCGCCCGGCTACCGGTTCCTGGCCCGGGCACACCTGATGAACCTGATCGGGTTCCTATCGCGGCGCTATTCGCAGTCGCGGCACCCCGACGTCCAGCCGCTCATGCGTCTGGGCGAGGTTTTAAGTTTCATCGAACGGCAGGCGGTGAAGAGCTCCCTGAGCGTGAAGCAACTGGCCGAGATGGCCCATATGTCGGAGAGTTCCCTGACCCGGGTCTTCCGTAAACTCACCGGCCACTCGCCCCTGGACTACGTTATCCGGGTGCGCCTCGCCCGGGCCTCGGAGATGATCCAGCGCGGGGAGCGGATCACCGAGGCGGCCTTCCAATGCGGCTTCAACGACAGCAATTATTTCTCGCGCCAGTTCAAGCGCATGACCGGCCAGACGCCCCGCGAATTCCAGCGCGCCAAATCGGAATGACCTGGTTCCAATTCCATAAATGAGCGAAAGCTTCAGTTTCGTCGACAACAAACGCCATTTTTCCGGCCGGCGCTCTTAAGTCCTTGCTGGCAGACAGAACTTAGTGGCGGAGGCTGGTCGGCGTGCAGCCATGAATTTTCTTGAAGCAGCGCGAGAAATACAGCGGGTCGGTGAATCCGCAGGAATAGGCGATCTCTTTGACCGACAGCGTGGTGTTGAGCAGTAGCTCGCGGGCCTTCATCAGCCGCCGGGTTTGGATGTAAGCGCTGGGCGAGGTGTTGAGGATGCGCGCAAAAAGATGCGACAGGTGGCTGCGATCCAGGCCGACGTAGGCGGCCAGTTCGCCGACGCTGATTTCGCGGCTGAAATTGCGGTCGATGAAATCCACCGCCTGCTGGATGTGCGCGTTGCTGTTGCTCTTTTCGGTCGCGGCCGCGGCCTCGCGTTCCCGATTCTCGCGGACCAGGACCGCCAGGATTTCATACAGGACCGCGGCTTCGGCCAGCTGGCGGCTGACGGCCGGCAATTGGGCCGCCTCGGCCAGGCGCGCCCGGCCGGCCGTCATTCGCTCCACCGCCGCGGCCGAACGCAGCGCCGGTCGGGAGTGAAAGCCGGCGGTCTGCACCAGCGCTTCCGCCTGTAGGCCGTTGAAGGCCAGCCAAGCATACTCCCAGGGCGACTCCCGGTCGGCCGCATACTCGGTCCGGATTCCGGGCCGGATGAGAAACAGATCGCCGGCCGCCAGTTCCCAGCGCTGTTGCCCGTAATAAAACACGCCCGCGCCGGCGGACACCGCATGGATGACGTAATGATCGCGGGCCAGCGGCCCCCAGCGGTGGCCGCGGCGGCATTTTTCCGCGCCGGAGTAATAGACCAACACGTCGCGCAACAACGAAAGGACCGGCGCTTGAACCGTCACCGGACTGTCGGTATGGCCCATCCCACCAGACTCCATGCGATCCCACCTGGCTCCATTGCGCCGAGTTTAGCGGCGGGATAGACTGCCTTCAAGTTCAAAGGCCCGCAAGCGAGAACCCATGTTCAAACAAAAACACGCCGATCCGCAAGGTCTCATCACCTTTACTGTCCGCGATTCCGGCCTCCAGATTTCAGCCCCCGGGTTTAGTTTGACCACCGGCCGGCCGCAGCTGGTGGTCTGCGCCCCGGATGGCACCAATCCCCGCCGCCTGCCTCCGAGCGGCCGACCGCAGGTCCGCACCCAGTCCTGTGAGACCTATGCCGGGCGGGCCAAGCAGATCCGTTTCACCTGGCGTCTGGCCGAGGAATTGGAGTTCACCTGGCAACTGCGCCTGCCGGAACACCTGCCGGTGCTGACTTGCGGCGGCAGCCTGCGGAATCTGGGGACCACCGACGTCCATCTGGAAGAAGTGGTCTGGCCGCCCGCGGCCAACGGCGAGTATCTCGCCTGCGCGGGCGATGCGGTGGACTGGGTGCTGGCGACCATGGGGGAGAGCAGCCGCGGCGGCAATCTCAAACAACAGCTGCCCAGCGCCAACGAACAGACCCTGGAAGTCTGGAAAGGGTTCGGCATGCCCGTGCCCTTCCCACTGCCGACCGACGATTACCACCGCGACGGGCGCTGGCGCTGTTTTCGGGACTTTCTGACCCTGTACAGCGCCGGCGGCGAGCAGGGGCTGCTCTGCGCGCCGGCGGGCGCGGCCTGCAATGAACTGGCCTATCGCGGCCGGGTCGACTCCAGCCGGGCGGAGCTGAATCTGGTGGAAAAACTCGACCGGGTGCGCTTGCAGCCGGGAGAAACCCGCGAATTGCAGGAAATGGCCCTGATCTGCCTGCCGTACGTTCCGGCTCAGGAGCTGGCCCTGCGCTGGCTGGCGGCGACCCACGGCGCCCGGACCACCCGCCGGCCCGGGGTCGGCTGGTGCAGCTGGTACAGCCGTGGCCCGGGGGTTACGGCCGAGGACGTGAGCCAGCTTTGCGCAGCGGCCGACCGACTGCCCGCTTCGGCCCGGCTGGAGTACATCCAGATCGACGACGGTTTTCAGAAAACCGTAGGCGACTGGACCGGTAATGAAAAGTTCCCCGGCGGACTGCGGCCGTTGGTCAAAAAAATCCGGGCCACGGGCGCGCAGGCGGGCATCTGGCTGGCCCCTCTGGCCGTGCACGAATCGACCGAAATCCACCGCCGTCATCCGGACTGGTTCCAGCGCAACGCCCAAGGCGAACTGGCCGGCGAGGCCCGCAACTGGGGGCCGGTTTCGCACTGGCTCGACCCCACCCACCCGGAGGTCCGGCGTTGGCTGCGCCAGTTGTTGCAGCGCTTCAAGCGGGATGGATTCACCTATTTCAAGATCGATTTCAACACCATCTCGCCCGAGGCCTGTCTGCACGACCGTTCGCTGACGCACCTGGAGGCTTATCGGCAGTTGTACGCCCTGTACCGCGAAACCCTGGGCGAGGAGAACTATCTGCTCTCCTGCTCCGGTTTCACGCGCGGCACGCTCGGTTACGCCGACGGCTCGCGCATCGCGCCCGACTCCTGCTCGGTCTGGAGCGCGGCGCATACCTGTTGCATCAGCGCTTGCCTGCGGATCGCCGGCTCGTCGAGTCCGGCCAACGGCATCTGGTACGCTTCCGATCCGGACGTGACCTATCTCGGGCCCGAAGGGCGGCTGAACGAAGACGAGTGGCGCACCTGGCATAGTTTCGTCGGCCTGCTCGGCGGATTCGTGATGTTTTCCAGCGAAATCTGGCAGCAGCCTTCCGCCGACCGGGTGCGCAATCTGGAGATCCTTCTGCCCCCCGCACCGGAAAAAGGCCGCTCCCTACGGGGCGGGACCGATCTGCTTCACCGCCTGATGGGCTTCACCGCCCTTCGGCCGTGGGGTGATTCGGCCACGGTCGGCCTGTACAATTCGGCCGGTGTGCCGCGCGACCTGGCCTTGACCGGGCCAGAGGCCGGCCTGGGCGACGCCCCGACCTGGCGGGTCTTCTCCTTCTGGGACGAGACCTGCCGCCAGATCAAAGGGCCGGAGATCAAATTAAGAAAAATCCCTGCGCATGGCTGCGCGGTCCTGCGGATTGCGCCCGCGGTAGAATCGGCCGACGCGCCAGTCTTCACAGGCTCGACGCTGCACATCTCGTGCGGCGCGGCGGAGGTGTGCGAGTTCCGTGCCGCCGGCGGCGAACTGTTCTGCACCCTGAATCCGGCCGGCGCCCGCGAAGGGGCGCTGTTCGTGGAATACCCCGGCGAATTGGAATTGGCCGGCGGGCAGGGCTTGGAGGCGCAAGCGCCCCGGCGCAGCGGGCGCGGCTTCTGGCGGATCGACGTCGCCAACCGCGACCTGGGTCAACTGCAACATTTACGGCTACGCTATAAGCGTTAAGCTTTGAGAGAACTTTTTTGAAAAAAAGTTCTCTCAAACTCTTTCAAATAACTTTGAACCAGCTTCGCCGACTTCAGCGTTCAGATGGGCAAAATGCCGAGTAAACGGCATTAGTAATTGGTCCGAATTTCGGATGGCAATGAATTTGCCCATTTAAACGCCCGAAAAGGCCAAGCAAGATGAGAGTTTTTGAGAGGGCCAGGGGGAACTTTTTTGCAAAAAAGCTCCCCCTGAAACCGGTCCCGGTCATCTGCGTTCCCGAAAGGACACCCGATGAAAACCAGACTCCTATGCTCATTGGTCTCCGGCTGGCTGTTGTTCGTCAGTGCGGTGGCGGCCGAACCGGCGGCGGAGGCCGCCGGCCTTCAGGCGGAGCGCAACGCGGCCGGGCAGTTACAGGAGAAACTGACCGCCGCCGCCCAGACCGGCGTGGCGGAATTCACCATTCCCCCCGGCAAATATCGGTTCCCGCTGAACCAAGCCTGGACCCTGGCCAGTTGGGAGAAGCTACGCAATCTGCGGATCGTCGCGACCGGGGCGACCTTTATCTTCGAGGCCTGGAAGTTCGGCCTGCTGATCAAGGAGTGCGAAAACCTGGAGCTCGACGGGTTGACGATCGAATATGACCCCCTTCCATATACACAGGGCAAGGTCCTGGCCATCCACAGCGATCCTCAATTGGGCGGCAGTTATTTCGATTACCAGACCGATCCGGGCTTTCTGCCGCTGGAACAGATCGAGTTCGATCCCGTGCTGAAAAAGAAATCCGAGCCTCTGCCGGTCGTCTTCTTCTGCGCCGACGGAACCGCCATCAAAATGACGCGCTGGGGAAAGCCGGAACGGATCGAAAATCTAGGGGAAGGAATATACCGGATTCACCTCGACGCGCCGTCGTTCGTCTATCCGCACCCGACCGCCTTTACTCAATACGCGGATTACGGCCTACAGGTCGGCGACCGGGTGGTCCTGCAACACCGCACCTCCGGATCGGCCATCCTGCTGTTCAAATGTTCCGGCGTAACGCTCAAAAACGTGCGGGTCTACTCCTCGCCGGGCGGGGCGTTCACCGACCTGGGCCACCACGACTGGCGCGGGGGGCAGCGGTTCGAGAACTGCGTGGTCGGCCGCAAGCCGGAGAGCCGCCAGTTGCTGGCCACCAACGGCGACGCCTATCATTCGTATCTCTGCCGCCAGGGGCCGCAGCTCGTCGGCTGCCGGGCCGAATACGTGGGGGACGATTTCTTCAATCTCCGCGGGACGATGAGCGTGATCCTCGAAACCGTCGGGCTGGAGGAGATGATATTCTGCCTGCGGGCGCCGTTCGAGGCCGACTGCGTCCTCTATCCCGGCGCGCAGCTCAAGTTCTATGCCGCGGACACCGGCGAGCCTCGGGGCGAAACCCGGGCCAAGACGGTGGAAAAGATTGAACGTCCCGACCTGGCGGAACTGGTCAAGGACTCGCCCCGTACCATCGGCATCCACGGCATCAGCGCCCAGGCCATGTTCCGCGTGCGCCTGGAGACGCCGGTTGCGGCCCAAACCTTCGACAATGTGCTCTATCCGGAAACGGCCAGCGCGAATTTCCGGATCGAAAACTGCGTCTTCGCCAATGGTACCGCCCGGGGCGGGCGCATCCAGACCGGGCACGGTCTTTTTGCCGGCAATACGGTCGAGCGCGTTCAGGGTCCGGCGCTGAGCATCTCGATGCAGTGCCAATGGCTGGAAGGCGGGCTTTGCGAAGATCTCGAAATTCGCGGCAACCGCCTGTCCGACGCTTATCAGGGCCTGACCGCCGCGCTGCTGCGGCAAAGGATCGATTGCGCGGCCGTGCCGGAGGATCTCTTCGCCACCGTGATCCTTCTGAACGAATCGCGCCTGGGCCGGCCCCAGTCCCAAACCTGGCCCAACCACTCGCGAATCGTCTTTGCGAATAACGAAATCACCGCGACCAAAGGTCCGGGCTTCTTCCTCGCCAACGCCACCCAGGTTACGCTGCAAGCCAATCAAGTTACGTATGCCCCGGGAATCACTCCCGAGATCCGGCAGGCGCTCAAACTCGCGGATCGGGCCTTCGTCATCGGCCGGGGCATACCGGCCGACGGCATCGTCGCCACGGATAACCGGGTAAATGATTCGAACTAAACTGCATAAGGAGCGGACATGGCCGGCTCAGGCAAACGCAATCCAATCCTCATCAACGCCGGCACATTTACGCTGGTGGAGCTCCTGGTCGTCATCAGCATCATCTCGGTGCTGGCGGCCCTGCTGTTTCCGGCGCTGCAAAAGGCCCAGGTCTACGGTCGGCAGATCAATTGCGCCAACAAGCTGAAGAACATCGGCCTGGCCCTGTCGATGTATGGCGACGACTACAACTTCCTGCCCGCGGTCGAACGGGCCGGTCTGCCCTGGTGGTGGGCTTCGGTCCATCCCTACCTGGCCGACCATAAGCCGGCCACTTCCAATTACCCCACGTTGGAGGTTCTGCGCTGCCAGGTCCAGGCCGACAAAATGGCCCGGATCTTTCAAAATTCCTTCTTCGTCAACCGGCCTTCCTATGGCATGAACGGCTTTCTAGGCCCGTCCTGGGGCACGGTCTTCTACCGCCTGGAACAGTTTCGGTTTGCCTCGACCACCTTTGCCGTGTCGGAATGCGGTTTCGGCTCCGGCTCCATGCAGGTGAGCACCAATTACAACCGCCTCCTCTCCTCGGCCTACGACAACGGAACCATGGGCAGCGGCGGCACGTACCTGGGCGGAGTGCACGCCGGCGCCAACAATCTGCTCTGGCTGGATCTGCACGTCAGCGCCTGGCGCGACGTCATCACCACGGGCCTGCCGCCCTACGCCCTCGGCTCGGCCGAAGACATCTGGCGTCGGGGTCTATAAGGCGCGGTCAATAAATAAAGTATGCCAGTTTCAGTCCAGGAGCGGCGCCGCGAAAGGCGTTTGGGCCGGCGGTTTGGGCCGAAACGCCGAAAGCGTGGCCGCGACGCCGGATCAAACCGCATACTTTACTTATTGACCGTGCCTAACCCTTCGCCATTCAAGCCTGCAATCCGCCTGCCGCCAGTCCCGCCGCCGGAATGGGGTGAACGACTCTGCCGCGCTTGGCCCGCGAAATATTAGTCAGGCGTATCAACTCACGGCATAAAAACGAGCAAAATTGGCAAATTTTGCTTTTATTTGGCCGATTTCGGTTGATCCTAATAAGCAGAAAAAACCCCTTAAGCGTTCGATTCCGGCACCAGAAGCATTGGGATCAGCATAGTGACGATCGGTTGGCGAAACGTAATTTTTAACGCGGTCTGTCTGGCGCTGTTTGGCTGTAACCAGCTCGCCGCCGGCGAAACCGTGGTGTCCAAAACCTTCACCTACCGGACCAGCCTGCGGGCCGTTGCTTTCGCGCAAAAGGCCGAAACCTTCACCAACCCCCTGACCTGGCCGCAGATCGTCTCCTGCGCCCCGGACGGCAGTTACGTCAAGCAGGGCCAGACGGTCATCGAATTCGACCGCCAGCACTTCGAGCGCGAGCTACAAGCGGAGCTGCTTCGGCGCGACGTGGTCGACGCGCAGCTGGCGCGCAAGCTGACCGAGCTGCGCAACCGCAACCTGCAACTGCGCGACGAACTCGAGGAGCTGGAGGACAACCTGGCCGTGCTCAAAAGCCGGCAGGAGCGGTACCAGGCCCTGCCCGATCCTCACGAAGTCGAGATCTACGCCGGCCGCCTGCGCGTGGCCGAACTGGCCTTCGACGCGGCCCAGAAGGATCTGGCCAAGGCCGACGACCGTTTGGCCCGCAACATGATCTCCAAAGTCGAACGGGACGCCAAGGAGAGCGACTTTCGCCTCCAGCAGGCCCGCCTGACTCAGGCCCGGCGACATCTGGAATACGCCCAACTGCCGGCCACCGAGTCGACCCTGCGCAAGTTGCAGCTACAGATCGAAAACCTGGAGCTGGAGCGGGACAAGCTCAAGCACGAGGTCGAGGAGAACGCCCTCATCTCGGAGATCCAGAAGCGCGGCGCGGCCGCCCAGAAAGAGATCATCGACAACAAGATCAAGGAGAAGCGCGAGGAGCTGGAGAAGACCACCCTCCCCTCGCCGCTGGCGGGCTACCTGCTGCACATGCGCCAGTTCAAGGTCGACGTGCTGGAAGGTGGCAGCAAGATGTGGAAGAACGCCCCGTTCATGGAGATTCCGAACCTGGAGACCATCGCCTTCAAGGGCATGCTGCTAGAGAGCGAACGCAAGTTCTTTCAGCCGGGCGATGCGGTCAGCCTGCGCTGCCACACCCGCAAGGCCGAGCCCCTGGACGGCACGATCCTGAGCATCAGCAAGTTCTCCCACGACCAGGGCGAGAAGGAGGAGGTCGACTGGGGCGACCGGCAGAAGTCCGGCGTCATGGTTTACGACCTGGTGATCCAGCCCAAGCGCCGGCCGGACTGGCTGCGCATCGGCATGCACGCCGATTGCGAACTGACCTCCGGCCAGACCTTTTCCGGCCCGGCCGTGCCGCTCGCCTATCTGAAGGAGCGCGACGGCCAGTTCCACCTAGCCGTCGAAGGTGTCTTCCAAAAGGTTTCCGGCAGCATCGTGGACGAATGGTTCCTGCTGGACGACTCGGCCTGGCTGGGGCGCAGGGTCACTCCGGACGGCAGCTTCCCCGATCAGGTGACCGAGCTGGCGGCCAAGAACAGCGGCCTGGCCACCTGGACGGGCAATCTCACCCCGGTGGACACGGCCGACGTGACGGTCAAGCGCATCTACCGCTGGCAGAAGATCTCCTGGCTAATGCCGGAGGACACCTTCGCCAAAAAAGGCGAGGTGGTGGCCAAACTCGACACCCGCGAGACGCAGGAGGAGATCAAGAAGCAGGAGTCCCTCTACCGCCAGGCCAAGAGCAACCTCGAGTCCCTGACCGAAGAGGCCAAGCTCAAGGCCCGCGAGTCGACCTTCCAGCTGCGGCGCGAAACCAACCTGCTGACCATCGCCGAGATCGACCTGGACGTCACCGAAAACGGCCGGGACTCGCCAGGCATTTTCGACGCCGCGCTGGCCGCCACCGAAGCCAAGATCCAGGAGGAGCGCCTCTCCCAGGAGTTGGAGCGGATGGCCGCACGGCGGGCGGATTTCGTCTCCCCCACCGAGCTGGCCCGTCTGCGGCGCGACGTGCACCGCTCGCAGCTGAAGCAGGAGGCGGCCGCCCTCCGCCTGGCCGAATTACGCCGGGGCGCAGATGAAGTCGACCGCGAGAAGGCTCGCCTGGCCCTGCTCCGGCAGCAGCGGCGGGTCGAAACCCTGACCAAAGAAACCGAAACCGACGAGGTCCGCCGCGCCCAGGAGCAGCGCCGGGCCGAACAGCAGGAGGCCCACCGCCGCCGCCAGCTCAACCAGCTGCGCGAACAACTGGCCAACCTCACCTTGACCGCTCCGCGCGACGGCGTGGTGCAGTACAACAAGATTTACGACTACGGCAAGAGCACCATCACCAAGGCCAGCGTCGGCACGGTGATCGGCTACCGTTTCGTGCCGATCGGGATCGCCGACATCTCGCGCATGTTCATCCGCATCGAGGTGCCGGAGAAGTATTTTACCGCGGTCAAGCCGGACATGCCCGTCGATGTGCGCATCCCTTCGCTCAGCGAGGAGACCCTCGCCGGCACGGTCACCGAGATCGAATTCCTTTTCGAAAGCAAACGCAAAAAAGACACCCAGCGCGGCCTGTACTCGGCCCACGAACCGCTGGGCGAGACTGTCTTCTTCGTGCATGTGGAGGTCGCCGAGCAGAAAGGCATCAAGCTCAAGCCCGGCGCCGTGGCCCAGGTCACCTTCCCCTTCAAGAAATAAAACGGGGCCGACATGAAGCGGCGATACGTCTGGGGACTGATCCTGCTGGCGCTGACCGGAATCCTGGTCGGCGGGTTCGGCTATTGGCGCGGGAACGCCCCGGCCCCGGCCACCTGCACGGCGCAGCGGCTGCCGGTCGGGGTGACGCTCTCTGAGCGGGGGGTGTTGAGCAATCAGGAATCCGTGCCGGTGGAGCTCACCACCTCCGGCGAGATCATGGAGATGGCCAAGAGCGGCACGCGGGTGAAAAAGGGCGACATCGTGGTGCGGATCGACACCAGCGAGCAGGCCGAGCGCCTGGAAGAGCAGCTCCTCGAGGTCGAATCGGCCAAGATGGACCGGCAGGCGGCCCAGGCGGAAATGGCCCTGGCCAAGCTGCGGGACGCCAACGAACGGGCCGTGCTCGAGAAGCAGCTGGCCGTGGCCAAGCTCGAAGAGGCCACTGCCCGCCAGGGCCTGACGCCCCAGGAGCGCCGGCAGCTGGTCATCAAGCAGGAGCTGGCCAAACTCGAGTTGGAAGACGCGCAGGAGGAGTTGGCCCGCCAGAAACGGCTTTGCGAAAAGGGCTTCATCTCCCCGACTTTGCTGGAAACTTACGAGCGCCAGTCGGCCGTGGCCCAGGCCAGGCTCGAGGAGGCGGATAACGAACTGGCCCTGCGCGAGCAGGGGCGGCCCGCCGAGGAGTTGTTGGAACTGGGCCGGGCGGTGCAGCGCTACGAGGCCCTGCTGGCGCGGGCGGCCCGGGCCAACGAGCGCAAGCTCGAGCATATCGCCAACAACCTCAAGATCGCCCAGACCCGGCTGGCGGAGCTGGATTACGAGACTACCAACCTGCGCCAGGAGCTCGCCGGCGCCGCCCTCGCCGCGCCGGCCGACGGCGTGCTGCGCGTCAATCTCTATCGCGACTGGCGCAGCGGCGACCAGTGGGTGGAGTACAAGCCGGGGGTCAAGAAGTGGGAACGCGACCGGGTGGCCACCATCGTCAACCCGGGCCTGATGAAAGTGGACATCATGCTGCACGAGGCGGACATCAATCTGGTTCGCGCCGGCAGGCCGGCGCGCCTGCGGCTGTCCGCCTATCCGGACCGGACCTTCGCCGGCCGGATCTTGGATGTGGGCGGCGTGGGCCGGGATCGGGCCGACGTGGCCCCGCGGGGCTACGACAGCGGCGGCAAGACCGATGTCACCATGTTCAACTGCACCGTCAGCCTGGCGGCCGAAGGGGTGGAGCTGCGGCCGGGCATGTCGGTTATGGTCGAGATCGAGATCCTGCCCGAGGCGCCCCGGCTGGTGCTGCCCCGCGAGGCGGTGACGGCCGAGGGCGGCCGCTTCACGGTGCAGCGGCTCGGGCTGCTCCAGCCCGCCCCAGTCGAGTTGCAGGGGCGCTACCTGAACGACGCCTACTTCGAGGTCACCTCGGGATTGGCCGCCGGCGACACGGTGCTGATCCCGCGCCAGGAGGCGGCGAATGAGTCCTGACCCCGCCCCGCTCATGCGCCTGCGCCGCGTCACCCGGAACTACGTCATGGGCGACAACGTGGTCCGCGCCCTGGCGGACATCGACCTGGAGATCCGGCGCGGCGAGTTCGTGATGGTCGTGGGCAGCTCCGGCAGCGGCAAATCGACGCTGATGCACATTCTCGGCTGCCTCGACGCGCCCACTACGGGCGAGTATTACCTCGACGACATCCCGGTCCACGGGCTCGACGACGAGAGCCTCTCCCGGTTACGCAACCGCCGGATCGGTTTCGTCTTCCAGCAGTTCAACCTGCTGGGCGACCTGAACGCGCTGGACAACATCGCCCTGCCGCTGGTCTACACCGGCCTGCCGCGTTCCCGGCGGCTGGAGCTGGCCGGCCGTTACGCGGCCAAGGTCGGCTTGGGCGAGCGCGGCGCACACCGCCCCAGTGAGCTTTCCGGCGGCCAGTCCCAGCGGGTGGCCATCGCCCGAGCCCTGGTCAACGAACCGGCCATCATCTTTGCCGACGAGCCGACCGGCAACCTCGACTCGGCCACCGGCCGCGAGGTGATGGAACTGCTCTTCGGCTTGAACGACCTGGGCTATACCGTCGTCATGGTGACGCACGATCCGAAACTGGCGGACGAAGGCAGCCGGCGCATCACCTTCCGCGACGGTCGGATCGTTGACGATCGTCCCGGCCATCGCCCGCCCGCGACGACGGAGCAGCGAACACTCTCCGGCCGGTTGGTCCGGGGGGCGAAGACCGCGTCGCTGCGGGCGCAGATCGGTTCGGCCCGGCGCATGTCCCTGATCGACCTGCTGCGCATCGGCGTGCGCGAAGGCCTGCTGGCCCACAAGATGCGCACCGCCCTCACCATGCTCGGCATCGTCATCGCCGTGGCCGGGGTGATCGCCATGTCCTCCTTCTCCCTGGGCAGCAAGCGCAAGCAGGCCGACCAAGTCCGGGCTCTGGGCGCCAACCTGGTCCGGGTCCAGGATCAGCGGCTGGAGGGCGAGAAACTGACCGACGCGCGCATCGGGGGTTCCCAGGGGCTGCGGCGGACCGACTTCGAGCTGCTCTGCCGCACCGTGCCCGGCGTGACCAAGGCCGCCGCCAGCCGGGAGATCAAGATGAGCGTGCTGTTCGGGGGCCGGCCGCTCAATCCACGCCTCGTCGGCGTCACCGGCGACTACCTGGGCGTCAATAACCTGCGGGTGGCGCGGGGCCGCTTTCTCGATTCGGCCGACGGCGACATCTGCGCCCGGGTGGTGGTGATCGGCGCGGGCGTGGCCGGCGAACTGGGGGCCAACCCCCTCGGCCGCCAGCTGCTCATGGGCGGCGCGCCGTATACGGTCGTCGGCGTCCTCGCCAACCGCAAGGTCGACCTGAAAGGCCTGGAGGCCTCGGGCGTGGCCGACGCTAACTTCGACGTGCTGCTTCCCCTGGAAACCCTGCAAGGGCGGACCCGCCAACTCGACATGCGCAGCGAGCTCGACGAGATCCAGTTCCAGCTGGCCACCGAAGAGATGCTCTACGACGCCGGCACCACCATTCGGCGCGAACTGACCGTGACCCACGGCGGGGTCAAGGATTTCGACCTGGTGGTGCCCCTGGACCTGCTCAAGCAGAAGCAGCAGGCCCAGGAGCTGCTCAACATCCTCACCATCTGCATCTCGTCGATCGCGCTCATCGTCGGCGGCATCGGCATCATGAACATCATGCTCGCCTCGGTCACCGAGCGGATCCGGGAGATCGGCGTCCGCCGGGCGGTGGGCGCCACCCGCCGGGACATCCGCCGCCAGTTCCTCTCCGAATCGGTGATCATCGCCGTCACCGGCGGCGGGGTGGGGATCCTGCTCTCGCTGGGGGTGGTCGTCGTCACCTGTCACCTGCTGGACATCCCGGTCGTGATCTCCTCGTTCATGGTCCTGCTCTCGGTTCTGGCCGCCACCGCCACCGGCCTGGTGTTCGGCCTCTATCCGGCCGCCCAGGCGGCCCGGAAAAAGCCCGTGGAGGCGCTCCGCTATGAATAAACCCCGTTTAAGACGCTTCGTCGGGTTGGCCGCGCTTCTGCTGGCCGCGCTTCCGACCCACATCCTCGGCGCTGCCGAGCCGGCGCCGGCTGCCGCCGAAGAACCGGAAATCAAGACCCCGCAGGCCGAGGACTACGATGGTTCGGTCACGGTCATGTCGCTGCCCGACTGCCTGGGCTACGCCGCCGGGCACTCGCTGGAGCTCAAGAAGCAGGTATTGACCGCCGCCAGCCAAAAACTCAACACGGCCATCGAGCGCGGGGCGTTCGCCTGGGTGCTGGAGGCCGGGGCCAGCCGCAATGCCGCCACCGCCGCCGGTAGCGCCAGCTCCCTGGGCGGCAATCTGACGCTCAAGCGCAAGTTGACCAGCGGTTTCGCGCTCGAAGCGGGCCTGAGCGCCACCGACTATTGGAATTACGACGTCGACAGCACGGCCAAGCTCTCGGTGGGCATCTCCAAGGTGATCCTCGGCGGGGGCGGCACGCTCGAAACCCGCTTCAATCTGGACAACAGCCTGATCGACGAGGTGATCACCCTCAATCAGGCCAACCGCTATCGCCGGGAGCTGGTCTATCGGGTCAAGACCATCTACTACGCCATCATCCGCGACAAGCAGACCCTCAAGGTCAAGGAGCTGCAACTCAAACGCGCCCGCCAGAACCTCGAGCATGCCCGGGAGCGTGAGCGGCCGCTCGACATTGCCACCGCCGAGATCGAGGTTCCGGAGAACGAGGTGGCGGTGTTGCGGGCCAAGATCGTGATCCAGTCGGCCTTGGACGAGCTCAAGGAGATGCTGGGCATGGAGATGCCGGCCCGGATCAACATCAATGCGGAATTTTCCTTCCGCGTGGAAACGGTCGACGCCGCTTCCGACATCCGCCTCTGTTTTGTCAATGACGAGGAGCTGCTCAACGCCGGCCTTAGCCGGCAGAAGGCCGAGCGCGAGGCAGAAATGCTGCGGGCCAAGGTCCGGCCCGAGGTCCGGCTGTATGCCAAATCCAGCCGCGACACGGATTCGGGCCTGGACCTGGGCGACGGAGACAGCGACCATCAGGTCGGCATGGCCCTCTCCTGGACCTTGGGCCGCCAGTCCGACGAAGCGCGCTACCTCAAGGCCCTTAACGGTGTGGAGAAGGCCGAACTCAATATCAGCCTGCTCAAGCTGGGGAAAGAGCGCGACGTCCGCACCCTGGCCCGTAAGCTGGACGAGGCGGCCAGTCTGATCAAGCTCCAGGAGGAGCGGGTCAAAATCGGCACCCGGCGGGCCGCACTCTATGCCGACCGCTGGGAGAATGGTGAGATCGACATTCTCGAATACATCCGCGCCCAAAACGATCTGGAAAACAACCGGATCGAATTGATCAGCCTCAAAACCAATTATATGGAATTGCTGGGCCAATACCGGTTCACCATCGGTCGCGAAGACAACGGCGAGTGAGCGGCGGCATTCCCAACTCATCCAGGGGGAGCTTTTCGGCCAAAAAGTTCCCCTTGGACCACTCAAAAAACTCTCACCGACTTGTCCCTGCCGGCAAATAAATTACTTGCCTTGGACTCTTTGTTTCGACTTAGCAGAAAGCTTCCATTTCGCTTTATTATGAACATATAGTATCTAGCTAAATATACTCATGAATTTTTCAAAACAGCATTTAACATATTCTCGTATAAGGCAATATCTGGCTTGAGCGCTTATTATTCCGCTTAGATGTCTGGGTGGTAATGAGGAGTTTTAGCAAACCCCGAAAGGCAAAAGAATTTGAAGTTGCGATTGGGGGGGATTAGGGTTGAGGTATTCCATAGGCCCTGATCCGGCAGCTAAAAATGCCTCGACCGCCAATCAATTTGGATTTGAAAAAGCACCGCCTGCTGCGCCTGGCGGAAACCCAGTCGGGCTATTTTACCGCCAAGCAAGCCAAGCAGGCCGGCTACTCGCCCAACAATTGCGCCCGGCAGTGCCAGGCGGGAAATTGGCTGCCCATCGACAAAGGCCTCTATCGCTGGCCGGGCTTTGCCGACGACCTGGATTCGACCTTCACCCGCTGGTTCCTTTGGAGCCGGAATCAGAACGATCAGCCCCAAGGCGTCATCAGCCACGCAAGCGCCCTCTGGGCGCACGGCCTGCCCCCCGCCACGGCCGGGGCTCCAACTCCCGGACCGGGCGAGCCGGATTTCGTGGTTCATCTGACCGTGCCGCCGGACTTTCGCAAACCCGCCCCGAGCGGCTGCGTGCTGCACAAGGCCAGCCTGAACCTTTCGGCCGTCGAACCGCGGGGAGCATATCTGGTCACCCGCCTCGATCAGACCTGGCGCGACCTGCGGCCGGAAAAGCTGGAAAAGGCTGAAGACGAAGGTCAGAGGGCGGAAGCGGACCGCGCCCCCGAAGACCGGGCCGAATGTCTGGCGCTTCCCGCTTCACCCCGGCAGCTTCCGGCTGAAGCTCCGGTCCAGCCATCCGCCCTCTATCCTCCGCCTGCCGACCTTGAATTCAAAGCTCCGGCGGCGGAACCGATAAATGAAAGGACCTATCAGATGATTTATGAGCAAAACCGTCGTAATCGGCGGGCCCAGGCCGGCTTCACCTTGGTGGAGCTGCTGGTCGTGACCACGATCATCAGCGCCTTGGCCGCCCTGCTTCTGCCCACGCTGGAGCAGGCCCTGGCCCGGGCCCGGGGCATGAGCTGCGGGAACAATCTGCGCCAGCTGGGCGTGTATTCGCAGATGTACATCGGCGACTACGCCGAATACATCCCGCCCTGCGGGGCGAGTTGGGAGGCTCCGGTCTACCGCGATCCGGTCTATGGTTGGGCGCGTTTTTACGCCCCCGATCAGGTCGGCCAACCGACCGGGGAATACACGCAAAACCGTTCCGGCGGCAAACCCATGGCCAATGTCTTCACCTGCCCGGTCCCGCCGACCGGCGTGACCAAGATGGCCGATTATTTCACCCTCTGGCGCAACGGCAATTATGTGTACAGCTACCACCTGGCGGCCATGGTCATGATCCAAAGCGGCGGCACCAATTGGTGGAATCATTACAAGAAGGTCGGCCAGCTCACCGGCCCGCTGGGCCAGAAGTGCTTTGTCACCGAATCCGTCCAACCCGACACCTCCACCACCAACGTGTTCAGCTCCGGCTTTGCCATCGGCAGTTCGTCCGCTTCAAAGATCGACTACAAGCACGGCCGCTTGGCCAACATTCTCTATTTCGACGGCCATCTCGGCACCCGGACGACCAGTGATCCGGTCCTCAACACGGATAAAGAATTCTGGCTGGCCAATCCCTGACCCCTCTTGCCCCAAGGAGACGCTCATGTTCACCCGCGCCATCGCTTCCGGTCTGCTGTTGGCCTGCGCCGCCGGCCTGTCCACCGCGGCCGAACCGGCCGCCGCTGCGTTCTATCCGCCTGCGCCGGGGCACGAGAACGCGCCGGTGGTGGTCTTCGGCCACTACATGCCGCAGATTCCGCTCGGTCACGTCCACGCCCACCCGCACTTCCAGGGCAATTCCGACGCCTGGCCGTTTCTGGTCCAGGGCGCGAAGGGTAACAGCCTCGACGAATATGTCTCCCAGATCCGCGCCGCGCTGGCCGCCGGAGTCAACGGCTTTCAGATGCTGTCTTTTCCCGATCCGAAAATGTTCGAGGCCGCGGCCAAGGTGTATGAGGAGACGGGCGAAATTTTTTACGTCGCCCCGGACTGGAGCCAGGCGCCGGGCAAGCTGCCCGACGATCCGGAGCAGGGCGCCAAAATCCTGGCCGATTTTGCGGAAAAATACCGCGACAATCGCCACAGCCTCCACCTGAACGGCCGGCAGATCCAGTTCTTTTACGGCGAGATCCCCTGGGCCAAAACGCCGGAGAATCAGAAGAAAGCCGTCGAATATCTGAAAAAGCGCGGCGTCAATCCCATCCTCGCCCCGGCCATCGGCTGCGTGGAAAAATTCATCATGGGCATGCCGCCCCAGAAGCACGGCTACCACTATCCGGTCGCGCCTTTCGAGCCGTACCGTCCCCAGAATGACGAATGGCTGCGCGCTACCCTTTGGGACGGCGCTTCCCAGCTCAGCGACCGGGCGTTGGACAACCGCTACGACGCCCTGCGGGCCGTGCGCGACCAGACCGCGCCGTTTGCGCCCCGCTTCACCTACTTTCCCGCGGTCACCATGGGCTATGACAGCTCCAATCGGCTCACGCAGGCCACGCACGACAAGTTCTATGGCATCCGCCGCATGCACGACAGCCTGAAGGAAGCCTTCGAGCTCGGTTACCGGATCATCACCCTGGCCACCTGGAACGACATCACCGAAACCCTGATGCTTCCCTCCAGCCGCAGCCCCTACGGCTACACCGAGACCTGCCGCTACCTGAGCGACCTGGCCCGGACCGGACACAGTCCGTTTGCCGAGCCGCACTTCATCGCCGCCTTCAATCCCGAGGTGCTCTACGGCGACGAGTGGTTCTTCCAGCTATTGGTCCTGCCTCAGCGCGACCAGCTGGCGCTGGATTATAAATATACGGTCCGTCTGGAGGACCTGGCCGGGCAGGAGGTGGTCACCCTGGGCGGCCTGGCTCGCATCCGCCACGAGCGCGAGGACGCCCTGGTCGAAGCCCGGTGGGACACCACCCCCGTCGCCGGCCGGGTCGAGGTGGTTTCGCCGGTGATCAGCGTGACCGCGTTCGATCCGGTCTGCGGCGCGCGGCGCGAAGTCTTCACCTCGCTGCGCCTGCCTCCGGTCCGGCTGCGCTACAATAAGCTGCACGTCCTGACCCCTTACACGATCTCGCTGAACATGGTCGCGCCGGAGGCGGAGCTGGCCCTGAGCGCGCCCCAGGGCGACGGCCGCTCGGCGACGGTCCAGACCGGAGAACTGGCGACCCTGAAACTCCAGGCCAAAAGCGCCGAGGAGTGGCGGCGGCTCTCGCTGGCCGAGAGCCAGCTGCCGCTCGGGGCGTTTCGGGCCGACGACACCAACGACCCGGCCGCCGGCCGCGAACGGGTCTTCCTGCGGGTTCAATGCCTGGCCGGAATCACCGCCGATGCGGCGGCGAAGTCCTCTCAGAATGTCGCAAAGGACGGCCACTGGGGCGCCACCAGCGCCCAGGACATCCCCGGCCGGCTGACGGTCGCCGACGGGTTCATCAACGACGCTTATTCAGTCTGGGGTTCCGACCTGAGCCAGGCGTTCCGCCCCGGCGGCCAGTCTGAAATGGCCATCATCTATAACAGTCCCAGCAAGCCCTGGATCGCCCGCATGCCCTGGGTCTATCGCCTGACCGCCAAGCGCGACAGCGCCATCACCTTCAGCTTGAATGGCCAGAATGAGCCGCTGGCCGTGACCAGCATCGGCGCCCTGCTGCAAAAACCCGTGTTGTGCGAGTTCACCCGCGAAGGCCAGAGATATCTGCTCGATGTCCGGCTGACCACGGACCTGACCGACCCGAACCGGGATTTCGTCGTGCCGGCCGCCGCGGACCTGATCCGCCAGGTGCCCATCGATCCGACCCCGCAGACAATGCGCGTCTTCCATGCCTGGGGCCTGACCGCCACCGGCAAGGTCGCCTGGTCCGCGCCCGTGGCCGTGCACCGCCGGCCGGCCGCCAACCAGCCGGCTGTGATCGCCGATCCGCAGCAGCGGCTGCCCGTGCGCTTCATCCGCACCCACGGCGCATTCGACGATTTCCGCGACGCCACCGCCTCCGGCTCGGTCAACCCCTTCACCGCCGCCGACGTGGTCACGGCCGAGGTGCCGGCGGCGGAGATCCCCTATTACCTGTTCGTCCTGGATGAAGGTCTGGGCGACCGGGCCAATTTTAATGGCACGGGCAATCAGCTCGGTTACGGCCTGCTTTCGGGCGATTATGCCTGGGTTCCTGGCTGGCGGGGGACGGGCGTGCGCCTGGGCAAGGGCGGGCGCCTCGCCCTGCGCCCCAAGTCCGGTCCGCACGGCTGCACCACCTTCAGCCTGCGCCTCTACTGGGAGGCCGGCCCGAATCAGGACCTGGCCGCTCTTTATGAGGACGGCGACTGGTGGCAGAACACCAATGTCGGTCCCATGCAGCTGATGATCACCCCGGCCGGCCGGATCGTGGCCCGCTCCTATATGGCCGACGGTAAACGGGATCTGACCTCGGACCAGAGCCTGGTGCCGGGCTGGAATCACATCGTCGCGGTCTACGATCTGACCGAACTGCGGCTCTACCTCAACGGCCGGCCGGCCGGGCGCCTGACCGAACTGAATCCGGCCTATCAGCGGACCCACTCCCTGCCGTTCATCGGCTTCTCCCGCATCCGCAGCGCCAAACAGGAACCAGGCGTGGAGTTGCAGCACACGGTGGATCAGATCGAAGTGATCGGCACCGCCCTGGACGATGCGGCGGTCAGCCGGCTTTACGAAGTCGGTCAGTGGTTGGCGCGTTAACCCCGATTCCATCTGATAGCGGCTGATTCCGGGGGGACTTTTTTGCAAAAAAGTCCCCCCGGACCCCCTCAAAAAACTCTCGCCCAGCTTCGCCGTTTCGAGCGTTCAAATGGACAGATTATACGCCATTTCCAATTCGTAACTTAGGCTGTGTCCCGTAAATCTAACGCTTTGAAATATCGCTGGATAAAAGCGATT